>CAWVVN010000103.1:0-6988 GCA_963933605.1 uncultured Verrucomicrobiales bacterium
AAGACGCCAAGTGGGATCAGATGGAAAGATTGAATGGTCAAGGTGGGGGTTTTTGTTATCGTGTCGCTGCCTCGGAAAAGAGGTGTCAATTTATGAATGGATTATTGAAAAGAGAGTTGGTGCGTGTGAAGGCATGGGTTGGTGTCATCTTGTGTGTTTTCGCTAGTGGATCTTCTGTGATGGCAGAGGTAGACCAGTCAGCTAAACGCAAACCTAACATCGTGGTGGTACTGACGGATGACCAGGGTTATGGGGATCTGGGTTGTCATGGGAATGCGGTGATTAAAACGCCTTCGTTAGATAAGTTTTATGAGCAGTCGGTGAGGTTTGAGCAGTTTCATGTGGGCACGACGTGTGCGCCGACACGTGCTGGATTGTTGACGGGTTTGAACTGTAACAGGACGGGGGTCTGGCATACGATCGGTGGGGCATCGTTGCTTCGTCAGGATGTGGTGACTCTACCGGAGGTGCTGCAGGAGCATGGGTATGCGACGGGGTTGTTTGGCAAGTGGCACTTGGGGGATGACTATCCTTACCGGCCGCAGGACCGGGGTTTTCAGGAGACGGTGTATCACCGGGGTGGGGGGCTGGCTCAGATCTCGGATCACTGGGGTAATAACTATGTCGACGATACGCTGCTGGTGAATGGTGAGCCGAAGAAATTCAAGGGCTATTGCACCGATGTGTTTTTCACCGAGGCGATGAAGTTTATCAAAACCAACAAGGACAAACCGTTCCTGTGCTTCATCACGCCGAACGCGCCGCACTCGCCTTACAATGTGGAGAAGAAATACCGTGACCTTTATGCCGCCGAAGACATGCCTGATGATCGCAAGAGGTTCTATGGCATGATCACCAACATCGATGAAAACTTCCAGCGGCTGCGTGGCTTTCTCAAGGAGCAGGAGCTGGAGGATGATACCATTCTCATTTTCATGACTGATAACGGCACAGCCAAGGGTGCTGATTACGATGAGCAGATGTTCATCAGTGGCGGCTATAATGCCGGCATGCGTGGTATCAAGGCTTCGGCCTATGATGGTGGCCACCGGGTGCCGTTTTTCCTGCGTTACCCGGCGGGAGGAATCAGTGAGGGTAAGGACGTGGCGTGCCTGACGAACTATACCGATCTGATGCCGTCTCTGCTTGATTTCTGTGGGGTGGAATCACCCGCAACAGAAGGTAAAAGCCTACGGCCGCTGATAGAAGGAAAAGGTGCAGGGTCTGGAAAGGAGTGGCAGCAGCGGGTAGTAATCACGGATACGCAGCGTTTACCGCATCCGATCAAGTGGCGCTTTTCTGCGGTGATGCAGGGAGACTGGCGCTTGATTCGAGGTAAAGAGCTTTATGATCTGAGTAGTGACCCTGAGCAGCGTAAAGATATCGCGGCACAGCATCCAGAGGTGGTGGCCAAGCTGCGTGCTGAGTATGATACGTGGTGGCAGCAGTGCTCGCTTGAATTCCACCACGCCTCACCGGTGCACATCGGCTCTGAGAAATGCCCGCAGGTGCATCTGACGACGATGGAGATGCGCAATGACGATAGTGACGTAGTCTGGAACCAAGCAGGGGTGCGCTCCGGTCAGCCGAGTTTTGGTTACTGGGAGGTGCTGGCGGAAACCGCTGGCGAATATGAATTTACCCTGCGCCGCTGGCCTGAGGAAACGGGTTACGCGATCCGCGCTGGCATTGAGGCTGAGGATGTCGATCAAGGGCCGGAAGGGCTGATTTCAAAGACGGCTATCGATTGGTATCGCGGCGGTGAGGCGCTCGATGTATGCAGTGCGGCACTGAAGATCGGCAAACAAAGCTGGTATCAGGACTTCGCCGAGGATGCTACGCAGGTAACTTTTAAGGTGCAGCTCGACAAGGGGCCGCATACGATGCGTGCCTGGTTCACCGGTGGGCTTGATGTCAGGGCGGAGACGCTGCTGTCACCCTATTTCATTTCCATCAGGCGTTCAGATGCTGAGTAGGAATTTGAGCGGGAATCCGTTGGCTAGCTAGTCCTCGTCGGTGTCTTGGCCGCTGCCGTCGTCAATAATCTCGCCGGCTTCGATGGCAGCCATGCGTTGGCGCTCTTCCTCGTGGGAGTGGATCTGAAGCCCGGCCTGCATGCCTTGACGGATGGCGGCAGCCTTCATGACATTGCGGATCGCGCTCGCCGTGAATCCATTACGACCAATGAGGATAGCGACATCTGACTGGGCAACGATCAAACGGAAGTTGACCCGGTCCTCGCTGACTTCGGCAATACGAAGCTCAGCTTGGTCAGGGTGTTCAATAAACTGTAAGGCGATGAACTGGAGGAAATCCTTTATCTGATCCGTGGCTTCTTTCATGGTGTGAGTGGCCGTTAAGTTACGATCATTATCGGGTGAACTCAACGGCAAAGTCACGGCGGCCCTTTAATTTTGACATGCAGTCTAGTTTGGGTTGACCGGTGCCAGTCACTTGCTTAGGAAATGAATCACCTTTTATCTCTTCTTCTTAATTTGACCCAAAACTAACCAAGATATTTCAAAATGAGCCTAGCTAATCTCGCCATCGCAAAAACCGACGACCTTCCGATCAATCACCAGGGAAATGTCCATAGTGGCAAAGTACGCTCCGTATACTGGCTCAGTGAAGAGGACAGTGCCCGCATCATTGAGGAGCGTGGATACCAGGTGTCCCCAGGGACAGAGCTGGCAGTGATGGTCATCAGTGACCGTATCTCCGCCTATGAAATCATTTGGCAAGGTGAAGACGGTCTGCAGGGTGTTCCTGGGAAAGGTGCCTCGCTTAATGCTACGGCCCTGCATTGGTTTGATGAGTTTGAGAAAGCTGGGCTTGCTGGAAACCATATCCTTGAGTCACCTCATCCGCTGGTGTGGATTGTGCAGAAGGCTAAGCCTGTGATGGTGGAGGGCATTGCGCGCCAGTATATTACGGGCAGCATGTGGCGCGGTTATGATCGTGGGGAGCGCAATATCTGCGGTATTGATTTGCCAGATGGCCTTCAGAACGGGCAAAGGCTCGACGAGCTTCTGATCACGCCTTCGACCAAGGGCATTCTTACGGGCATCCCCGGTGTCCCTGAGAAAGACGATGTCAACGTTACCCGTGAGCAAATTGTCGATAATTTTGAGGCCTTCGCTTTCCACACGCCGGAGGATGTAGCGCTTTATGAAAAGCTGCTCTCTGAGGGCATTAAGATCATCTCAGATCAGGCGGCCACAGCCGGCCAGCTGCTCGTGGATACTAAGTTTGAATTTGGCTATATTCCTAATGCCGCTGGTGATGGCCACTCGATGATTTACATTGATGAGGTCGGCACACTCGACTCCTCACGTTACTGGGATGCCGCGGCATACGCTGACGGCAAGATTGTCGAGAACTCTAAGGAAATGTTCCGCAAGTTCCTCTGCGACTCGGTGCCTGAAGCTGATGTATTGCTCAACAAGGAGCGCATGGATGAACGTGTAGAGCTCGGTAAGAACTTTAAAGTTCCTGTCGATGCACTCATGGCGACCAGCGACCTCTACAAGAACACCGCAGAAAAGCTCACCGGTGCGGCCGTTCCTGAGATCAGCAATGCACGCCAGGAAATCCTGGATGCGCTGAGCCCATACGGGATCGTCAGCTAGAAATTAGCCACGGCTTGATCAATAAACGAGAGGATCTGCTTGCGGCCGTCTCCGGTTTTTGCGGAGCTGCTGTAGATTCTTGGCAGCCCGTCACAGAATTCGCTCATCGCCTCGGTGAATAGATCGATGTTGCGTTGGGCTGCGCCCGGTTTGACTTTGTCGGTTTTGGTGAACACCAGCACAAAGGGCACTTCAGATTCGATTAGCCATTGGATGAACTCAAGGTCGATTTTTTGGGGGCTCAGGCGAGAGTCGATCAGCACAAATATGCAGCTGACGTTAGGGCGATTGAGCAAATAATCTGAGACAAACTCATTGAATTTGTTGCGATGTTGGCCGGATGCTTTGGCGTAGCCGTAGCCGGGAAGGTCTACGAGGGTCCACTTTCTGTTGATGAGGAAAAAGTTAATCAGGCGGGTGCGCCCGGGAGTGCTTGAGACCATGGCGAGATCCTTTTTGCGAGTCAGTGCATTGATCAATGATGACTTGCCCACATTTGAACGGCCGATGAAGGCAAACTCCGGCAACTTGGACTCGGGGCAGCTTTCGAGGTCAGGCGAGCTGATGAGAAAGTCGGCGGTTTGAATTTGCATGATATCTCCTTGGCCAGAATGATACAAAGTGGCAACCAAAAAAGACCTCCATAACGGTTGCTATTTTAGCCGCAAAGGCTCAATATCGTGCTTCATGGATAAAATAGAAGCTTTTAAGTTCCGTAATCCGGACGTGCTGATTCAGACCATAGGACGGCGTTTGCGAGGTCAGCGCCTGGCGATGGGCCTCACCCAAGAGGAACTGGCTGAACGTGCAGGTGTCAGTCTTTCGACACTGAAGCTTATGGAGCAGCAGGGTAAAGGCTCACTGCAGAGGCTTGCCAAGGTGGCCGTAGTTTTGGGGCTTGATGCCGATTTGAGAAATTTATTTAGCGGCCAGAGAAGTTTCGAATCACTTGAGGCGGTGGAGCGCACTGGGCGGCATCGCGCTCCGCAGCGACGTAGCCGTGGCAAATTGGCAGTCAGAGTTGCTGAACAGCTCGCCTCTGACAGTCAAGCCGACATCAGCTCCGATCGTTCCAACTAAACATCAATCTAAATATGAGAATAGAAGTTCAATATCTCGGCGGTTACAGCAAGCTTACCATCGGGCATCTCGCAGAAGCCGTAGACGGGCGCATCTTTTTTGAATACGATCAGGAGTGGAAGTCTCAAGGTCTCGAGCTTTCGCCTGTTTACCTGCCGAATTCTACGCAAGGATCCGTGACTACTCCGACGCCTCAATTTGGGCAGCTGTTCGGTCTTTTTGGAGACAGTCTGCCGGATTGGTGGGGTCAGCAGATGATGAAGCGGTTTTTTCAAGACAAGGGTATCCCCTGGAATAGTATTGGCGTTCTTCAGAAGCTCGCCTGTGCTGGTGGACATGCGATGGGTGCTATTGGTTATGAGCCTCCTGCGGCGACGGGAGATTTCCGTGACGAGCTGACCGTAGAGGTGGCGGACCTTGTTAATAATGCGACTTCGTTTCTGCATGGTCGGACCGATCAGATTTTACCAGGACTGATGCGCTCCAGCTTATCTCCAGGCGGAGCTCAGCCGAAGGTGCTGCTGGGCTTCAATAAGGACTTCTCACGCACGATGGCGGGGGGTGGCGATCTTCCTACTGGATTTGAGCGTTGGCTGCTGAAGTTTGATCTCGATTCAGACTATCAACACGGCAAAGAGGAGTATGCTTTCTCGATCATGGCCAATGCGGCGGGCATTAACATGGCAGAAACGCATTTGCTCGAATGTGATAATGGCATGTTCCACTTTTTATCGAAGCGCTTTGATAGACCCGGTGAGTCGAGGAGGCATATCCACACCTATTCAGGAATCACGCATACAGCCATCCGTGATGGTGTTGAATACGGGCAGCTGATGGATCTGACACGTATCTTGACCGGTAGTGAGATCGGTGTTGAGGAGATTTTCAGACGTGCTTGTTTTAACGTGCTTGCTGGCAATGATGATGATCATGGCAAAAACCATGCTTTTTTGATGCTGCCTGACGGCCAGTGGACGGTGTCGCCAGCCTATGATCTGACCAGCACAACTAATCCGCTAGCCAGCGGCATGCGTGCTGCCTCAGTGAATGGCAAAAGTGTAGATGTTGGCCGCGCTGATTTGAGAAAGCTGGGAGAAAGTCAAAGTGTGCGCAAGATCGATGAGGTCATTGATGAGGTCATCGGAGCGATTAAGCGCTGGCCCGAGTGGGCAGAGCAAGCAGGCTTGAGCGAGCACCGCATTGATCAGGTATCAGACGAGATGCCAGGCTACAGGCTTTGATATAAGTAAGGTGATCGTCATTGGCAATCGTCAGTGGTCCACGCTATCAATCGAGCTATTAGTTCAACGAACCACTTAACCAGTAATCCAGAATTCATGTCCTTTCCCTTTGTTCTCTCCGCCGCCGTCTTATTGTTAGCACTGACAGATGAGTTGGTTTCGGCTGCTGACTTTGAATCCACATTCCGCAAGGAGGTCAGTGTTTTTGTCAGTAGTTTAGATGAGGATCAGCGTGCTGCATGCCTACACGATAGCGGGGATCAACGGCGCTGGGAGATGCGTTATACTGGCGGTAATCGACCTGGCATTAGAATTAGCCAGCTCAATGACGATCAACGGGCATTGATGGTGAAAGTTCTGTCGATGGTGCTTTCACCAGAGGGTTGGAAGATGGCAAATGCGGTGGCCTTTCAGGATGCCAAAGAGGGCGGGGACGCTCTCGGCAAGTACTGGATCACTTGCTTTGGTGATCCTCGTAAGGGTGACTTTGCGTTTCGCTTGGCGGAGCATCACTTGACGATCGTTCACTTAGAACTCGCCGAGGGTGAGGCCAATGAATTTGGACCTATTCTTTTAGGCGCTAACCCTGCCACCTTGTGGAAGCAGGATGAGCTGGCGCTGATGCATGCATGGAGTCTGGTGAAGAATGAAAATGCGCTGCTACTGGGGCAACGCGCCATTGCGAGTGAACCGATGAATGAGGCGGATGGCATTGATTTCACGAGTTTGAATGCAGAGGCACAAAAAGCCATTCAGGATGCATGGGTCAAACGGCTTCGTATTTTTACCGAGCCTATCCAGCAGAAAATTAATCGCCTGCATGAGCAACGTGGCGGCTGGCAGAGGTCACGTGTTGCCTACTATAACGAAGCACCCAGCAAACGCTGTATCGATGGTGGTAGGTGGGACTTCAAATGTGGCTTGCCCGGAATGGTTTGGGCGTTTGAGTCGAGCAGGGGGCACATCCACATGAGTCTGTGGGTGAGCGCGGATGGCGAGTAGTGCTTGCAGTTTTGTTAAGAAGTCCTGTTAAGAGTC
>CAWVVN010000104.1:0-6984 GCA_963933605.1 uncultured Verrucomicrobiales bacterium
GCAGGGGCAGAGATTTTTCTGATGGCTGATTTGCCTGTGGTTTCTTGTCACAGCTCGGCCTCGGCTTTTTCGATGGCGTCACTCACTTCACCCCAACGTGTGATCGCCGCCTCAAGTTTCTCGCTGATGGCCTTGTAAGCTGATGATGCCTCTTGCACTTTCTCGGCATCGCCTGCCGTAGCTGGGTCTGACATGTGACCGGTCAGTGATGTCTGCGCGGCTTCGTATTCTGAGATCTGGAGTTCAAGTTCTTGCAGTTCATCTTGAAGAGGCTTCAGGACTTGGGTGCGTTGCTGGCGTCGAGCTGCTTCGAGCTTGCGCTGTTCTTTGCGGTTGCCTCCCGTCGAGGCTCCTGATTCTTGCTGGCTTGTGCTTGCACTAGCTTGTGATTTTGCAGCGTTTTTTTCCTGCTCAAGTTTCTCGATGTAGTAGGTGATGTTGCCGGCGAACATTCGCGGTGGTTGACCTTGTCGGAACTCGAGTGTCTTATCGACGATCGGGTCGAGGAAAGATCGGTTGTGGGAGACGATGAGATAGGATCCAGGGTAATCTCTGAGTGCGTTCTGGAGAACCTCTTGGGACTGAATGTCGAGGTGGTTAGTAGGCTCATCAAGAATGAGGAAATTAGCAGGGCGAAGTAGCATGCAGACGAGTGCGACGCGTGAGCGCTCACCACCTGAAAGCACGCCGACCTTCTTGAAAACATCATCACCACGAAACAGAAAGCAGCCGAGGAGGTTGCGCGCTAGTGGTGCGTTCTCACGGGAGGCGGAAGCTTCAGCGCATTCAAGCACGTTGAGATCGGGGTCGAGTTCGTCTGCATGGTTCTGAGAGAAAAAGGAAGCTGCCGCTTTGTGGCCGAAGTGGTGGCTGCCGCTGTCTGGTGTTTCCTGTCCAGTGATCAGCCGGCAAAAGGTCGATTTGCCGGCGCCGTTGGGGCCGACGATAGCGATGCGTTCGCCCCGTGTTATCTCGAGGTTGAAGTCGTTAAAAATATTGATCTCGCCATAGGATTTACAGGCGTTTTCAAGTGTGGCAACGCTATTCCCAGAAGCGAGAGGGTCGGGGAAGCGGAAGCTCATCACAGCGTCGTCCTGTTCAATTTCGATGATCTTTACTTTTTCAAGCTGCTTGATGCGGGATTGCACTTGTTTGGCCTTGGTCGCTTTAGAGCGGAATCGATCGATAAAATCTTGAGCCTGTTTGATTTCTCTTTGTTGGGCTTTGTATTGCTTAACGAGGATTTCTTTACGCAGTACGGATTCTTTGGTGTAGAAGGAATAGTTGCCCGCATATTCCTCAGCTCTGCCGTGGTGGAATGCGATCGTGCGTGTGGTGAGCATGTCGAGCAGGGCAAGATCGTGGGAGATGATAAGAATCGCACCTGGGTAGTTGACCAGATAAGACTCCATCCACTTCTGGGAATCGATATCCAAGTGGTTGGTAGGCTCATCCAGGAGCAGGACTTGTGGCTGCACGAGCAGTAGTTTGGCTAGCGCGATGCGCATCTGCCACCCGCCGGAGAATTCTCCGCAGTCACGGGTGAAGTCAGAGCGTTTGAAGCCAAGGCCAGTGAGCACCGATTCCATCTTTGGTTTGATGGTTCCTGGGCTGGCTGCTTCAAGTTTTAGCTCAAGGTCACCGATATCATGAAGCAGGTCGGAATAAGGAGCTGAGCGTGGATCGAGATCATGGAGGTTTTCGGAAAGCTGATCGATTTTCCGCTGTAAATCACGAGCCTCCGCGAAGGCGGCTTCAACCTCGTCCCAAAGTGAAATGCCTTTGATGTGGATGCCTTCTTGAGGCAGGTAGCCAATATCGCAGTATTTGGGTTTAACGATCTTACCGCTATTGGCTGTTAAAATGCCCGCGATGCATTTCATCAGCGTTGATTTGCCGGCGCCATTATGACCTGCAAAAGCGATGCGCTCCTTGGGCAATACGGCGAACGAGAGGTCAGAAAAAATGACTCTCGCACCAAATTCAATGTGAAGATGTTGTATAGCCAGCATAGCGCGCAGTCTTCTGCCAGATTCGAGGCGATTAACAATGGTAATTTTTGTATTTGGTAGAGGGAATGGGGGTTGTCAATTTGCTCATAGTGGTTGAAGGTAGCTGCGATGAGTATTTCTTGTGAGGTTACCAGCGCACTGATTGACTTGGCTCTGCGTGAAGATGTGGGTGAAAACCTGCAGACAGGTGACGTGACTTCGGCCTACTTTGTGCCGCAGGACAGCATTTCAAGTGCCTATATTTATGCGAAGCAAGAGGGGGTTCTGGCAGGGATGGAAGTCGCGGCAGAGGTGTTTCACCGAGTGAATCCAGAGCTTAAGGTAGTGCAGCTCAAGAAAGATGGAGATCCGCTGTCGCAGGGTGAGCGTGTGTTAGAGGTGAGTGGTCATGCACGCTCGATTTTGACGGCCGAGCGCACGGCCTTAAATTTCCTGCAACGCTTGTCTGGAGTTGCCACTCAGACCCGTGCTTATGTGGCTAAGGTGGAGACCACAGATGCCAAGGTTCTCGATACCCGAAAAACGACACCCGGATGGCGTGCCCTAGAGAAAGGGGCCGTTGTTGCAGGAGGAGGCAAGAATCACAGAATGGGTTTGTATGATCGTGCAATGGTCAAAGACAACCACCTAGTGGCAGAACATCAACTTGACGCCTTGCAGCATGCCATTGATCGTTTGCACGCAGAAAGGGCAGGGGTAGAAGTGGAGCTTGAAGCAGACACCCTCGAGCAGGTGCAGGGTTTTTTGAGCCTTAGAGGTGTTGATTACATTCTCCTTGATAACATGAATCATGAGATGATGCGGCAAGCAGTGGCAATGCGGGATGCAGTGGCAATGCGGGATGATTCTGGTTCTGCGGTTGCTTTGGAGGCGAGTGGAGGTGTGACCATCGACACCATTGCCGAGATTGCTACAACGGGAGTGGACTTCATCTCGGTAGGGGCGCTGACCCACTCGGCAGTCGCCTTGGACTTATCTCTCGAGTTTGAATAAACAACTTAACTTGATCACTGAAATAGAAGATTATAACAACCTCGTTCAAACTATTATGGCGAAAAAAAAACATACCATCTTTCTTATCTTGCGCATAGCCGTTGCGTTATTTCTGGCCCTGATTCTATTTTTGAATTTATCCAGTAGTGCCGTTTCTATCGACTTTTTCAGCCAGCTTTCGACATGGCTTAGTGGTGGCGACTCTATGTTAACTGCGTTGCGCATAACGAGTAGTGTTGTCATTTTTGCGATCGCTTTATTGCTGCTGTTGAAAAAACCAGTGGTCATATCAGTTGGTGCGTTTCTGGCAACCGGTCTGTTTGTGGTGTTGCAGGTGATTTACGTCGTTGTGATGTCGCTTCAGTTTGGCGAGCAGCCACTGATGTTTGTTTCTACCTGGATAGCGTTGATAGGGTCTCTTGTGCTGTTGTTTCGGTTCAGGGGATCTTTGCCTGTGTTAGGGAAATTCACATGAGCAACGGACTAAGCTTTCGCCGTGTGCGGAATAAAACTTGCCTAATGCCGATACAATTTAAGTGTTAAAATGATGAGATCAAAGACGTTCAGTATTTTTATCTATAGCGCGCTACTGATGAGTAGCTCTTTATTACTATTGGCCGCGCCTAAGGCTGAGTATATCGAGCTGCCTCCAGGGCTTGTGGAGAAGCTCTCATCAGATGATTTTGAGGTGAGAGAAAAAGCTTACGCGGGACTGCACAAGTGGTCTGAGGAAAACATCAAGGCATCGCCTGAGTTATTATACAAAGCCTGGAAAGGTAACGATGATCCAGAGGCTCAGACCCGTTGTTATAACTTGATGAGGCAAATGGTAACGCAGAAAGAATTCGGTAAAGGGAAAGGCTTTCTGGGCATTCGGATGACAGGGGTTATTTTGCCTGCCAAGCCTGGGGGGCCTGCTGGGCTTCAGGCTGTAAGGGTCGAAAATATACTGGATGATACGCCGGCACAGAAGGTGGGGCTTAGAATGGGGGACTTGATCGTCCGTGTTGATGAGCTCGACCTGCAACGAGCCAAGCCAGCCAATCTAGGCGCTGAAGAAAAGCCTGGCAGGCTGAGATTGGGATTGGGGATGGGAATGGGGCGGCCATTGGAAATGCACTCGGTGTCAGTATTCAGTGAACATATTAAATCCAAGCAGCCTGGAGAAAAGGTGGTGCTGCATTGTTTGCGAGGTAATCAGCGCCTAGAGATCGAGGTGCGTCTGATGAAGCTCGCGCCTGCAAATGATCCAAAGCATGAGCAGATTGAAGCGGCGTCCGAAATGTTTTTCAGACAGTGGCTCGAAGAGATGAAGAAGTGAGGCTGTGAATGCGATGTTTGCCCGATACCTGACCGCTGTGTGATCATAGGGTGATCATCCATTAATGGAGCTTTTCTGGTTTCAAAACTCATTTAGTTCGTTACGTTCACCAAGCGATGCAGGAGCAGGAACATGATATGCACATTGGTCATTGCGGCTCATGTGGCTGCCAAATGGATACCTCCTCCTTGGAGCCGTATACCAACGTTGTGTGCCCAGAGTGCGGTGAGCATACGCGGGTAAAATGTGAGCTGGGGAACTATCGTTTGATTGGCCGTCATGCCGTGGGTGGCATGAGCAAGTTATTTGTTGCCCGTGATATGACCTTAGGCCGTGAGGTCGCCATCAAAATTCTCAACGATGAATATTGTCGAGATGAACAGAGAATGAGGCAGTTTCAGCATGAGGCGATGATCACGGCGGCCATCAGTCATCCTCATGTGGTCAGGGTGTTTACGGTGGGTAAAGCCTTTGGCCATTTCTACATCGCGATGGAGCTGGTGCTGGGCGAAAGTCTAGAGCAGAGAATGGCGCGTGAGGGCGCGATCAGTGAGGCTGAGATACTGCCATTGTGTGAAGAAATTATCGCAGGTTTGCAGGCGGCCCAAGATGCGGGTCTGATACACCGCGATATCAAGCCGGGGAATATTCTTTTTGATACTAACGACCATGTGAAGATCGTTGATTTTGGTCTGGCGCTGGTGACCCAAGGGGGAGTGGCTAAAGCTGAAGAGATATGGGCTACGCCCTACTACGTGCCTCCAGAGGCGTTGACGGGCGAACACGAGGATTTCCGCAGTGATATGTATGCACTTGGGGCAACTCTTTATCATGCTCTTTCCGGTAGACCATCCATCCCTGAGCAGTCGAAATCGTCACGTGACGTACTGCATGGCAAAGAGCATATTGAGCCTCTTGCAAAAATTGCTCCTTGGCTAAAGCCTGAGACACGCCAGTGGGTTGAGAGGGCAATGGCTTTTCATCGTGAAGATCGTTTCGAGTCCTATGCTGAGATGGAGGGTGCCCGTGCACTTGCCAATCATGTCATCGACTCAGTAGGGGCCAGTGATCCGGTGTATTGTAGCGAGCGGGATCAACGCAGAACACGTGACAAAATAATCGTCACGGCATTGGTCGTCGCTGGTCTCATTGCGCTGATCACTATTTTAGCGGTGGTGGGGTTTAAAAATAAGGATGGAGCTAATGACGAGCGCTCTGGCTCGGGCTCTGCGGTAAACATGAACGCAGCCATGTTTGCTGATGATGACAACTATTCTCCTGAGCTGGCGGCCGAGATAGGGAAGTTGTTTTATCAGTCACACAAACAACTAGGCGAGGGCCGTTATCTGGAGGCGAAAGCGATTTTTGAAAACCTGATGAACGACAAAAGGGTCTTGGAACCTGCAGCGTCGTGGGCGGGGGTTGAGGCGGTTATCGCGGCTTGGCTTGCTGGTGATACCGAAAAAGCAGAAGTGGCAAGCGCTAGATTGGGCCAACATATCCAAAACAGGAAAGTAGCCAGTGATAGTGATGTCGCCTTATTGTCCAAGCAGCTTTCAGGCACCGAAATCATACCCAAGTTGAACAAGGATGGGGATAGCATGATGCTCCTGAAGATGATGGCGGTGGCGTTAAAAAACTGGGAGATCGGAGCTTGGGATGCTGCGGTGCCAGTGTTTAAAGCCGTTGAGGAAACGGAGCTGCCAAAAGAAAGCCCGCTGACGGTTTATCACAACATCGCAAAGAAGTACTTAGCTGATCATGCTCGCCTGAAAGCCCTTAGCCCCTTGCCGGTGAGTGCAGACAAGAAGCAGGTTGAAGGCCACATGGCAGAGCTTAAAAAGGCAGGCAATGCCTTGAAAACCAAAGGCAGGGCGAAATTTCATATTCGAGTATGGCAGACAAGGGCTGAGCTCCACCTTGAAAAGCTTGAGAAGCTTGAGCGCGAAAGTAAGGCGGCAGCGGCGGCTCTCAAAGCCCAGGCGAAGAAGCTCAAGGTTCCCTCTTACCAGGAGCAGTTGCCCGAATTCCATAAGCTTGTGGCGTTGTCGAGGTTTGCAGAAGCCCGGCAACTGCTGCTGAAAGCCGCCACACAGCCAGGGGATATCAAAAAGAGAGATGCGTGGATTTATCTATCAACATCTGCGGGCTCATTTCTTGATGATGTCGGTAAAGCGGCGTTCAAGTCTTCTCTGCGTATCAATGTCTATTCAGTGGGTGGAAGAATGTTTGATGAAGTAGTAGCGGCTAACCAAGATGGGCTGAGGCTGAAACGTGATGACGGTGAAATCTCCCTGCCATGGAGTGACATTCAAGCTGAGAGTATGCTGGCTATGTATCGGCAGATGTTTGAGCTTAGCCTGGAGACGCTCGACGGTCAGCGCCTGACTGAGCGCGCGATATGTTACGCATGGCTGATGGATTTGAAGAGCACGGCTGAGCCTGCGGTCGAGGCTTTGTCTGAGGAGAATGACAACTTTAAAAAGCGCTGGCAGTCGACCTTGAATGCCATTGGGGGTGGAGAAAAAGGTGGTAATAAAAAAGGAGGGGCAGAAAAAAAGCCGAACAAAGGTAAACGCTGATTGGCGTGGTAAATACGTCAGCTCTTGGAGGCGTGCCTCAGGAACGGCTTAGAACTGGCTTAGAACTGGCTTAGAA
>CAWVVN010000105.1:0-6981 GCA_963933605.1 uncultured Verrucomicrobiales bacterium
TCATCAACGTGATGGCGATTGTCAGCCTTGTCATTGCTCCTCTCTTGTAAGAATGCTCTGAGCTCAACGAACGCTTTATGCCAGATTCGGAACACAAACACCATGGTGCCAATCATAAAGAGCATAAGCCCTCGTTAGACCAAAGGGCGCGATCTGTGCCCTACAAAAAAAAGTTCATCGGAGCTGTTTTTTTCACTCTTCTATTTTACCTAGGCATCGTTGCCTTGATCACCTCTGTGGTAGCATTCTTCTTCGCTGCTCCGGAGTTTGGAAAACGTTCGGCTGAGTTGATCGTGGCCAGCTTAGGGATCTGCATGGTCTCCTGGCTTATCGCTTACATGAAACGCAGGAGCACACTCTGCCCACTGTGTAAATCGACCCCGTTTCTTGATAATCTGGCCCGCAAACACGACAAGGCATATCGAGTTAAGCCATTCAACTATGGCACCACCGCGGTCCTCAATGCGGCCGTCATTCAGCGATGGCGATGCATGTACTGCGGAACCTCCTTTGATTTACTCAAAACCAAAAGCGAGCTCAAGTAGCCATAGCTACATGAGCATTTGGCCTTCAAATCTGGCCACAAAAAATGAGGGCCTGCAATGCAGACCCCCATTCTCCAGACAAACTGAACTATGAATTCATTCAGTTAAATTTTTCTTAGAATGCGATCGAGAGAGAAACACCAGCATAGAAGTGATCGTCACTCTCCGCCCCCGCATCGACAAGACTGCTGTCAAGGTCACTAGCTGCATCAACATACTTGATGTATGGTGTTAGGGTCACATCTTCTTTAAGTGCAATGGGAAGAGCCGCTGTGACATACCAATGATTGAACCCGTCCATGCTTGAAACCCCATCAACATCAGCATTGAGCTCATAATCATCGCACCATGCTGCCCCTGCTGCAAGATCTAGCCCAACACACTCACTCAGGGTGAAACTTTTAGCTGCTTCAAACTCGAGATAACCACCACTTAATTGATCAATATCTTCGTAGTAGGTCAATGCGAGACCAAGTCCGCAGTCAAGTTCTGTCGCAAGTCCAAGGTAGACTTCATCGGTATTAAGATCACCATCACCTGGGAAAAAGTAATGAGTGTATCCAACACTTACATCGAATGCACCAAGAGTCTGAGTCAACCCAATATATAGATCAAGCTCGTCGCCGTTGATTGCGTTACCCACATCGTCGGTACCTGCATCCCAACTGGCGTACCAGGCGCCAACGTTAAGCGACAGACCCTCGGCAAGTGCGTAATTAAGATCAAGGCCGACATCGACAAGGTCATCTCCAAGATCCACACCACGGAATTCATAAATGGAATGATAACCGGTGTAGATCTCGGCTTCAATTTCTGCGAATGCGGAAGTTGCTGTTAGCAAACTGCCGCCTATCAATAGTGACTTGATTGTTGTTTTCATAATCACCATCGCTCTCAGCAGGTGGCGTGCCAACCTTTCAACATGCAACTACATGCACAAAAAAGCCGAGACCCTAGGGGGGCCTCGGCTTTGAGATTTGGCTATAGTTTACGCCTCCCAGTTATAGGCCTCTTCCCCGTGTTCATCACGGTCAAGACCCCCATGCTCTGTATCTTCCTCAACGCGTATTCCTCCACAAAGAATTTTTGCGACGTAAAGCCCTATCACCGCGGCTGCCGCACTCCAGACAATGGTCACCCCGACACTTTTTGCCTGAATAATGACCTGAGCAATACTGCCGCCGTCCTCTCCTCGGATAAACCAACCGGTCAGAATAGCACCGACGATGCCTCCGACACCGTGAACACCGAATACATCGAGACTATCATCATAATCGAAGGCATGCTTCAGTTTAGTGACTGCCAAATAGCATAACAGGCTAGAGATTGCACCGATGGCCATCGCACCACCGACACCGGCCGAGCCAGCAGCAGGCGTGATTGCCACCAAACCAGCTACAGCACCGGTGGCGACACCAACCGCGGTAGGCTTCTTGGCAATGACCCACTCCAGAACCATCCAAACCACGATAGCAGCCGCTGTGGCAACCTGCGTAGTGAGCATGGCCATACCAGCACTTCCACTGGCACCTCCCGCAGACCCTGCGTTAAAGCCAAACCAGCCGACCCAAAGCAAGGCCGCACCCACCAGAACATACGGCACGTTGTGAGGAACGAGCGCAGGGCCAGGATATCCTTTGCGCTTACCTAGGAAAATACAGGCTACCAATCCAGCAATGCCCGCATTGATATGAACCACATTGCCTCCGGCAAAGTCAATAGCACCCCAGTGATGGAACAGACCACCTCCCCACGCCATGTGCCACATGGGCAAGTAGGAGAGAATAGTCCAGACGACCGTGAAAATTAAGATCGCAGAAAACTTCATCCGCTCGGCAAAGGCACCAACAATAATGGCTGGGCTAATGATGATGAATGTCATTTGAAAGGTAACCCAAACACTCTCGGGAATCGTTCCACTGAGTGTATCTTCAGTAATGTGGTTGAGAAAGAGCAGTGATTGGTCCCAGCCAAAGTAGGCATTACCACCGCCGCCTGCAGCGACTGCGTAGCCGAAAGCCACCCACAGGATCGACATGACGCCAGCCAAGGCAAAACATTGCACAAAGATACTGAGCACGTTTTTGGCACGGACTAAACCGCCATAAAATAAAGCGAGGCCGGGCAAACACATCATCAGCACAAGTACAGTTGATGTGAGCATCCATGCGGTATCACCAGAATCGAGGGCATCATCCCCGGCAAAGGCGTTCGACGTAGTCAGTGCCAATAGGAACAATGGCATGATGCAGGTTTTTAGTAGTTTCATAGTTATTATTTGGTTTGTGTTAATGAGCTAGCCGCCATGTTACGTGGCCAATTAAGAAAAATATTTATTGGGTAACGACAAAGTTAACGCGCGCGTGTGTAACATCAGCAATATGCGTGCCAACACCTCAAATTATATTTTTAGCCTGCCCGTTTCCAGTTTTGGCACACCTCATGCTGTAGTTGCTTTTTCATACTACCAAACAACAACCAACCTACCCATGATTACTAAATCAATATTACCCTTATCCTTCCTCGCATTAGGAACAGGATCATTGCTCGCAGACGATGCTGAAACAAGAGCTGGCTACGATGAGCTCGTTGCAGGCCAAGGTGATTACGCCTACGCCTTCGACTTCTTCACCACATCCATGCTCTGGACCTGTATCGCCGCAGCTCTCGTGTTTCTGATGCACCTCGGTTTTGCCTCCCTTGAGGCCGGCCTCACGCAGAAGAAGAACACGGTAAATATCCTGTTTAAAAACTGCTTCATCATCGCAATCGGCATCGTCACTTACTGCCTCGTCGGTTTCAACACTCACTACCCGGGTGACTTCAACGGCTGGTTTAGTATCGGCGGACCCTTCGGTGAAGGCAATATCGACGACACCTTTGGCTACGGAGGCGTAGGCCTTGCAATGACTGGCTACGGTGACTTCATATTCCAGGCCATGTTTGCCGCTACCGCTGCCACGATCGTGTCCGGCGCTGTCGCTGAACGTATTAAGCTGCCTAGCTTCATGATCTTCGCCACTGTGCTCGTAGGTCTTGCTTACCCAATCGTTGGTTCCTGGCACTGGGGCGGCGGCTGGATGGGAAGCCTCAATGGCGGTGCTGGTTTCAAGGACTTTGCTGGTTCTGCAGTCGTTCACGCCTTCGGTGGATTTGCAGCTCTCGCATGTGTCATCGTGCTAGGACCTCGTAAGGGCAAGTATACTAAGAATGGCATGAAGCCCATCTTGCCATCCAACCTACCACTCGCCACCATCGGCGTATTCCTACTCTTCTTCGGATGGTTCGGATTCAACGGCGGTTCTGTTCTCTCAGCAGCTCCCGGACCCCTTGGTCTTGTATTCACCACCACGACCCTCGCAGCTTGCACAGGTGCCCTTGGTTCCATGCTCACTTCATGGATCATCCTCAAGAAGCCTGACCTCTCTATGGCTCTGAACGGATTCCTTGCTGGACTCGTAGGTATCACGGCTAATGCCGACATCGTATCGACCAACGGCGCTATGCTGATCGGCCTGATTGCAGGTATCATCGTAGTCTTATCCATCCTGTTCTTTGACAAGATCAAGATCGACGACCCTGTAGGAGCCATCTCCGTCCACGGCATCTGTGGTGTCTGGGGCATCTTGGCCTGTGCCATCTTCGACACCACTGAAAGTGGCTTCACCATCGGTGGCCAGTTTGTCGGAGTGCTCGCCGTAGCCGCTGCCGCATTCATCTTCTCAATCATCGTATTCTCTATCATCAAGCTCACCATCGGTGTGCGGGTAGACGAAAAAGAAGAGCATGAGGGACTGGACATTGCCGAACACGGTTCCCCTGCCTACAACGATTAATTTCGAATCATAACAACCACCAGCCGGGGGAGCATTGCTCCTCCGGCTTTTTTATGTCCTTTTTTATCTATCCAGTACTTTCCATCACCCCATAGCGCACTCTATAGTCTCCCCAGATACTGAATGATCTCCTTTTCCTTATGCGCATCCTGATCGTCGACAACTCCAACACACGGACGAAGTTTGCCTTGGCTGATGGTGATCAGCTCGATCCGTGGCGTGCGATCATTGCCACTCCCGAAATCTCCCCGAAATCATTAGAGGAGTGCCTCGCTGACATCAACTGGGACGCTGCCATCATCAGTTCCGTGGTTCCCCAAAAAGCAGCTATCCTCGCATCATGGCTCGGCAACAAACCCTGCCACCAGCTCAGTCACCTCAGCAAACTTCCCATCGGCATCAACTACCCCAAGCCTGAGCAAATCGGTGCTGACCGCCTGGCTAACGCCGTCGGTGCCCATGCCCTCTACGGCAGCCCGTGCATCGTGCTCGACTTCGGCACCGCCGTAACCTTCGACGTCATCGCCCCAACGGACGGCAGGAAAGAAGTGCAAGCCTCAGCGGGCGACGGTGCGTCCGCGCAGCGGGCGGGAGGAGCGCAAGCTTCAAACCACCCCTCCTACCAAGGAGGCGTCATCGCCCCTGGCCTTGCCTCAATGACCGAGGGTCTGGCAAATCGCACCGCCCTGCTCCCCCACATCACACTGCAAGAACCTGAATGCGCTATTGGTAAATCAACTGAGCAGGCCATGCTCGCTGGAGCCGTCTATGGATACCGTGGTTTGGTGCGTGAGATTCTTCACAACCTCAACAAGGAATTTCCTAACGACCCGCTGGTCATCGCTACAGGCGGAGACGCCCCACTCATTACCCGTGGCTTGGATGAAATCACTCACCTCGCTCCAGACCTCACCCTCGAAGGATTGAAAATCATCGCCCATCTGAATATATCATACCCATGAATCAAGCAGCCCTACCCCTATCTCTCGGCATCGATTTTGGTGGCACCAGTGTCAAATTTGGAGTTGTCCGAGGACATGAAGTAATCGCCCAAGCACCGGCCATCGCCACAGAGGATTTTAATGAAGCTCAACCTTTAATCGATGCCATCGTATACGTCATCGAGGATCTACGCGCGCATCACCCTGAAATTTGCGCCATAGGAGTAGGTGTGCCAGGATTTGTTGATTTTGAGACCGGCAATATCCACAACCTCACCAATGTCAAAGGCTGGACCAACATTGCCCTGCGGGATATTTTACAAGATCGCACAAAACTTCCCGTGGCTGTCGAAAACGATGCCAATTGCATGGCCTATGCCGAGTGGAAAGTAGGAGCGGGCATGGGTAAAGACCACTTAGTCTGCATCACGCTAGGCACGGGTGTGGGCGGCGGCATCATCACGCATGGCCACATGCTTCGAGGTGCTCATTCCGTCGCCGGAGAGCTTGGCCAGACATCGATTGATTACTCTGGGCGGGAGGGCGCTTACGGCAATCTCGGCTCACTCGAAGATTACATCGGCAACAACGAGATCGCCGCTGACGCTCGCCAAACCTACGCCAAGCATAACATTGATAAAAGCATTACAGAATGCACACCCGCGGCGCTGTCCCAAGCTGCAGCTCAAGGCGATCAAGTCGCAGTAGAAATCTGGCAAGGTATTGCCCAAAAACTCGCATGCACCGTTGTCAACGCCTGCTGGCTTCTCAACCCTGCCGCTATTATCATCGGTGGAGGTGTTGCCAAAGCTGCCCATCTTCTCTTTGACCCACTTAAGGAAAGTATCCAAAAACAACTGGCCCCGGCTTTTCTCAATGGGCTAGAAATCATCCCCGCTCAATTTAGTAATGATGCGGGAATCATAGGGGCTGCCACCCTGGCGCGCGAGGAAGCGAGCAAGACAGATTAAAAAAGCAAGGTGGACACAGTTTTAACGTGCCATTTGCCCTGTACATGCTTAACTTGAATTGACCTTTTCAATTTATCATGAGTCAAATCGGCAATCTTACCCTCGATCCTTCCGCCCCGTTTTTCATCCTCGGCCCATGCGCACTTGAATCCGAAGAATTTGCCTGGCAAATGGCACGCTCTATCAAAGAGATTGCTGAGCGCACTGGCATCCAGTTCATTTTTAAGGCCTCTTATGATAAGGCAAACCGCACCTCGGTAGACTCCTTCCGTGGCCCTGGCGTCGTCGAAGGTTGCCGCATCCTCGGCGAAATCGGCAAGGAACTCGGTCTGCCTGTAACCACAGACATCCATACACCTGCGGAAGCTGCCATCGCAGCAGAGACCGTTGACTTCTTGCAGATCCCCGCCTTCCTCTGTCGCCAAACCGACTTACTGGAAGCCTGTGCTAAAACGGGACGTCCTGTGAATATCAAAAAAGGACAGTTCCTCGCCCCGTGGGATGTAAAGCCTATCGCCGGAAAGATGAAGGAATTCAACTGCGAGAATTTCTACATCACTGAACGGGGATCCACCTTCGGATACAACAATCTCGTGGCAGACATGCGCTCCCTTTATTGGATGCGTGACATGGGCATGAAAGTGATCTTTGACGCTACCCACTCTGTGCAACGCCCCGGTGGAGAGGG
>CAWVVN010000106.1:0-6909 GCA_963933605.1 uncultured Verrucomicrobiales bacterium
AAGACAGCAGCTAAAAAGACTGCCAAAAAAGCGGCTAAGAAGGCTGCTCCCAAGAAGGAAGACTAAATGTCTCGGAAACGTATCTCTTATTGAGTCGTTTTAAAATTTCGAAGCTGGCTGCGTATTCTATATGCAGCCAGCTTTTTTTGTATCAAGCTCGAGCTAGCGGCTAGACGAGCTGAGCGCTTAGCTTGGATTACCTACTGACATTGCTCCAGCCGGTGACTTCATCTTTGATGAATTCCACTGAGGCTCCATGACGGGGAACATAATGAACTGCAGGTTGAAAGCTGAGGCCATGATAGTGCCCGCGGCGTCCATAGCGCCCACAACCGTAACCGTAGCCATATCCATAGTAGGGAGCTAAGTCGTAACTATAAATCGGGACCATTGTATTGTAGTGCCAGCGCTCGAAACTCTTGCCATGCTGAATACCTGAGGTTTTTTGATCGGGTTTGCCCATAGCTAGAAAAACAGCAGGTTTACTCATGCCTCGTGCAATTTTTCCTGTGCGCACTAATTTTTGCTCATTGGTGGTGAGTTTTTGAAATAGCTCGGGGTTGTGCTCAATACGCTTTTCAGGTGTGTTGCCGCAGCTCGCAAGTAGCACAGATAGAGGTAGAAGAAGGCAGATAAACAATCGCATAATGGGTGAGCTTAGAGAAAAACCTGGCGGTTTGCAAATGGCCTTTACTATAAAAAATCAAAAAAGATGAAGAAACATGCTTGCCAAATCAATGCAACAGCGAGCAAAGTTGAGCAGGCCAACTTGGCTTAATTGCGATACCACTATATTCCATGTCTGAAGAAATCATTCCAGCCGACGAACTAGATGAAGCCCTCAAGCGCTGCCCTGAGTGGGAAGCTGAAGGCGAAGCCATCACCCGCACCATCGAATTTGAAGAATACATGGAGGGTATTGATTTTGTAAATGATCTCGCCGAGATTGTTAACGAAGCTCAACATTTTCCCGAGATCGATATCCGTGACCTTGCGGTAACTATTCGTCTTAAAACGGCGGATGTAGGAGGTGTGACTGAAATTGATGTAGAGCTAGCCTCTCGCATCGATAATCTTGTCGATTAACTTTTGGGGAGCCGCGTCGATAATCCTGAAAGGATACCGAGCGTAAAACATTTTATTAACCGGTAGTCTCCATCGTGAGGCTGCCGGTTTTTTCGTATAGGGTAGTGGCCTCTAAAGCGCTGTGATCTCTCAGCGGGCTAATAAGATTTGGTCGTTTTGCATGCCTGTGATTTTCTTCAGGCTAGAAACAAATCGCCACATAATGACCATGAGAATAACAAGCATGGGTAGGCCAATTACAGCAAAGCCCCAGCCAGTTAGTTTAGCGACACCATCATTAAAGTTCTCCTGTGAGCCAGTATTTTCTGTAAGGAAGTGAAGCGCCAAAAAGTAGTTCATCACCATACTTAGAAAAAAAGATCCGGCGAGTAACAGCGTGCCTGAGAAGATGAGCTTCTTGTAATCAGCTTCAGCAGATTTTTCGTTGATGCGTTTTTCTATGGATTGAATATCGAAGAAATCAGGGTTGTAGAGAAAGACTCTGATGAGAGGTGTTTTCGTCCAATGGGATACAAAGATGGTTACGCCAAAAACAAAAGGGATCGCAGCTTCCTTCAATGCAAACCAAAGAGGGGCAGCGGCGTCTACTGTGCCGTTGTCTTTGTATGCCATGATGGCAATACCGCCAGTAAGCAGAATACTGACAATGCCGAGGATGGAAAAGAAGTTGGGCTTCCTCGTTTTGATCAGATGGTGAACGCCATAGATCAGCGGCAGGGAGACGGCAACAAGCATTCCAGCTATCGGTCCAATGTGCCAGATCTTGTCGCCGTTTTTACCTAAAAAGCTAAGGGCTACGATAGGGATGAGAACATTCCACATGATATTGGCTAGTGGATGGTCTTGTTGTTTATTGGTCATGTTTCTCGTAGCTTGTTGAGCTTAGTTGTAGGCTTTGCTTGGTTGGGCCAAACATTGTTGGTTAGGTATAAGATAAAACGGCAAGCCCTGTTGTAACAGGAATTGCCGTTGTATCTAAAATGTGTAGCAATTAAATTTTGCCGTAGATCGATTTTCCTGTGGACAGCAGATCGTCGCAGCATTCTTTAAGGCGATCGCAAAGGCTCTGCTCAGCTTTTTTAAGGTAACCACGTGGATCATAGGCTTTTTTGTTGCCTACTTCACCATCAATTTTAAGTACACCTTCGATGTTTTCGCAGATGTGCTTAACGATAGGTCGAGTAAACGCATACTGAGTATCCGTATCGATGTTCATCTTAATAACACCGTAGCCTAGGGTTTCGCGAATATCAGAAAGCTCTGAGCCCGAACCACCATGAAAGACAAGGTCCATTTCAGCGTCTTTACCGTATTTTTCTATGACTGCATTTTGACCATCACGTAGGATGGTGGGTTTCAGTTTTACTGAGCCGGGCTTGTAGGCGCCATGAACATTGCCAAAGGTAGCCGCAAACATGAAGCGGCCGATGCCATTGAGCGTTTCGTAAACCTGGACCATGTCTTCAGTGCTGGTGTATAATTTCTCAGCAGGCAGGCCAGAAGTGTCATGACCGTCCTCTTCTCCACCGACACATCCAGCTTCAATTTCTAGAATGATGTTGAGTTCGGCACATTCTGCGAGCAATCCTTTAGAGATAGTCAGGTTCTCATCCAGATCGACGACAGAGCCGTCAAACATGTGAGAGTTAAATAAGGGACCCTTGCCCTCTGCGATGCGCTTACGGGAAGCATCCAGAAGTGGCCGCAGGAAGCTGTCTACCTTCTCTGGGTGGCAGTGGTCGGTATGCAGGGCGACAAGCACATCGTATTTTTCAGCGAGCAAGTGCGTTGCTTCGGCTAGCACCATAGCTCCAAAGGCGTCATCTGCCACAGCTGTGCCTGATGCAAAGCCACCACCGCCGGTGGAGACTTGGATGATGCCATCAGATCCGGCTTCTGAAAATGCTTTCAGCGCACCATTGATAGTGGTGATGGAGGTGACGTTGATGGCGGGATATGCATAGCCGCCGTTTTGGGCGGCATCGAGCATGGCGACGTATTCTTGAGGAGTAGCAACTGGCATAACGCTGAATTATCACAGACTTATCTGAGATGCAAGCGAAGCCAGTTACCACTGAGCTATAAATCCTCGATGACATCCACGCAGCAGCGTGTCCAGGTCTCGAGCCTGTCATAGAGGGGACCGCGTAGGTCGTCGAGCGAGCATAGAGCGAGGTTGGCAATGGCATCCTCGTTTGCGTGGACATCATCTGTTTCCAAATCGATCATGTGAACAACGCCGATGTGGACCTTTCCGACCTCATTAGAATCGTCGTTGAGTAGTGCGACAATCTTGTTGGTGTGACCACCTGTAATGTTGAGCTCCTCGTCAATCTCACGTTCAACTCCGGCCATGTAGGTATCCATGCCTAAATGGTCTTCGCGTTGATCCACGGGGTTGATGTGGCCACCAATGCCAATAGATACCTGGGCGTGAAGGCGGGACTCGCCACCTGATTTGCCTCGAGTGTAATGAAGGTATCGAGCGCCTTGCTCATCTTTGACTCTGAAAATGCAATAGGGAATGAGCTGTTTATGGGAGGGGTCGTCTTCAGCCGCACCGCGATCCATGAAAAAATTATTCTCCGGCTTGAGTAGTGAGGGTAGGTAGCGCTCAACGTCAGTATTGATTCCTTGAAAATCACTGAGATTGTCAAAAAGTTGACGGGTGACAACGAGGATTTGTTCTCCTTGGTAATCTTTCATAATGATAGTTGTTTGGTTAGTGCTTGGATGATTTGGAGCGGACGTAATCAATGATATGTTGATCATCATCACCTGATGCCCATACATGACGAAGAAAGTCGGCAGGATTGATATTGCCGTGATCTCGTAGGAATTTGCGATCGCCACCGCAGCCATACATGATGTCAGGATCGAGTTCGCCACGCAGTTTGGCGCGAGCCTTGGTCAGAATGCGAGGGAAGTAGTTTCTACCGTCAAGTGTATCACCAAAAGTAGGGAGATCACTTGTGCTGATCTCATGCTCGCTGAGAATACCCTTTTGCACGGTGAGCAAATAATCACGCCTTACGGCGGTTACAAGGAGCGCAGTAGATTCACTTGGCGTGCCCTCGTCGACAAGATCCTCTACAAAGTCGAACACCTCTCGGGGTTTGCACCCGATGGACTGGAGGAAGGTGATATCATCTGGCTGGTAATAGGAGTGATAGTCATGATTGCCACCGCGATATTTTTCGACGCAGTTGCGGAACAGGTTGAGAAATTGATCATTCCATGTCATGGCGAGCTTAACGTATGGGGAGGTTGCAGAGGGAGAAAACAAAAACAGCGATCCGTTTGGTGAAAAAGATCGCTGCTTAAATTGAAAGATGAATGACTAGTTGGCTCGTCCTGAGTAAGACGACTCTGCAGTATTAATTTTCAGCTTGTCGCCGATTTTCACGAAGAGAGGCACTTGAACAACAAGTCCCGTCACCAGGGTAGCTGGTTTAGTGGGATTATTGGCGGTATCACCTTTGATGCCGTCGGAAGTATCTGTGACATCAAGTTCTACCACAGCAGGAACGTCGACGGTGACAGGATTCCCTTCGATAAAAAGGATCTCGGCATTCATTCCTTCGACAAGAAAGTTTTTATTTTCACCGATGAGTTCTGCGTACAGAGTTACTGTTTCATAGGTGTTCATGTCCATGAAGTGAAAGCCTTGTGGGTCTGAGTAGGAGAACTCGAGTTTCTGGCGATCGGTGTCGACGATTTCCACTTTGTCGCTGGAGGCGAAGCGGATGCTTTTGGTTTTGCCCGTCTGGAATGATCGAATGGTTGCGGCGATCAGAGCATTGCCTTTGCCCGGTGTGCGGTGATCGAGGTTGAGAACGATACCGGTTTCGCCTTCATATTTGATACATTGACCACGTTTGACGTGGGTTGCTACGATAGATGCCATGAGACTATTGAGTTTAGGTTTTTAGGTTGATTGATGGGGGGATGAAAATTGAACGGCAGTGTGCTTAGAGATCGATAAGTTGCAAGGTTGAAGTGCAGTCAGCCTGAGCTAAGTCACGGCCAGGATAGATGGATTTTGGAAGCTTCAATGCTGCTGCGCAGTTCGTCGTAACGTGACGGTGCGTGGAGCCTCACCCTCATCTCTAGCTGCTCACCTGACTCCAGTGATACAGGCATGATAGGCACTTGGTAGCTGCGGATTGTTTTCTCTATTGGGATTTTGAGCGGGCGTGGCTCAGTCAGCGTGAGCCCTTCAAGTGGGCGCTTGCCAAGCATTAGTAGGTTGCTTTCCTTATCCTTTAGGTTGATTTCAATAAGGTCATCGATCTCGTTATATAAGCAGAGAAAAGCAATGATTGCTCCAGCTTGATTATCGATCGTGTAATTAAATTGCAGGAAGTAATCAGAGTCATTTTTTTTGATGATTACTGGATTAGCAACTTGAATGGACACCATGTCGAGATCGACCTGAGCTCCAACAGGGGTGCTCTTCACTGCTGTCACAGAGGTTCTCTGACCACCACAGGAAGCCAGCGCTAATGAGAAAATGGCGAGAAAACGAAGATGTCGTCTCATGAGATGATGCATCAGATAAGTTTAAGACGAGCGAAGTCCTGCGTGTCGATGAGGCCGATGGGTTTTTGATCATGGTCCAAAACGACAATGTCATCAATGCGATGCGAGCCGATGGTGGTGATCGCTTCAGCGGCGAGCGAATCAGTAAATAAGGTGACAGGGTCGCATGTCATAAACTGGCTGACAGGCAGGTTTCCAATCTCGTTGTTTTCCTGATAAGACCTCGCGAAGTCACCGTGGGTAAATATGCCCGCCATCGATCCGTCCTCATGGGCGACGATGCATGCGCCACTTCGAGCCTGGCTCATTTGTGAGAGTGCATCTTGAATGGTGTTGGAAGGCTTGATGATCGCTAGGGAATCGCCACTGCGCATGATATCACTCACCTTGGTCAGTAACGCTCTGCCGAGAGACCCTCCAGGATGAAACTTCGAAAAGTCCTCCTCAGTGAAGCCCCTTGACTCGAGTAAAACCATGGCAAGAGCATCTCCCATTACTAGCATGGCGGTAGAGGATGAGGTCGGAGCTAGATTAAGCGGGCAGGCTTCACGTTCTATTTCGGCGAGCAAGGTAGCATCGCTTTGTTGATCGAGAGTGGAACCGCCTTTGCCGGTGATGCTGATAAGATCAACCTCAAATCGCTTGATGAAGGGCAGTATGTCGAGCAGCTCTGCAGTTTCACCAGAATAAGAGAGGGCAATAATGGCGTCACCATCTGAAATAATACCCAGATCACCATGGAGCGCATTTTGGGAGTTCAAGACAACAGCCGTTGAACCCGTCGAATTGAGAGTTGCTGCGATTTTATGGCCAATATTACCTGATTTACCAATACCGACGACGACGATTTTACCTCTGTTCTCAAGGCAATTTCTTAGCATGGACACAGCTTGGGTGAAGGAATCACTTAATGAGGCAGAAACTTTTTGCAGCTCTTTGATTTCCATCTCAAAGATCCGCCGCCCACGCTCTTCGTAGTTTACTTCGTTCACGGGTTTAGCTTTAGACAAAAGGGGGCAACTCTGAAAGATCAAAAGCAACCCGAATAATTATACAGAATATTTTATCTGATTTTTCTTGCCATAAAGGCAAAATGTGGCAATTTCCCGCCGCGCACTGCGCACCACTTTGCGACCCGTTCGTCTAATGGTTAGGACTCCGCCCTTTCACGGCGGCAACACGGGTTCGAGTCCCGTACGGGTTGCCATTTCACCCCAGCTCTGATCTTCAGGGTTGGGGTGAATTGTTTTTGAGACGTGTCAAAATATACGGGACGAGAAC
>CAWVVN010000107.1:0-6858 GCA_963933605.1 uncultured Verrucomicrobiales bacterium
TCATGTCTTATCTCGACCAACTCTTTGACCTCGATAAAAAAGTCGCCGTTATCATCGGCGGCACTGGTGAGCTGTGCGGCCACATGGCGATCGGCCTCGCTAAAGCAGGAGCTGAAGTTGTGCTCGCTGGCCGCGATCAAAGCAAAGCTGAAGATATACTCGCCACTATCAAAGCCGCGGGAGGCAACGCCTATTTCCTCGCTACCGACCTCAGTGAAAAAGACTCACTCACCGAGCTCCGTGATGCCGTCATCAAACGATCCGGCAAGATCGACATCCTCATCAATGGTGCAGGAGTCAACTCCCCTACCCCCTTCTTTGAGATCGAGAAAGAGGAGTTCCAACATATTTTCGACATCAACCTGCTGGCAACGATGCAAGCCTGTCAGGTCTTCGGCCAGTATTTTATCGAACGCGGTGAACCAGCATCCATCATCAACCTCGGCTCCATTTCCGGACTCAACCCCCTCTCCCGTGTCTTCAGCTACTCTGCCTCTAAGGCTGCTGTGCACAACCTCTCCAAAAACCTTGCCCGCGAATGGGCCACCCAAAACATCCGAGTCAATACCCTCGTGCCAGGTTTCTTTCCCGCGGAACAAAACCGCAAGGTCCTCGATGAATCACGCGTAGCTTCTATACTGGGAAAAACGCCCGCCCAACGCTTCGGCAAACCAGACGAACTCATCGGCGCCACCCTTCTTCTCGCTTCCCACAATGCTGGCAGCTTCATCACTGGTCATGAAATGATCGTCGATGGCGGCTTCAATGCCATGAGCATCTAAACACTTTAATCACATGAAATATTCCAACACCATCATTGCACTTCTATTGCTTGGCGACCTCTCTTACGCCCAGGAAAAGGATGCAAAAAAAGACAAGCCAACATCCATCGCCACCGTCAGCTACGACGTTCGCCCCGGCGGCACGGTCGAAAAACCGCTCATCCTGCGCACCTACTGCCCCGATCCCGGATTAGATGACGCCGTGCTCGGCAACCATGGCAAGGCCGCACCAACCCCCAAGTATTCACCCAGACATGGCAAGGACGTTAAAGGCACCGTCCAACCCATCGACGGCATTCCCGCTGCTATCGCTGTCAACCACGGCGAGAAGCTCTCCTACGTCTGGGACACCACCGAGTGCCGCCTGCTTTACGCGTGGAAGGGTGGTTTTCTGGACATGAGCCCCTACTGGGGAGGTGGCGACCGGGGCCAACGCAAGGGCTTTGGCTACACGCCCAAGCTCGACGGCGTGCTCACCTATCTCACCAAGGGTTATCACCCCATTCACATCAACGGCAAACCCGTCGGCATGCCTCATTACCTGGGCCACAGCCGTAAAAACAACCTGCCTACCTTTCGCTGGAGCGCTAACAATGCCATCATCAGCACAGCGATCACCACGATCCCAGAAAGTGCCGATGGCTCACTGCGTGTTGAATATCGCTCCGAAGGTGATGCCACCATCAGCTATAAAGGACCCAGCGGCCGAGGGCTCGCAGGGCAAGCTCCCAACCCTGTCCAGATTGAACAAAAGGCCCCTAACCACCTCATTGTCACCATCCAGCCTGACCCCACAGTTGCCAAGTTCAGCAAAAAGAAAGAAAAGGAGTTCAAAGGGGTTACCCTCGCACGCGGCGAACATCTTTTCACTGCCTACTCCTGTGCAACCTGCCACTCCCTTGACGGTGGTAAAAACCACGGTCCTACCATCGAGAATCTCTACGGCAGCAAGCGCATGTTTGGTGACCAAGAGATCACCGCCGATGACAGTTATCTCTACGAATCCATCGCTGAGCCGAATGCAAAAATCGTGCCCGGTTATCAGCCTAACTTCATGCCCCAGCTTCCCCTGTCTGCTGATGAAATTAATTCCATTATCCTATACCTCAGAACCTTCTCAAAAATTCATGACTAATTTCCCCATGACTCATCCTAACACCAATTCCATCATGAAGCCCTACCTTGCTACTTTGCTTGTGGTCCTACTCAGCGTAACCACTATTCCCGCGCACGCCTATCTGAAAGTCGAAACCATTCCCTTGCCCGAGGGCACCCCACCGGAAATCGGAGGCCTCGCCTTTGACCCTGATGGCAAGCTCTACGTCGCCACCCGCCGCAACGATATCTTTGTCGCCAAACCCACGACCGACCCGAATGCCTTTGATTGGAAACTCTTTGCCAGCGGCTTTCATAACGGCCTCGGCATAGAGGCTCCCGCTCCTGGCCACATCGTCGTCAGCCAGATGGCTGAGCTTACCGAGGCCATCGACACCGATGGTGATGGCAGTGCCGATACCTACAACAACCTCAACAACGAGATCGGCCTCAGTGGCAACTATCATGAAACCAACGGGCTCTGCCCGGACGGAGATGGTGGTTACTACGTTGCCGCAGGTACTGCATCCCACAACGGGCCCACCTTCTGGAAAACCCACGGCAAGTATTCTAAGATCGGACGCCGAGGCCGCAACTACTCTGCCGTGCAGTGGAAAGGCTGGGTCATGCATTTCAAAGACGGCATCCTGACTCCCTACGCCAGCGGTTTCCGCATGCAGAACGGTATCCTCAGAGACTCCAAGGGACGTCTCTGGTGCGGTGACAACCAAGGAGACTTCCGTGCTACCTCGCCGCTTTACCTCGTTGAGAAAGGAAACTTTTACGGACACCCCTCCTCCCTGATCTGGGACAAGAATTTCCCGAAGAACAAAGACCCTCTCAACACGCCTCAAAAAGAACTCGATAAGATGCGCACCCACGCCACGGTCCTGATACCATGGAGTGAAATCAACCGCTCATGTGCTGAGCCCGCAGAAATCCCGGCCGCTTTTGGCATCTTCCCAGGCCAGCTCATCATTGCTGACAATGCCGGTGCCCGCATTACCCGCATCATGCTCGACGAAGTCGGCGGCAAACTGCAGGGCAGCTGCACCCACTTCATCAACGAATCGGGACTCAGGACAGGCAACAACCGCCTCGAGTGGTCTCCCGATGGCAAACAGCTCTACGTCGGCCAAACCGTACGCGGCTGGGGCAAACCCTCCGAGGGCATCCAACGCCTCAGCTTCACCGGCAAGACACCTTTCGATGTCGAGCAGATCAAGCTCACCAAAACCGGCTTCGAGCTCACCACCACCCTGCCCGTGGCCAATCTGGATGAGGCCGAGATCAGCATCAACTCCTTCCATTACCAGGACTCGTTCAAGTATGGAGGTGGCCAACTCGACAAAAAAACAATCCCCGTCACCAAGACTGCAGAAGGCAAAGCCAACACCATCACCATCGATCTGGAATCTCTCAAGGCAGGCAAGGTCTACCACATCAATATCAAGAACCTCAAAGCCAAAGACGGCAGCAAGCTCCACAACGAGAACTTCTACTACACCGCCAACCAGCTCCATGCCGCCGAAGGCGAATGAATAGTGAATAGTGAAACGGCCGCTCCTCGGCCAACTAAGAACTAAGAACCAAGAACAGCCACGAAGTGGCTCAACCGCCAACAATGTCCGACCTCATCACCACCGCTCAAAACGCCCCCTTCTTTAAAAAGCTCGGTATCTACGCCAGGCTCAGTGGCCCTGGCTGGATCCAGGCAGCCGTCACCCTTGGCGGCGGCTCACTCGTGGGCGCGCTCTACCTCGGAGTCATCGGTGGTTACGAATTCATGTGGCTGCAGCCCCTCGCCATGCTCTGCGGCATCATCATGCTCTCAGCCATTTCCCACGTCACCTTGTCCTCCAAGGAACGTCCCTTTGTGGCTGCTAAAAAACACATCTCTCCCGTGCTCGCCTGGAGCTGGCTCATCGCCACCATCATTGCCGATGTCGTTTACTGCTCGGCTCAATACGGCCTCGGAACCGACGCCGTGCAAAACAACCTCGGCCTGCTCAACGGCGAAAATCAAACCTACGTCGTCACTGGTATCTTCACAGTCTTCAGCCTCGGCCTGCTGTGGATCTCACTCGGTGGCGGCAAGGCATCCAAGATCATCGAACACGTGCTCAAAGGCCTCGTTGCCATCGTCGTGCTCGCATTCATGGCCGTAGTCGTCGTTCTTGCCAGTCAGGGCAGCATCGCCTGGGGAGCATTCTTCGGCGGGCTGGTTCCTGATTTCTCAGCCCTGTTCAAACCCACCGCCAGCTATAACGAAGCCATCGCCGCCACTGGCGAAAACGCCACCTTCTGGACAAATTACATCGCGGATAGCCAGCGCAACATCATCATCGGCGCCTTCGGCTCAGCCGTCGGCATCAACATGACCTTCCTACTGCCCTACACCCTGCTCAAGCGTGGCTGGTCCAAGCAACATCGCGAGCTCTCTCGCTTCGACCTCGTGCTCGGACTCTTTGTGCCCTTCCTGATGGCGACCTCGTTTCTGGTCATCGCCACCTCCGCACAATTCCACGCCAAGAAAGACAGCATTGTCAGCACGGGTAACTACAACGCCGTCGTTGACACCTGGCTCGCCTCCAAAGATGCCAGCTACGATAAAAACGCAGAGAGCGCACAAGCACAACGCGACGCCCTGCCCGATGCCGATCAACAACTCGCCGCCATGGTCGCCAAGCGCACCGCCAAAGACCTCGCCAAATCTCTCGAGCCGGCACTCGGTAAAAATGCCCAGCTTATTTTTGGCATCGGCATTCTCGCCATGGCTATTTCCACCATGATTGTACACATGATGATGAACGGCTACGCCATCTCCGAGGCCTTTGGCAAGCCGGGGCAAAAAGCACTGTTTATGTTCGGTGCCGCCATGCCCGCCCTGTCCGGATTTTTCTCCCCCATCCTCTGGACCGGCAACCCCGATATCAAAACAACCCTCAACATCCCTGCAGGCACCATCGCCACCACCCTGCTACCGATTGCCTATCTTATTTTCATTCTACTGATGAACTCTCGCAAAACACTCGGTGACGAGATGCCACGTAAGCGCAGCTTGATTAACATTCTCATGCTCATCGCCGGAGGGGCAGCCAGCTTCGCCGCTGTCTGGAACCTCATCGGGCGCTACGGCAGCAAGGACCCCTTCATGCACAACTTCGGCATGATCGGCCTCATCGCCTTACCCGCCTTACTCATCACCGGCCTTGTCGGTTTCGCACGAAGGAACAAATCCTCATCGTCATGAAATCACATTCCTTCCTCACTTTCACTCTTCTCTCCTCACTCTTCACCCTTTCGGCTTTTGCGCAGCAGCGGGCGACCGAAGGGAGTGCAAGCCTCAGCAAGCCGAACATCCTCTGCATCATTTCAGAGGACAACAGCTCCTACCTCGGTTGCTACGGGGATAAAAACGCCAACACCCCCAACATCGATACCCTAGCCGCACGGGGCCTGCGCTACACCAACTGCTTTGCCAACGCCCCCGTCTGCGCACCCGCCCGCTGCACTCTACTCTTAGGGCTACATGCCTCTAGCGCAGGCACCCACAACATGCGCAGCAACTATAAAGTCTCCTCACAACTCACCCCCTTCCACCACCCCCTCAAAAAAGCAGGCTACTTCGTCACGGGGAGTAAGGGCGACTACAACAACTCCACCCACCTAACAAAAAACCTCTGGGACGGCAACTCTGGAAAGGGCGAGCACCTCAAACGCCCCGACAAGAAGAAGCCCTTCTTTGCCGTTTACAATATCGGAGAATCCCATGAATCACGTATCTTTGGCTTCCACCCCCGGTTCAAAAAGCAAATGGACTACGCCGTCAAAGACCTCAAGCATCCACTCACCATCCCCCCCTACCAAATCGATAACCAGGCCACTCGCGACGACTGGGGGAAACTTTACTCGTCTATCGACAACATGGACAAATCAATTGGCCGCATCCTCAAACAACTCAAAAAATCGGGCCAAGCCGACAACACCATCGTCTTCTACATCTCCGACCACGGTGGCATCATGATTCGTTCAAAACGCTATCTCTACGACTCCGGCACCCGTGTGCCCTTCATCGCCTCCTTCCCCGAAAAATGGAAACACCTCGCTCCCGCCGGCTACCAGCCCGGTGCTACCTCTGAGCGTCTCGTCGACTTTACCGACCTCACCAAAACCCTCCTCCACCTCTGCGAGGCCGACCTCCCTGCTACTTACTCTGGAAAAACCTTCGCCGGAACATCACCCGAAGCCCCGCAGGAAAAAGTCCTCCTCTTCTCTGGCCGCTTTGACGAGGCCCAAGATCACTCACGCGGCCTCACCGACGGCCGCTTCAAATACATCCGCAACTACGAACCCGACCGCCGCGCCCACCAGCTTCTCCAATACCCCTTCGGCCAGGACGCCCAGGTCGCCCATTACCACGCCTACGTCAAAGGCGAAACCAACGAAGCCCAGTCCGCCATCTTCAACTGCCACATCCCCGAGGAGTTCTACGACACCCAGTCTGATCCGCACGAAGTCAGCAACCTGATCAACTCCGCCGAGTATCAAAACCTGATCACCGACTTCCGCCAATCCCTCGACCAAACCCTCCTCGGCACCCACGACCTCGGCTTCATCCCAGAGCCCCTGATGGAATCCATCGACAAAAGCTCCCCTGAATCCACCATCTACGACTGGGCCAGAGAAGCAGGCAACTACCCGCTGAAGGAAATCATCGCCCTCGCCAACCTCGCTTCCTCCCAAAACCCCGCCAACATCCCCACCCTCCAAAAAGAACTCGGTAACAAAAATCCCGTTATGCGTTACTGGGCCGCCCTCGGCCTGCGTGTGCTTCGTGAAAAAGCCGCACCCGCCCAAGAAGCCCTGCAAAAAGCCAGCACTGACCCCGACGCCAGTGTCCGCATCACGGCCCACATGGCCCTAGGCAATATCAGCAAGCCGGATCAACACGCCGTGGCTCTGCTCAAAGAAGCCTCAA
>CAWVVN010000108.1:0-6688 GCA_963933605.1 uncultured Verrucomicrobiales bacterium
TGCAAAAAGATGCAAAATGCAAAACAGTAAATCAATATAACTCAATGAGCTGGCGCGACAAGATAAAAGTTGAGGTCATGGAGAGCAAATGGAGCCTAAGTCCTTTTGAAACAGCTGGCTAGATCTTCAAGATCTCCTAAGGACATCTCGTCTGCGGCCTTGATTGCTTGCTTTTGTAATTCGGTAATTTCACCGATTCCTTTGCGGGCGAGGTCGAGCATGGCGGTCATTTCTTCACTAGAAAAAGTGCTTTCTTCGCCACTTCCTTGCAGCTCAACGAAGTCAAGGTCCTCGGTCATGACGATATTGAAGTCGACACTGGCGTCTTTGTCCTCGGGGTAGTTGAGGTCGAGAATGGGGGTGTCTTGGTAAATGCCGGAGCTGATACCAGCGATGAGCTTTTTCATCGGGAAGCTTTTGATTTTGCCGCGTGCGATGAGGTGGTTCAGCGCGATGGCGATGGCAACGCAGCCGCCGGTGACTGATGCTGTGCGGGTGCCGCCGTCTGCCTGAAGCACGTCACAATCAAGCCAGATGGTGCGTGGCCCAAGTGCCTTGAGGTCGACCACGGCGCGCATGGAGCGTCCGATCAGGCGCTGGATCTCTGAAGATCGCCCGTCCAGTTTACCTGCTGAAATGTCACGCTGCTTGCGCTCATGGGTGGAATAGGGCAGCATATTGTATTCCGCCGTGAGCCAGCCGCCGCCGACTCTCTGGTGTTTCATCCAGCGTGGTACGTCTTCTTGGATGGTGGCAGCGCAGATGACCCGGGTGTTTCCAAAGGAGACAAGCACGGAGCCGGTGGCGTGCGGGGCAATGCCGGGCTTGAATGAGATGGGGCGAAGTTCATCGTTTTGGCGTCCGTCAGGTCGAGTCATAAAAGAGTTCTAAGTTTCAAGTTTGAAGTTTCAAGGTTGAAGTCGTATAACTGCACGCACGCATGAGAGAAACGTTGGACGAACTGGAGCAGTGGGGCACAGAGGTTATCTTTGGCAGGGCCCGCGGTTTCCGTGCCACGCTGATGAGGGTATTGCTCTGGAGCCTGTCCGGGATCTATCGTTTGGGTGTGGCAAAACGTCTGGGAAGGTATCGAAGCGGGGCGAAGCCACAGCAGTATTTGGGCACGCAGGTGATCAGTATTGGTAATCTTACGGTGGGAGGAACTGGCAAGACCCCAGTGGTGGAGCTGTTTGCGCGCACGCTGCGTGACCGAGGACGCAAGCCGGCGATCCTAAGTCGAGGGTATAAAAGTAAAAAACTCAACCACCCTCAGCAGTGGCAAGGGAGGAACGGTGAGGTTATCCCCGCCGAGCAGATGCCTAAGGTGGTCAGTGATGGTGGCGAGCCTCTCCTCAAGGTGAAGTATGCCGGAGATGAACCATGGATGCTGGCAAAAAATCTTCCCGGTGTTGCGGTGGTGGTTGATAAAAACAGGGTCAAGGGTGGAGCCTTTGCCGTCGGTGAGCTGGGGGCGGATACCTTGATCTTGGATGACGGCTTGCAGTATCTTGATCTGGCCCACTCAACGGATGTGGTGCTGGTTGATCAGGGCGCTCCATTTGGCACCGGCCAGATGCTGCCGCGAGGAACGCTGCGTGAGCCGGCGAAGAATCTGATGCGTGCCGATTACATCTTCATTACGAAGTGTGATGGCAGTTCTAATGAGCAGCTCATTGATAAGATGCGGAGGTTTAATAAAAATGCGGAGATCATCGAGTGCACCCATGGCCCGAAGCATCTGGAAAACTTATTCACCGGTGAGCAGGTCCCCTTGGAGTTCCTCAATGATAAGTACGTGGCGGCGATCAGTGGAATCGCCGTGCCTCAGAGTTTTGAGAAGATCTTGGATAAGCTGGGCGCCCAGGTTGAATTTCACCGTGTGTTTTCAGATCACCACTCTTTTAATCAGAGGGAGATCGACCGCTTCATGCGCAGGTGTGTGGAGCGTGATATTGAAGTCATCATTACCACGGAGAAGGATGCGGTGCGTTTTATGAAACCTGCGGAATTGGACGTGCCTATCTATTTTCTGCGCATCGAGGTGGAGATTCTCAAGGGTGAGGAGGTATGGAATAAGATCATTGAGCGTATTTGTTGTGAAAAACCAACAGCAGATCATTTGTTATTGCGTGAACTGGCGGGCTGACTTTGTAAGCTCAGTGGCCGTCTCGGTAGCTAGAAATCGTGGCCAGGAGTGGTAAAAGTTTCTTCTTTCCTTGTGGTAGCTAGGGCTGGCTCCTAGCTTGCTAGGCATGAGTCAGAAGCCGTCAAAATGGATCCTTGCAGAGGTGCCGGACATACCGCCGGATGCGGACAGCAGCATGCCGAAGGTCCTCGTGCGCATGCTGCTTCAGAGGGGTGTTCAGATCAGCGACATGGATGCGTATTTACATCCTCGCTTAAAGCTTTTGCAGGACCCCTTCCTCTTGCCAGACATGGAGCTGGCAGTCACACGCGTGCTGAAAGCGATGGACGAAGGCCAAGAGGTATGTGTCTACGGTGATTACGATGTCGATGGCATTACCTCGGTGACCTTGTTGACGACGGTATTGCAAGCCTATGGCTTGTCGGTCAGGAGCTTTATCCCGAGGCGTGGTCCAGAAGGCTACGGCCTTAATGAGGCGGCATTGAAGCGGTGCATGAGCGAGGGCATTAAGCCTGCTCTGCTGATCACGGTTGACTGCGGCACAGCTTCTTTGGAGGAAATCGCGCTATTGAAGTCGGATGGGGTGGATGTGATTGTGGTCGATCACCACGAGATGTCGCCTGATGGCCGGCCCGATTGTGAAGCGGTGGTCAATCCGAAGTGCGCGCAGCAATCATCTGGCAGTCCGTTTGATTATTTATGTGCTGCAGGGGTGGTTTTCAAGCTGGCGCACGCTTTGCTGAAGACGAGGCCTATTGAGAGTTTTGACCTGAAGGACTATCTCGACCTGGTTGCGATGGCCACTATTTCAGATATCGTGCCTTTGGTAGACGAAAACCGATTGCTGGTCAGGCACGGTTTGAAGCGCATGAGTCACTCCCGCAATGCAGGGATCAAGGCCTTGATGGAGGTGGCTCAAGTGAAAGGGCCGCTGACGAGTGCTGACGTTGGATTTCGCATAGGGCCCCGGATCAATGCTGCCGGAAGAATGGACAAGCCAGAGGATGCTCTTGCCATGTTGATGACCCACGATGCTGCCGAGGCACAAAAGTTAGCAGATACCTTAGACGCGCATAACCGTGCCCGGCAAGCGGAGGAGCAGAGGATTCATAAGGATGCGCTGAATCGCCTCGAAGCTGAGTGTGACCCGTCTGAGCCCGTGATTGTGCTGGGCTCGCGAGACTGGCATCCCGGTGTGGTGGGTATTGTCGCCTCAAGGATGATGCGTCGTTATCATAAGCCGGCCTTTATTATTGCCATTGATGAGAAGGGCATCGGTAAGGGCAGTGGCAGAAGTATTCACGGCATTTCCTTAATGGATGCGATCAATGCTAACCGTGACTTGTTGGTCGCTGGTGGAGGCCATGCGATGGCAGCAGGCATTAGTGTTGAAGAGGGCAATATTGAGAAGTTTCGTGAGGCATTTGCCCAGTATGTCAGAGACCACATCAGCGAAGATGATTTGTCGCCGAGGCTTCACCTCGATACCGAGATTAGTCTGGGTGAGTTGTCACTTGAGTTCCTCAGCAGCTATGAGTTGCTGCAGCCATTCGGTTCAGCCAATCCAGAGCCGGTATTTATGAGTAGTGGCGTTCAGCTCACGGATCCACCTCACGAATTAAAAAATCACCATCTCAAACTTTCCTTGCAGCAGGATGGCCATCGGCAGGAGGCGATGTTCTTCGGCGCGGGTCAGCGTGAGTTACCGAGTTGGCAGCAGCCCTGGGATATTGCTTACACCATTAATCGTAATACCTTCAGGGGTAGAACCAGCCTGCAACTTATCATTCAAGATGTGAGGCCACACCAGAGTTAGATCCTAAAAATATTGATGAGCCAGTTCTGTGCCAGTGATGCGTTGTCGTCGGTAGATTTCATTTCTGCCAAGGATGTGTTGGCTTATCATTCAGCTGGCATCGAGAGTGTTGAAAATTTACTCGATCGCTTGCCGAGGCGCTATGAAGACCGGCGCAGGTTTGACAATTTTCCGACGCAGGCAGGTAGCGGGCCTTGCTGTCTTCGAGGCACGGTCATTGATACTCAAGTGAAGCGGCTTGGCGGTAGAAAACAATTTTATGAAGCCGTTATTATCGAATCTGCAGAAGCAGCGTTCGCGACCAGTAAAATCACTTGCAGGTGGTTTAACATGCCATGGATGAAAAACATGCTGGCGGCAGGTCACGAGGTCGTGCTCTACGGTAAGCCCAAAGAATACCAGGGGGGGATCATCATTGACCATCCTGACTTTGAGATTGTAGGGGATGATCAGGATTCAGTTCACCTAGAGAGAATTGTGCCCATTTACAAGGGTGTCAGCGGTATTGCGCAGCGGCATCAACGGCAGTATGCCCATGACCTCTTGGCAGGCATCGATGTTGCCAGCTTTGCGCCTGTCTATAATGTCGACCCGAGCTACCCGCGTGAGGAAGCGATGCAGGAGGTGCATTTTCCAGGGAGTATCGAGCAAGCTGAGGCGGCAAGGCGCTATTTTGCACTGGAGGAGTTTTTTGCACTGCAGCTCAACGTTGTCTGGAAGCGGGCGCGCCATCATGAGCATGAGGGGCGGGTGCTGGGTAAAAAAACGGCCTTGTTGACGCAGTTTTACCACAGCCTTCCTTTTGATCTAACGGATGCTCAGAAGCGCAGTATCAAAGAGGTGATTGCGGACATGCGTCAGCCTCACCCAATGAGCCGTTTACTTCAGGGCGATGTTGGCTCCGGAAAGACCTTTGTGGCGATGTGCGCCATGTTACTTGCCGTTGATTCCGGCGTGCAAGCGGCAATAATGGCGCCGACACAAATACTCGCCGAGCAGCATTACCTGACGTTTTGTCAATGGCTGCAGCCCTTGGGGATTAGGATCGCCTTGATCACAGGATCGCGTAGGGAAGATAGCCATATGGAGCTGGATGGTGAGGCGCAAATCATTATTGGCACTCACGCCCTGCTGTATGAGAGCGTGGAGTTTAATGATCTTGGCCTAGTGGTCATTGATGAGCAGCACAAGTTTGGCGTTGGCCAGCGAGCCTTGCTCGTCAGGCAAGGTGTTATGCCGGATGTTTTGGTGATGACGGCAACTCCGATCCCACGCACTCTGACGCTCACGCTTTACGGAGACCTTGATGTGTCCATCCTTGATGAGCGGCCAGCAGGCAGGGGTGAGGTTGTTACGGCACTGCGCAAGAGCCCGAAGGTCACCGATATCAGTAAGTTTCTTAAGGAGCATCTCGCTGAGGGTAGACAAGCCTACCTGGTGTATGCTCTCGTTGAGGAGAGTGATGTCCTCAAGGCGCAGTCAGCTACGGTTGAATATGAAAAGTGGGCTAAGCGCCTGTCTCAATATACGGTGGGTCTGCTGCATGGGAAAATGCCTGCTGAGCAAAAAGAGCAGGTGATGTCATCCTTCCGAAGTGGTGATCTGCAGGTGTTGGTGGCCACTACCGTCATCGAGGTGGGTGTGGACGTGGCCAATGCGAACATCATGGTCATCTACAATGCCGAGCGCTTTGGCTTGGCGCAGCTTCACCAGCTGCGGGGAAGAATTGGTCGGGGTGAGTTTAAAAGCTACTGCATTCTCGCTACCGATGGCAAGTCACCCGATGCGATGGAAAAACTTCAAGTGCTTGCCGATACCACAGACGGATTCAAAATAGCGGAGGCGGATCTACGCTTGCGTGGACCAGGAGATCTTCTGGGGACAGCCCAGAGCGGCCTTGCTGACCTGCGCTTTGTCGAGTTTTTGGCAGATACCGAGCTTATCCGTCAGGCAAGAGCGCTTGCTGAAACGGTCTTGGAGAAAGATCCTATGTTGGCCCAATCTCCCGACTTGCTCAGGCTGATTGAAGATGGCGAATTTGAAATTTGAAGGGCCTGCTGCGCTGGATGCTAGCGCTCAAGAATCTCAACTTCATAGCCATCAGGGTCGGTTACAAACGCCATTTTCCGATCGCCTGAGGTGAACTTTCCACGCCATTGCTCTGGCCATATCTCGATGCCGTCTTGTTCGAGTTGGTCGCAATACTCAACAATGTCGGATACACCTAACGCGGTGTGCATAAGATCCTCTGGAAAGGTGACATCAAAACCAGGTGAATAGGTGAGTTCGAGAAAATGATCATTTCCAGGCAGGTGCAGAAAAGCAAGTTGGTTGCCCTGAGGGGATGTTTTTTGCTCGCCCAATTGGAAGCCAAGCTTTTGGTAAAAGTCGATGCTGGCCTGTGGGTTAGAGACGCGGATGCGCGTGTGAAGGAATTTGATCATGCTTATTTCTGAATGGGTGAGGTCGATGCGTCAAGTGGCAGGTAAAAAATGATTGGCATGCGCCAGATTGGATCATATGTTTCCTGATATGAAGAATTCTATCAAATTGGTTTTAGCGTTGGTTGGTGTGGCTGCGATGGCACTGAGTTCATGTAATACAGTTGCTGGCTTTGGCCGTGATATCCAAGGTGCTGGCGAGGCGATTAACAAGTCAGCCGACCGTTAAGATTGGCGGCGTCAAATCAGCGGCGTCAATGGCATTTGGCAGTATTAAACTGCAGA
>CAWVVN010000109.1:0-6480 GCA_963933605.1 uncultured Verrucomicrobiales bacterium
ATCCGCATCGCCTTCACCTCCACCGCCCAGCGGCAACACAGCTGGATCACCCGCTACCTGATCCGCCAGTCGGATGCTATCATCAGCACCTGTAGCGCCGCCGCATCCTATATTAAAGATGGCCCGGATATCATCATCCCCCATGGTATTGACTTGGACACCTACAGCCCCGCTGAAGACCGCCCCGCCCTCTGGCGTGAATTCGGCTTCCCCGGTCAATACGGTATTGGCATCTTCGGCCGCGTCCGGCAGCAAAAGGGCGTTGATCTCCTTGTCCGCGCATCCATCCCCCTACTCAAAAAACACCCCGAATTTACCGTGGTAATCTGCGGGGAAACGACTCCAGACCAACAAAGTTTCCAGGATAAACTTGAAGCTGAGGTCGACGCCGCAGGTCTCACTGACCGATTCCTCTTCCTCGGCAAACAACCCTTCTCCGAACTCCCCAAGTTCTTTAAAGCCATGACCATTGTCACCGCTCTCAGCCGCAATGAAGGCTTTGGCCTCACTATACTTGAAGCAATGGCTAGTGGTGTTGCCGTGCTCGCTTCAGAAGCTGGCGCATGGCAAGACATTGTCAGAGAAGGCATCGATGGTCACATCGTGCCCTGTGATGACCTCAGCGCCACCCAGGGAAAACTGGACTTGATGATGTCAGACCCCGCCCAACTTGTTGAAATGGGCACCCATGGACGCGAACGCGTGCAGCAACATTATAGCCTAGAACGTGAAGCCCGAGATCTGACTGAGTTCTTACGCTCCTTGGCGGTCGTAGAGTGATCGATAAAGTTCACACTTGCTGTAGACTTGCTCGTGGCCTCCATCAGCAACAACCCGACCTTTATCGAATACCAGTATCCTATCGGCTATCTTAATAGTGCTGAATCGGTGCGCGATGATAAAGGTTGTCCGTCCCTTTACCAAACTCTCAAGAGCCGCCTGAATATGCGCCTCACTCTCACTATCGAGTGCCGACGTCGCTTCATCCAGAATCAATATCGGAGCATTTTTCAAAAACGCTCTGGCAATCGCAATACGCTGCCGCTGTCCACCTGAGAGCCTTGTTCCTCTCTCTCCAACCAAGGTCTGATAACCCTCATCCAAGGTGTTGGAGATGAAATCGTGGGCATGTGCTTTTTTAGCAGCCGCTATCACCTCTTCATCAGTGGCTGCAGGCATACCGATTCGGATATTCTCCAGCACCGTCTCATTGAAAAGCGCCGGTGCCTGGGAAACAAGGGCGATCGCATTTCGAAGCTCAGACTTTTTGATGTTGCGCACATCATGGCCATCTACCAATAGCTGACCATCACCGACATCATAAAACCGGGGTATAAGATTCGCAAAGGTTGTCTTGCCCGCTCCACTTGGACCCACGAGAGCAACAACCTGCCCAGATGGAATCGATAAGTTGACATCACTTAAAACAGTTTCACGATCATAGGAAAATGAAACTTGTTCGAAGTCAACCCCTCCCCTGACCTCAGTCAGGTTTACCGGTTTCTCAGCCTCAGGAAGCTCGTCCGGATAATCTAGGATATACTCGACACGATCCAACGAAGCTGTTGCCGTTTGAATCTTCGAGTTAAGCTTACCTAATCTTTTGATCGGAGCATAACTCATGTAGAGTGCCATCAGCAGAGGCATGATTTCCTCCTTAAAGTCCATGTCCGCTCTACCAGCGTAAACAATGGTAACGGCAATTCCGCAAGCCGACACAAATTCAATAATAGGGCTAAGCATCTTATCATACTTCGTCACCTTCATTCTGGCCTTGAAGAGATTCAGCACACGCCGGTGAAGCTTATCCACTACTCCGTCCTGCATGTTATAAGCACGTATGTCCATTGGCGCCTGCAAACCATCAGATATATAGGCGGTCAAATCACCAGCCTGCGCCTGCACCGATTTTGCCTTGTAAAACAATTTCCTGCCAATCAGGCGGATAGGAAACACACACAGCGGAACCGTAGCAAGACAGACGAGAAGGAAGAAGAAATCACTATTTTGCGTGGACATCCAGACCAAGTAACCCAATGCCCCAATCAGCTGCATCGGCTGAATGACGACATCATTAGAAGCCTCAACAATGATACTCCGGATATTCTGGGTATCCCCCATCAGGCGACTGATCAGGTCGCCACTTTTGTGTTTATGAAAAAACTGAAGCGGCAACTTTTGAATCCGCTTAAAAAGATCAACCTGAATAAACTCTAGCACCCTATTACCGCAATAAGCTATATAATAGGTGTTGATAAACTGACTTGCTCCGCGAACAAGAAACACCGCAGGCATGATTAGTGCTACTGCAATAAGCTCAAGCAAAGGAACCTCTTTCTGACTAAAAACCTCCGGCAATACTGTTTTCATCATCCAGGGAAGCCCCGCCCCCGATGCGGCGCCAAATATGACTCCAGCAAATACAGCAATCGCAAACTGCCACTTAACCCGCTTAAGATATTTGTAATATGGAAGAAAACGTTTCATCAATCAGATGCGCCAGCATCACCTCTCACTCTACAAACTGCAACCCTAGATTTCTCATCCTGCAAGCCGCTCTTTCGTCTTGTCGAAAACAAATAAATCGTTAGCTTATCGAGAATTATAACCACTTTGAAACGCAGCTCTCTCATCCTCATAGCGCTTTTCGCCCTCGCTCTTCAATCCTGTGTCTTCCGGTCCTCGATTGATGATCAAGGCAACATCACCGTGCGCACGGCAAACAAGTTCATGCGCAGTCACGGTGCACGGCAGTTTGAGAAAATGAAGCGCAAGAAGGTCATTTCAACGGACCGGCGCTTCACCGAGCCGGTGGCACGGGTGGCAGAGCGTCTCAAGCAGGTCATCATGCTGCCCAAGGCTGAATGGGAGTTTGTTGTCTTTGAGGATCTGTCACCGAATGCATTTGCGCTTCCTGGAGGTAAGGTAGGTGTCAATACGGGTCTTTTCCAGATCATTGGTGATGACGACCAAGCCGATGCCATCCTTGCGGCTATTCTTGGGCATGAAATATCGCACACAACGGCAGCACACGCTCAGCAGCGCATTATTAATGCTGTTGCCCTCATCGCGGTGGGGCAGCTGCTCTGGTCTTCTCTTGATTCCAGTGAGCTCGACAACCCTGAGTATGCTCTGGCGGGATTTGCTCTCGCTGGCTACCTGGCTGAGGCCCTGCCCTTCTCCAGGAAACAAGAATATGAGAGCGATAAAATGGGCGCGGTTTATATGGCACAAGCAGGCTACAACCCGCGAGCATCGATCGAGCTCTGGAAGCGCCTGCGGGATTATCACCGCATCAATGGCGGCCAGCAGCCCGAGTTCCTGCGCACCCACCCTCATGATGATTCACGCATCGAGGCATTAGAAGCTTTCATGCCCGTAGCTCTTCGTTTTTACGCATCATCAAAGTGAATCACCCACTGATTTGACAGTGTTTAACACGGGGTATAGACTCAATATATGAAACGATTGTTCACCACAGCCATTCCAATCGCGGCGATTGGAGCCTGCCTCATTTACTTTGCCAGCAACCAAAATCTTCAATCAAAAGAAACCATGGAGGATAAAAAACCCGCCGCAGCCCCAACAACGCCTGAAGGTCACCAGACAGCCACACTCGCCGCAGGCTGCTACTGGTGTGTCGAAGCTGTTTATCAGCGCCTCGACGGCATCCATTCAGTAACATCAGGATTTATCGGGGGACATGTGCCCAACCCAGCCTATGAGGATGTGTGTGCAGGAATCACAGGCCATGCTGAATCCGTACAGGTCATCTTCGACCCCGAGGTCATCTCCTACGAAAAAATCTTGGATTGGTTCTGGCGTCTCCATGATCCCACCACGCTCAACAGGCAGGGAGGGGATGTCGGCACCCATTACAGGTCTGCCATTTTCTTCCACAACGACGAACAAAAGAAGGTCGCTACCGCATCAAGAAATGCCGCCCAGCAAAGCTTCCCTCGTCCTATTGTCACCGAAATCACGACAGCCAAAACATTCTACCCTGCAAAGGTTTCCCACCAGGATTATTACCGTATAGTGGGTGAGAAGAACCCTTACTGCCGAGCAGTCATCACCCCTAAGCTCAAAAAATTGAAGCTCGATAAGGTGAAGGAAAAAACCACGGACTAATCCCCCGCCATCGTCATAAAGATGGATACCCTCACTGCGACGGATGAGTCACACCTTGATGAGTAAAACGATCGCCCCAGCTCATATTCATATTCTTATTGTTCTACTTCTGAGCATAAGCCAAGTCGTAGCGGATGAAGTCAAGGTTGCCACAGTCAACATCGACAAGCTCCTGCTTCGCTATCGAGCTGCAGACAAAGAGCTGTCCTATTTGAAGTCCAGCCGTGATCGTTACTTGAGAGATAGGAACACACGCCAAAAAAAAATCAACAGCCTAGCCCTCGATATCAAAGAGGTATACGCCAAGCTCAAAAGCAAAGCGATGCCACGCTCTGAGCGGGATCATCTTATCGACCAACGGCAGAGTCTCATCGATCAATACGAGGCACTGGCCAATGAGATCAAGCAGGCTGACGGTGCACAGGCAGCCACCACTAAACAGAAAATCACCTCAGCCACGCGCCGCATACTTGATCAATGCAAGCTCACCACCGATGAGTATGCCAAGTCCCATGGATATCAATGGGTGATAGAAACTTCAGGCACTACAAGCAGTCAGGTATCACCACTGATTTATGCACGTCATGCCATCGACATCACCGATGAGGTCCTCGCTGTGCTCAATGAGGTCAAATCGCAGTGAACAAAGCGCACGGGATAGTGAGCTCTCGGGACAGCTAAAGCTCAGCAGGGCAGCATCCAGCCGGCAGCACTAGACTCACCCACAAGCACCTCTCTCCACTGGATGTTTTCACCCTCAAAGACAAATTTGCCGAGGAACTTTTTCCCCTCAAGCATGTGAGGCAACCAGTGAGGGTCGTCTTCCCACATTCTCTCCCACGGGATCGCATCTAGAGCGGTCCATGCAGGTATGGCTTCATCAGTGGCCGTGGGCACACCGTCAAATTCATGCGCCATAAACACGTGGCAGTGTATATCCTCCATGTCAGACATCGCAAACCAGAGCTCGCCCATTTTAATGGGATCTTTAGGAGTAATATGGAGTTCCTCCTGACACTCCCTTATTACACACTCCGCTGGTGTCTCACCTGGATCGATCTTACCTCCCGGACCATTGATTTTGCCCATACCTATGCCACGCAGCTTTTCAATGAGCAGTATCTGCCCATCACGCACCACAAACATGAGAGTAGCGAGCATCTCACCTTGCCAATTGTGCCAATCCACGTTGCAATCCTTCATGCGCACCTTTCTAGCCGTGACCACTGCGTTATCAATACAAATTGATGTCACAACGACATAAGCCCTAAAAGCAGAGATCTTGAAAAACATTGCCATTATCGGAGGAGGTCCTGCAGGGCTCTTTGCTGCTGAAGTTGCCGCCAAGCTGGGAGCCAAGGTTGACCTTTACGATGCGATGCCATCTGTGGGTCGCAAGTTTCTTGTTGCCGGAAAAAGTGGTCTCAATCTCACCCATGATGAGCCTATCGAAGGTTTCCTCAAAAAATACTCGGGCACAAATCTTCCCGAACAGCAGTGGCGAGACATCATCACCAGCTTTGACAATCATGCGCTCAGGAAATGGGCCTCAGATCTTGGCATTGAGACCTTTGTTGCCAGTAGCGGCAAGGTCTTCCCTTCGCCTGACAAAGGCTCGATCAAAGCCGCCCCTCTACTGCGCAACTGGATTAAAAGCCTGCGCGACCTCGGGGTCACCTTCCACACCAGGCACACATGGACCGCATTTGAAAAACCTAACCAGCTTACGTTCTCTCACCAAGATACCAAGCTATCGGTAAAGCCTGACGCCACCATCTTAGCCCTTGGTGGCGCATCGTGGCCGCAAACAGGATCAACCGCAAGCTGGGTAGACATCCTCAAAGGCCATGACATATCGATCACTCCCCTCACCTCGGCAAACTGTGGCTGGGAGGTCGCTTGGCCCATGCCCCTACTCGAAGAGGCCGAAGGCCTACCTCTCAAAAACCTCTTGGTGAGTTGCGGCAACAGCGCGCGCCACGGAGAGCTCGTCATCACCCGCCAAGGACTAGAAGGCGGACCTATTTACCACATGGGGCCCAGCATTCGCCAGCAGCCAGAAGCTCACATCATCATCGACTTCAAACCCGACACCAGCCACGAGGACCTAGTATCACGTATGGGCAAGGTCAAACGCAACTTCGTTCGTGAGGCCCGCCGCCGCTGGAAGCTTGACCCTGGCACGTGCGCCATTCTCAAATTCATGCCAGATCGTGGCCCCTGGAAATCTACCGAAGAACTTGCCAGAGAAGTCAAACACTGCCGCATCCCTCTCACTGGCCCGAGACCCATTGCTGAAGCAATCTCCTCCGCAGGTGGCATTGGCTGGGATGAAGTCGACCACTCTCT
>CAWVVN010000110.1:0-6453 GCA_963933605.1 uncultured Verrucomicrobiales bacterium
GTTGTTGGGCAATTGGAACTTCAAATTGAGGCGCTGAGTCAATGATTGAGCTTACCTTGGAAGAATTATCCCTCTGGCTTTTAGGCGTTCCGCTTCTGGGCATAGGCATCGTTGTTTTTTTGGCGACTCTCAATAGACGGGCTAAGGTTCGCCTTCGCAAGAGGGAGATTGTCACATGCAGAGTATGTGGTCATGTTTACAAAGATCAAACCAAGGAGCGTCGCCCTGAATGCCCCGAGTGTGGACGGGCAAATGATCGGGGTGATTCTCGACGCCTCGGCTGATGAGGCTTTATTATCAGTGCTTGCACTCTAAGAGATATATACAATAATAGCGCGGCCGTTGCGGCTTTTTGACACATCAATAAGGCCTGTCACGGTTGCTAATACACATCACAAATATATGAACGATCGCAGAGTTGTTATCACCGGTATCGGAGTTCTTAGCCCACTGGGGAATGATTTACAAAGTACATGGGATGGCCTCAAAGCCGGCAAAAGCGGTATCGGGCCAGTCACATTGACCGATCCTGAGCCGTATCCTTGTAAGATAGCGGGAGAGGTTAAAGGCTTTGACGCAGCGCCATGGTTTAATAACCCTAAAGATGCTCGGCGCTGTGACCGTTACGCTCAGTTTGCAATCGCGGCGTCTAAGATGGCGATCAACGATTCTGGAATTGATGATGAAGGTGTCGACCGCAACCGTGTTGGTGTAATGGTCGGTAGTGGTATTGGTGGCTTGGGAACTCTCGAGAATGAGCACACCAAGTTGCTTAATCGTGGAGCGTCTCGTGTTTCACCTTTTGTCATCCCGATGATGATCTCTAATATTGGCAGTGGTATCCTTTCTATGGAGTATGGTTTTGGTGGTCCTAACATGGTCATCGTTACTGCCTGCGCTACCTCAAACCATAACATTGGTGAGGCATGGAGGATGATTAAGTTTGGTGATGCAGATGCCTTTGTTTGTGGTGGTGCTGAAGCGACTATTTTGCCGATGGGTCTGGCTGGCTTCAGTAATATGAAAGCACTCAGCACACGTAACGATGAGCCTGAGCGCGCTTCGCGTCCATTTGACACCGGTCGTGACGGATTTGTCATGGGTGAGGGTGCTGGAGTGATGGTGATCGAGGAATATGAGCACGCCAAAAAGCGCGGTGCTACCATTTACGCAGAGCTGGCTGGCTACGGTGTCAGTGGTGATGCTTACCACATGACATCACCACATCCTGAAGGCCTCGGTGCTGCACGCTGTATGGACATGGCTCTCAGCCATGCCAAAATGAATCCTGAAGAAGTGACCTACGTGAACGCCCATGGAACCTCAACACCGATGGGGGATATTTGTGAAACAAGGGCGATTAAAAAGAGCTTTGGAAATTATGCCAACGACGGACTCATTGTCAGTTCTACGAAATCCATGACTGGTCACCTTTTGGGTGCCGCCGGTGGTGTAGAATTAGCCGCTTGCATCATGGCGATGAAGGAAAACATCATTCCTCCAACCATCAACCTAGAGAATCAAGATCCTGAATGTGATCTCGATTACACACCTAATGTAGCGCGCGAAGTTGAGGTCAAGAGTGCCTTGAGTAACTCATTTGGCTTTGGAGGTCACAACGCATCCGTATTGGTGCGAGAGCTTGACTAATGGAACACGTCTACCAGCGCCGCGTGCATTTCGCAGATACCGATGCGGCGGGGGTGGTGCATTTTTCTCGCATGCTTTGTTACGCCGAGGAGGCTGAGCATGATTTGTTAACGAGCCTGGGCATTCCCTTGTTGGGTGATGGAGGCTGGCCACGTGTGCAGGTTTCGTGTGACTACACAGCACCAGTCAAGGCGGGTGATACGCTGAGTGTCACTATTTCTCCCGATCAATTAGGCAACAGCTCGATACGTTGGTCGTTTACCATCAGCTGTGATGGCACCGATGTGGCACGAGGTGAAATGAAAACCGTGAGAGTGGATAGCGCAGGAAATGCAACGAAGCTCGATGAAAGCTGGCGCGCTGCGCTTTTGTCCTGAACAGCTGAGCAGCTTTAAGCTCACGTTACTTGCCCGCTACTTACCGAGCAGCTCAATGAGCATGCCCATGGTGGTGTGATATGATATCGTCAGGCTCTCTGCAGAGATGAGATCAAGGTCGTCTCCAGATTGATGCCACCAGTGAGTGTGGTTAAAGTCTGCTCCGATGATGTCGATGGTGGGCACACCTGCCTTGTTGAGGTAAAGGTGATCATCAATGATGGAGCCCTTCGCCATGCTATAGTGCTTCTCATAGCCTTTTGCTTGCGCGGCATTGAGCAGGCTTTGATAGAGCTTGCGGTCTGTGTCTGCTGGCACCGCAATTTTCAAATCCTGATGGCCGATCATATCGAGCACGATACCGAATTGAGGTTTCGGCGTGCGGTCGTAGAGGGTGAATGCGTAGGCTCTGCTGCCGTAAAGACCATCCGTAGGTGTGATGTTTTCTCCAAAGGCTTCTTCGCCATCAAAGAATACAATCTCAAGTTGTTTGGCGAGTTCGGGGTGATTCTTGCCAAGTTCTGCAGCCAGCTCGATGATGAGCGCGCATGCAGAGGCGGCATCATCAGCACCCAGGAAGTCGGGGATTCCAGGGATCATTTTGGAGTCAAGGTGAGCGCCGAGAATGCCCTTGGTATTGATGGCCTTGAGATCCTCGAGATTCTCAAGCTTCTCGGTTTGAAAGCGTGCGATCAGATTGACAAAGGTTTTTTTGCCAAGGGGGGTGTCCCGCACCAGTGACTGGCTCATCGTGCTCCAGCCATGCTTGGCGAGCTCTGTAGAGATGTATTGCTGGGCTTTTTTAAGCCCTTCGGAATCCGCAGGCCGAGGTCCGCAGGCGAGCAGGGCCTCGGTGTGGGCATAAGCTGCGCGCCCGTGTTGATCGGTGGGATCGTTGATCTGCTTGAAAATCAGGAAGCCGCCAATGATGGCCGCAAGCAAGGTGAGTAAAAGCGGGCTTTTTAATTTCACGTGCAAGGGAGGGGCAGGGGTGAACGATCGGCGAGCTACAACTCAATACCTAATAGGTCGAGTATGCGCTGCAGGTCATCATTGCCGTAGTAGGTTAGCTCGATTTTTCCTTTATTCGGGCTGTGCTTCATTTGCACCTCCGTGGCAAAACGCGCTCTGAGAGAATCTTGAATTTGGTTGATGACGGCATTGGCTTCCTCACTTGAGCCTGTCACTTTTGACTTCTTTGGAGGAGAAATAATCGACTTAGCGAGTCTCTCGGCAGCGCGAACGGTAAGGGACTTTTTGAGAATTTGATCTGCGGCAAGACGCTGTGAAGCGGCATCCTTGATTGATAAGATGGCCTTGGCGTGACCTACGCTGAGGCGTGTTTGTGCAACGTGATCTCTGACTTCAGGATCAAGCTCCATCAAGCGCATGGCATTGGCGACTGTGGCACGAGATTTGCCAACACGTTTGGCGATGACCTCTTGTTTGATGCCAAACTCTTTTGCTAGCTTAAGGTAACCTTGAGCTTCTTCAATAGGGTTGAGGTCCTTGCGCTGAATGTTTTCAATCAGTGCCATCTCCAATACATCCTGATCGCTGGCCTCACGTATGACGATGGGCACCTCCGTCAGGCCGAGGGCTTTGGAAGCACGCCAACGGCGTTCTCCGGCGATGAGCTCCATCTTGCCATTTACTTTACGAACGATGAGCGGCTGAATAATTCCGTGCTGGCTGATGGAATCCTTGAGCTCGTCAAGCTGGCCTTGGACGAAGTGCTTGCGAGGCTGGAGCGGGCTGGGCACAACCGTATCAATCGGAACGTGAGAGTCGGCTGGCGGGGCATCTTTTTTTGAGGGATTCAGATCACCATTTGACTGCTGTTTGATCAGTGCCCCCAGTCCCTTACCTAATGCCTTTTTTGCCATAGCGAGAGCATAGGCGTAATCTTACTGATTTTGCAAAGACGATTTTCCAAGTTTTTTAGAAATTTAGATAAGAGAGATTAACTATGTCCACTGGCCATTATTTAGGATCTGTTGATGGGCAGTTAGTAGGGTTCTTGTCACAGCACTTATAGTAGCACTTGTCGCAGCTCATCTATCTGCTCTCGTCACAGTGCTTGCGCCATGGCTTGACTTTCGCCTCTCGAGCGGGAATGTATAGGCGCAGCAGGGTAATATATACCCAGCAGGGCAAGATGAATTTATATATCCACACAATCATAGCCGTCATGGTGATGTGCACACTGCGAGTTGATGCGCAGCGTGTGGTTGTTGACCCCGCGATTGCGGATGAAGCTCAGGCTGCCGTGCAGAAGCTGGGTGTCGAGCTGATCAGGGGAAACTTTAAGTACAGCCAAGAGCGCATGTATCCACGTTGGAAAAGACGATTGGCAAAGCGTATCGGCAGCATGGAGGAGCTTGAAGCGCAGCTAGCATCCGGTGATCAGCAGCGAGTCAAGATGGGCTTTATCGTGACCAGCTACCAAGCAGCTATGCCGACTGCGTTTTTTAATGTCTGGAGGGCGAAGCAAGTGGATGCCGTCACTGGTCAGGTGACGCGTGATGATCGAGGTGATGAGACCATCGTCAGCCACTGGCTAGCGGTGGTGCCCACCACCACACAAGTCAAGATACCTGATCCACAGCAAGGAGGCAGAATGAGAACGCTCGAAGAGAAGAGCTATACGATAGCCATTACCGAGAAAGGCTCCGGCCAATGGTACTTTCTCACCGGCATGAAGCCGACGATCCAGGATTTGCGCAGCCTGTTCCCCTCACTGCCCATGGATAAAAATGAGCTGGGCCTGCCGGAGTCAAGTGCCCGCGAGATCAAGTAACTACATTTCATCACCCATCTTTCTATCATGTCGAAACATAAAAAGCTCGAGCGGGAAGCCAAGCTGGTCCGCAAATTCAAAAAACTCTACGAGCGCGCCCAAAGTGATTGGTGTGCGGTGCGTGGCTCTGAAATCCATGGCAGGGGAGTTTATGCAACCCAGGACATCCCAAAGGAAACCGAAGTGATCGAGTATGTTGGTGAGCCTGTTGATAAGACGATCAGTGAAGACCGTGCCTGGGACCAGTATGCAAAGCATGAAGAACATGGTGATGCCGCGGTCTATATTTTCACCTTGGATGACGAGTGGGACATCGATGGCAATGTGCCGTGGAACACAGCACGCCTGATCAATCACTCCTGTGATCCGAATTGTGAGGCCTGGATCATCGGGCGCCGTGTTTATATCTATTCCCTGCGTGAGATCAAAAAAGGCGAAGAGCTCACCTTTGACTACGGCTTTGACATTGAGTGTTACGAGGATCACCCGTGCCGCTGTGGCAGCTCCAACTGCATCGGCTTCATCGTGATCCAGGAACAATGGCCCGAGCTGCGCAAACGCCTTGCTGTCAGCCAAGCTACTAGGAGTGACGAAAAAGTCTCCAGCTAGTCACCCTTGCCAGCCAGTCACCTATTATAATAGATATGAATTATTCTGCCAAGCTCGCCCAACGCATCGAATCTGTAGGTTCCCGTCTCTGTGTCGGCATTGATCCAAGACCTGAGCTTTCAGGTGGTATCGATGCCGTTCCTGAATATCTCAAGCGTATCGTGGGAGAAACCGCCGAATACGCGGCCGCCTTCAAACCCAACATGGCCTACTTTGAAGCCATGGGACTGCGCGGTATCGAGATGCTTCAGGACATGCTTCAGGATATGCCAGACGAAGTGCCCGTGATCCTCGACGCGAAACGCTCTGACATTGGTGAAACCCAGAAGTATTACGCCAAGTCCTATTTTGAGAACTGGAATGTCGATGCGGTCACGCTGAATCCCTTCCTCGGTTATGATTCCATTGAGCCGTTCCTTGATTGGGAAGGGAAGGGCATCTACCTGCTCGCCGTGACTTCCAATGCCGGCAGTGCTGACTTCCAGCGCCAGAAGCTGGCCGACGGGCGCTTTGTCTTTGAACTGGTTCAGGAGCTTGGCAAGCGTGCCGCTGAAGAAGGACGCGCCACCGATGTTGGTTATGTCGTCGGTCTGACCAATGCCAGTGAAGAGGTATTAGATCGCATTGTCGATAGTCCGCTGCTCATTCCCGGGCTTGGTGCTCAGGGTGGAGATCTCGCCAGCCTGCAGGGCAAAGCAAGAACAGCGCCAGATGTGGTCAACGTCTCACGCGGCATTAGCTACGCTGAGCCAGAGAAATCGTTCGCCCAAAAAGCCAAAGAGTGGAGCGATAAGCTGGCGGTTTAATCTTGCTCGAGTTGCAAGCGGGCAGATCCTAACAGCCACGATTTTGTTAGGGCGCACCCAGCGGTCCATAGAGTGCCTTATTTAATGCTTAAGATTAGTTAACAAAATACTTGTTAATTGTGGCATTTTTGACATAATCTTGCTTGTCAGAGGTAATGTAAGTCTTTATTAAGCATCTCATCTAAGCGGTCTTGGTTACCGCGGGTGATTA
>CAWVVN010000111.1:0-6394 GCA_963933605.1 uncultured Verrucomicrobiales bacterium
TGTTAAGCGCAAATCCAGAAGTCTACTCCCTCTGTTCTGCCTGAGGCTAACAGCTCGTCACGTATTTTTTCACGCGCTCCTCTGGTGCCGACATAGCTTACGATAATGGACTCATCTATGGGAGGCAGCTGAGTAGAAGAGATCACTGGTCTTGTTTGTATGAGGCGACCAATCTTACGCGGGTCGATATCAATAAACCCAGAGGCCGCTTTCCATGCGGACTCGAGTGGGCGGGCACATTTCCTTGCCGGTCGTCCGGCTCCCCAGACCCATAATTTGCGACCTGTGAGGTTTTGATCTTTGATGGCTTGGCTGAGGTAGGGGGCTTTGCAGTGGTGGAAGGCCTCCATGTCATAGCGTGGGTCGTTTCGAGATAATCGGCTGGCAGGGTCATGCCAGTCATAAAGAACCTCGTTGAGCTTGCCGATTATTGCTCCGCCAGCAATCCATCTGAGGATCATCTCATAGTCTTCAGGGAAGTCGCCATGGCGATAGCCGCCGAGCTGATCGATGAGTTCTCTACGATACATGAGCGTCGGGTGGGGCACGGGCAGATCGATGAAGCGATTGAGTTTAATCTGTGCCGGGGTGATGTGCTGATTAGTCCAGGCGACATGATGTGCATATCCACCCGCCGTGTCTGCATCTCCTGCGAAACGGACAAGACATGATACCGCATCGAGCTCTGGCTCGGTTGACAGTGCTTGGCTTTGTTTTTCTAGGCGCATTGGCAATGAAACATCATCAGCATCCATGCGGGCAATGAGCTTTCCCTGTGCGGCTTCAAGTCCTGCATTAGACGCGCCAACAACGCCTTGGTGTGGCCTTCTGATCAGTTTGATTCTGTGATCCTTGGCGGCGATTTCCTCAACGATCTCAGCGGAGTCATCCTGCGAGCCATCATCCACAACGATCAGCTCCCAGCTGCTGAGCGTTTGCTGCTGAATGCTGTTTACGGCTCGAGCTACGCTGGCCTGTGCATTAAAGCACGGCATGATCACTGAGATCGCATGTGGAGGAGGAGATGTGATGCTGCATTCCTAGGCTATAACGATGCACGTGGGAATTTTCTTTTAGCGCACGGCGTTGTTTCTGGATGACGCTGGGTAATGATGCACCGAGTATTCGTGGATTATTAGCTTCATCTTTGAGGCGTGCCTCTGCAGGGTTACGCCATGCCTGTTGAGATCGAACGTAAATTTTTACTCACTGATAAGCCGCCTGTGGTCGCAGGCGTCGAGATGGTCCAAGGTTATTTATGTAAGGATGCAGATCGAACCATACGGGTGCGGCTCGAACGAGATGAGGACGGAGTCGAGGATGGTTGTGCTGTATTGACCGTGAAGGGCAAGCCCGTTGGCCTTACTCGGCCTGAGTATGAATACAGTATTCCCATGCATGAAGCGCAGGAGCTTATGGGGCTATGTGTCGGGTCTCTTGTTGAGAAAACACGCTACCGCCATCATGTTGGCGAACATGTCTGGGAAGTTGATGTTTTTCACGGCGAAAACGAGGGTTTGGTGGTGGCTGAAATTGAGCTCTCCGATGAGGCTGAATGCTTCGATAAACCAGATTGGGTAGGCGATGAAGTAAGCTCAGACTCACGCTATGCGAATTCCAAGCTTAGCACTCATCCCTTCTGCAAGTGGTGAATTGCCGACCGCTAGGCTTATAGGGTTTTCGGCAGCTCGCTTTTGAGCGGTTTGAGCAGGCTTGTGGGTCGGCGAAATATCATGCCCTATGCTGATATATTCATTGCCTCATTAGTTTGAATATGGTTTCTAGTGCAATCTTGCGGCTGCATATTTTGCCTTATCCTAGGTGTGCTAAGTGAGGATTTATTTTTTATCGAATGAAAAACAAGTTGTTAATGAAATACCCGTCTTCTTGGTGGGGTGCTAAGTGGAGGGAAGCCTTACCATCTGGTAATGGGCCGATAGGTGCTGCTGTGTATGGTGGGGTGCATGAGGAGACGGTAATGCTTACGCATGAGGACTTGTGGCACATGGTGGTTACTCAAGAGCTGCCAGATGTCTGCGGCATGCTGCCAGAAGTGAGAAGATTAATCTCGGATCGCATGGTTCACGCGGCTGATCACATGCTGGCAGATGAGCTGACTCGGCGCGGCTATGATCCGGATATTGGCTATCCATTGCCACTCGCAGATTTGAAAATCAAGATGCCCGTTTCTCGAGGATTTCGGAATTATAGCCGAGGACTTGATATGGAAACGGGTGAGGTATCCGTTAACTGGCATGACGACGGTGTCGATTATCAGCGTAAGCTTTTTGTTTCCCGCACAGATGACGTTGTGGTGATGGAGATAAGCAGTAATGGCGGTGAGTTAGAAGCTGGATTTTCTCTCGATATACACGACCCGCTGGATGCCCGCACCTTAAAGCACGGCGATAGCCCGTTGCCTCAGGCGGTGGAGAAAATTGCCGCCAATAATGAATTCATTCGTTACGGAGCACTCAATGATGATGGTAATGACTTCGGTGCCGTTGCGCGTGTGCTAGCTCCGTCGGGAACGCTAGAGGCAGATGCAGAGCATATTCATGTTTCTGGCTGCAATAAAATGCTCGTGATTATCAAGCTCTTTACTCATGAGGATCGTCAGACTGCCTGGCCTCGTTTGGAAGCTGAGCTGGAATCCTTGAGCACAGATTATCAAAAGCTGTTAGCTCCGCACGCTGAAGTGCATGGAGAGATGTTTCGTCGTGTGGAGATCGATCTCGGTGCTACTGAGGCTGAACATGAAATTTGCAACGAACAACTCTTGCTCGATGCCTACCAAGGTGAGGCGCCCCCGGCGATGGTTGAAAAGATGTGGTCATACGGTCGCTATTTGCTGATCTCGAGCTCTCGTGAGGGCGGTCAGCCGTGTCATTTGTATGGTAACTGGTGCGGTGAATACCGTGGCTACTGGGCCTTTAACATGGCTAACGAGAACCTGCAGATGATCTACTGGCAGGCGCTTTCTGGTGGCCTCTGGGAGGCCATGCTGCCTGTGTTTGATTACTTTGATGGCATGATGGATGATTTCCATGAGAATGCGCGCAAGCTTTACGGCTGCCGCGGTATTTACATACCAGCGGTGACCACACCTCCCTCAGGATTATTGAAGACCATCCGTCCGCACATCATTCACTGGACGGGCGCGGCCGCTTGGATCGCACATCATTATTTCGATTATTTCCTCTATACCGGCGACAAGGACTTTCTGCGTGACCGGGCTCTGCCGTTCTTGCGAGAGACCGCACTCTTTTATGAAGACTTCTTCATCATTGGTGAAGACGGCCACTATATTAGCTCGCCATCTAACTCGCCTGAGAACACGCCTGGTAACTACTGGGATGGTGAGGGCATGGGGGCAGCCATGGAGACAACCATGAATGCGACCATGGACTTTGCTCTTTCCAAGGAAGTGCTCAAGCACCTGATTGATGGATCTAACCTAATTGGTGTATATCCTGATGAGATCGCCAAGTGGGAGAAGATGTTAACCCATATTCCACCCTATGAGATCAATGAGGATGGAGCGGTAAAAGAATGGATGCATCCCTATTTCAAGGATAACTACCACCATCGTCACCAGTCCCACATCTATCCTCTTTTCCCCGGTAGGGAAGTAACGCGTAGCTCAGACCCCGAGCTATTCAAAGCATTTGAAACAGCCATTGATAAGCGCCACGTCATCGGACTTGGTGAACAGACTGGTTGGTCGCTCGTGCACATGGGCAATGTGTATGCGAGACTGTTGGATGGAGATCAGGCGCTTGAATGCATTGATTTGCTAGCCCGTTCTTGCGTTAAAAATAATTTCTACACAACCCACAACGATTGGCGCAATATGGGCATTGGACTTGAGATGGAGTGGGCTCCATTCCAGATCGATGCCAACATGGGATTGTCTGCAGTCGTCCATCAGATGATGATGAACTCACGAACGGGGCATATTTCGATTCTGCCTGCCTTGCCATCCAAATGGCGCAAAGGCTCAGTGACAGGATTGATGGCTCGCGGTAAAATCTTGGTTTCTATCTGGTGGGATATCGATGGCAAAGGATTGATCGAGGCGGAGATGTGCTCCATTGGCCAAACTCAGGAAATCTCTGTCTTGTTACCTATCGGTGATGGGCATAGAGTCAGCGTTCAGCTCGATGCAGATGTGCCAAAGAAGCTATCCATCGAGACCAAAGCATCTACCCAGAAGCCTGTTGTCGAAATGGCCTAGAAAAATCACTCTCGCAAAGACTTCGCCCTTACCTAAAAACTTAATACTCACAACTAACTACACATTATTATGCATTGGATTGATTGGACCGTAGTCGCTATTTTCTTACTCTCGATGATTGGTGTCGGAGTTTATTTCAGTAAAAAAGCAGGCGAGAACGTCGACTCCTTTTTTGTCTCTGGACGTAGTTTGAAATGGTATGTGGCGGGAGCCTCGATGATTGCAACGAGCTTTGCTGCCGACACGCCCTTGTGGGTGGGTGCCTTGGTGAGGAAGTTTGGAGTGCACGCGGTCTGGCAATATTGGGCGCCCTTGATTGGATCAGCCTTGGGTGTGGTGCTCTTTGCTCGCATGTGGCGTCGCTCTGCGGTGGTGACAGACAATGAAATTCTTGAGCTTCGTTATTCAGGTAAGTCAGCGATGACCTTACGTGGTATCTCTGCAGGCATAGGTGCTCTGGTATTGTGTCCCTTGATCATCGGTTGGGTCGCCAAGGCGATGGTAACCATTTCCCAAGAGGCACTCGGTCTCGGTGGTATGGCTCCGCTTCATATGGCGGGCTTTGATATTTCTCCTGATATGGTGGCCACGATGGTGGTGATGGGCTGTGCTCTGATGCTCTGTGCCTTTAGTGGACTTTACGGCGTGGTTTATACGGACTTTGTTCAGTTCATCATTGCGACCGGAGGTGCCTTCCTGTTGGCGTGGCTGTCAGTGAGAGAAGTGGGTGGTCTTTCTGCCATGTATGAGCAGCTTACGAACAATCAAGATTGGCTCGGCAAGGATATGAACCTGACGCCTACGATCACCACCCAGCTAGGCGAGGGGGCTGCTACAGGAGCCATGTCGATCTGGAACGTGATCGGCTACTTTGGTATTCTCTGGTGGGGTGTGGCCCTGTCTGGTGGTTATCAGGCTCAGCGTATTCTTGCTTGTAAGGATACCCGCCATGCTTCCAATGCGATGCTGATGCATACCATTGTTTATTACGCGATTATTTCGCTGCCCTGGGTGATTGTGGCATTGGCCTCGGTGATTGTTTTCCCCGACATGGGTGAGGCTGGTGATGATGCCGCCTATCCGCGCATGATCCTGCACATCCTGCCTATCGGCCTTCGTGGTGTGATGATTGCTGCTATGATTGCCGCCTTTATCTCAACGATGAGCACCTTGTTCAACTGGGGTTCGAGCTACATGGTCAATGACCTTTACCGGCGTTTCCTGCACCCCACGGCTACCGATAAGCACTATGTGATGGTGTCTCGTATCCTGACCATTGTCGTCGCCGTTGCCGGTGGTGTGATCAGTTTTTATGCAGACAACATTCAACAGCTGCTCTCGATCTTCTTTGTTGTGGGTAGTGGTGCCGCCGTGGTCGGCGTCGTGCGTTGGCTCTGGTGGCGCATTAATGCCATAGGCGAGCTGGCTGCCTTTGTCGTGAACTACGTGGTAGCAGTCTTGCTTCTCTTTGGTGGTGATATGTTCGGACTTGAGCAGCCGCTGTTTGACCCGGTCATGGCCCAATTATTGAATCTGCCAGATGGGGTGAGTTTCACAGCTGACTATGATTTGCTGGGTGCACGCATGCTCTTTATGACTCTTGTTGGGCTGATTTCTGTGGTGGTAGTATCCCTCCTTACCAAACCTACAGAGATCTCCAGACTGAAGGAGTTTGTCATGCGCACACGTATTTTTGTCCCAGGCTGGCGTAGGGTGACCAAGGAGATCCCGGGTTACGTCTCGGCGCATCCGGTCGGCCAGGTTCTGCTCGATTGGGCCTTGGTGGTCGCCACGGTTTGCTCGCTGCTGTTTGCCTTAAATAACATCGTGCGCACCAATCCGCTCATGACCGCAGGACTGTTTGCACTCTTTGTGGTGCTGCTCGTCATTGTTCTCAAACGCACCAAGCGTGAGTGTCCGGTCGATGACGCCAAAGAAGAAGAAGGTAGCGAAAATAGCTGATCTCAGAAGCATCCTTCTATTCAACATTTTAGACCCACCCTTAGACCCAATGTGCAGAAACTTAGTTCCTACCTTTTCATCCATGCGATTTAAAACATCAGCCTTCATCTCTATTGGCCTTGCTGTCTCAATGATGGCTGCATGCTCCGAGAAACCTGATGTAGCTGCGGGTGATGGTGGCGAACTTAAAGAAGC
>CAWVVN010000112.1:0-6345 GCA_963933605.1 uncultured Verrucomicrobiales bacterium
ATGAACCAACTCTTGATTGGCAAAATGTCGTTACAGTAGCATATTGCCGACGTGCCAGCCAAAAAAAGTTCCCCGCCATCTTCCAAGGATACCAACGCCATCCGCATTTCGGGAGCTAGGCAACATAACCTGAAGAATATCAACCTTGAGATTCCACTGGGTAAATTCTCAGTCATCACAGGGCCATCAGGATCAGGCAAATCCTCACTCGCTTTCCACACCCTATACGCTGAAGGTCAGCGGCGCTACGTCGAAACATTCTCCCCCTACGTGAGGCAGTTTCTTGACCGCATGGACAAGCCTGAAGTTGACCGTATTGAAGGCATACCACCTGCGATTGCCATCGAGCAAAAAAACACCATTCGTTCAACACGCTCAACGGTCGGCACCCTCACTGAGCTCAACGATTACCTCAAACTGCTCTTCCCATACCTCGCCAAGGCCTACGACCCAAAAACGGGCGAGCGCATACAACCTGACACGCCAGACTCCATTGCGAGCTGGTGTCATTCGGAGCACAGCAATCAGACCATCATGGTTGCTTTTCCCGTCTCTATTGCCCCAGGTACACCAAGCACAGATGTCCTGCCGCTGCTCAATCAGCAGGGTTACACACGCATCTACCATCGTCGTAAAATATACCGCACCGACGAGCCCAACGGCAAACTGAAATTAGACGCCTCCGTGCTCGTCATTCAAGACCGGCTGAAAATAACGACGCGTAATAAGGCCCGCCTACTTGAGGCCATTGATCAGGCCATCGCCCTCGGCAAAGGAGCCCTTGAGATCCTGATCGATGATCGTTCTCGATCGTTTTCCACCCACTGGACCAATCCCTCCACAGGCTTCAATCTACGCCCACCGACTCCTGCGTTATTTTCATTTAATTCTCCGCTAGGGGCATGCCCACACTGCCGAGGTTTTGGTAGGACCATTGGCATTGACCTGGGCAAAGCTATCCCTGACCCCTCCCTCAGTATCAAGCAAGGTTGTGTCACGCCCTTCACCACTGCTCGTGGTGCAGAATGTCAACGAGACCTACTGAGTGCGGCTCGTGCCGTCGGTATTGATATCAACACCCCCTACCAAGACCTCCAACACCATGAACGCCAATGGCTTCTTTATGGTGAGCGTGATGACTCACAGGATGCATGGGACAATGATGACTGGTACGGAGTCAAAGGGTTTTTTGATTGGGTCGAAACCAAGTCCTACAAAATGCACGTTCGTGTGTTTCTCTCCCGTTACCGTGCCTATACCGCCTGCACCCACTGCCATGGATCTCGCCTCCAGCCTGAAGCTCTGTGTTTTAAAATTCATGACAAAACCCTCCCTGAGCTCTGGCAAATGCCCGTCAAAGAGCTCTCCACTTGGTTTTCCTCTCACCTTAAAGGCAATGCCTCAAAATCGATTTGCCACGCTCTCGATGAGATCAACTCACGGCTTCACTACCTGTGCCAAGTCGGCCTGACCTACCTGACACTCGACCGGCCCGCCAACACCCTCTCAGGAGGTGAAATCGAACGCGTCAACCTCACCACCTGTCTGGGCGCTGCACTCACCAATACCCTCTTTGTCTTGGACGAGCCCACCGTCGGCCTACACCAGCGCGACATCAACCAGCTCGTCAAGGTCATGCACGACCTCAGAGACAAGGGCAACACCGTGGTTGTCGTAGAACATGAGGAGACCGTCATGCGCTCTTGTGACCATCTCATCGACCTTGGCCCAGCAGCGGGTGAGCATGGCGGCAACATTGTCGCCGAGCTCTCAGGTCAACAAGCCCAGCAAAAAAACATCGCCAAAAAATTCCCTGAATCAAAGACCCTTCCCTACCTCTCTGGCTCAGCAAAAATACAAACACCCAGCTCCCGCCGCACCTCAAAACAGCAACTCAAGATCACCGGAGCGAACAGGCACAATATCAGCAATCTCGATTTTAAGTTGCCCCTTGGCATCTTCACCTGCCTGACAGGTGTCTCCGGTTCGGGCAAATCAACCTTAGCCCACGACGTCCTTTATCTCAACCTCGCCAAGCACCTCGGCATCATCAATGCTGACGAGGCTGCCCCGATCAAATCCATTACCGGTCATCATCACTTAAGCTCGGTAGAACAAGTCGACCAATCTCCCCTGACACGCACACCTCGATCCACTCCTGCAGTGCATTCGGGCGCCTTTGATGCCATTCGTCAGCTCTACACCCTTGAAGAGGAAGCCCTCGAGCAGCAGCTCACCCCAGGCTATTTCTCATTCAACTCAGGCACTGGCCGCTGTCAGCGCTGCCTCGGCAATGGCTTTGAAAAGGTGGAAATGCAGTTCCTTTCCGACCTCTACATCACCTGTCCTGAATGTGATGGCAAACGATACACCAGTAAGGCGCTTAGCTACAGCTACAATGGGCTCAACATCGCTCAAACTCTGGAACTCACCATCACCGAAGCCATCGCTTCAAGCACAGAACGCCTCAAAAAAACGAGCGGTAAAGAGTCACGGCTACTGAAGAAAATCATCAGCACCTTACAACCCCTCACCGATGTTGGCCTCGGCTATCTACGCCTTGGTCAACCACTCAACACCCTCTCCGGCGGCGAATCACAACGCCTCAAACTCTGTAAAATACTCACCGAAGCACACAAATCCACCGCCAAGCTGCTCATCCTCGACGAGCCTACCACCGGTCTCCACTTCACCGATATCGAAAAGCTCCTCGAGGTTTTTCAACGCCTCACCGAAGCCGGCCACACCTTACTGGTCATCGAGCACAACCTCGACGTCATTCGCTGTGCAGACCACATCATTGATCTAGGCCCCGGACCAGGAGCGGATGGCGGCAACATCATCTTCAGTGGCAGCCCAGAAGAAATCCTATCAGAAAAATCCGCCACTGCTGATGCACTTAAAACAACACACACAGCAGCAGCTAAAAAAGCATCTCGATCAAAATCGTCTCAACAGGCCAACAAAAACAAAAAAGCTTCCTCATCAATTCAGATATCTGGAGCGCGGGAGCACAATCTCAAAAACATCTCTGTGGATATTCCGCGTGATCAACTCGTTGTTGTCACCGGCCTGTCGGGCTCAGGAAAATCAACCCTCGCCTTTGATATCATCTTTGCCGAGGGACAGCGCCGCTTTCTGGATTCCATGTCACCTTACGCGCGGCAATTTGCCGGTCAGCTTGAGAAACCCGATGTCGACCGCATCACCGGCCTGCCACCGACCGTTGCTATTGAGCAGCGTGTCTCCCGAGGCGGCGGCAAGTCCACCACCGGCACGGTCACTGAAATTTACCACTTCCTGCGCCTGCTCTACGCTAAGCTAGGTATCCAGCATTGTCCGGAATCCGGTGAAGCCGTGATCTCTCAAACCACCGACACCATTGAAAAGCAAATCCGGCAGCTCCGAACCAAACACAAAAAGCTGCTTGTCCTTGCACCCCTGATTCGTGCTCGCAAAGGCTACCACACCGATGTTGCCATCGCGGCAGCCAAGAAGGGCATTAGCCAACTACTTGTTGATGGCAAGCTGATGAACACCGAGGGTTTTCAAGCCCTGAAGCGCTTCCAGCCGCACGATATCTACGCGGTCTGTGATTCTACCGAGCAGGCCCTGCAGCTCGGTAAAGGAACCTGTGCCACCCTCACAGAGCAAAGTAAGAAGACAAGCAAGGCTCAGCTGCAAACCTTCAGCTCTGCCCGCGTCTCCCCTGTCACAGGAAAATCCTTCGAGGAGCCTGACCCACACCACTTTTCGTTTAACTCGCACCGTGGCTGGTGCCCCACCTGCAGAGGCTACGGAGCCATCTCTGCCGCTTCAGGGCGCAGCAGCAAACCCGACCAATACAACTCCGAACTCGAAGCTGAAATTCACGAAAATCTCAGCTCATCAGATCCGAGCACACGCCATACTTGTCCTGACTGCCATGGCGCACGCCTACGTCAAGACTCACGTCACATCCTCATTCATGATCAACCAATCCACGGCATCAATGCCCTCTCTGTGAACGAAGCCATCAAGGTGCTCGATCAATGGAAATTCAGTGGTCGGGAAAAAATCATCTCTCGCGACATCATCCCCGAAATCATCCAACGCCTGCACTTTCTCGATCACGTCGGCCTAGGTTACCTGCAGCTCGACCGCTCTGCAGACACCCTCTCAGGCGGTGAATCTCAGCGAATCCGCTTGGCCGCCCAGCTCGGTTCCAACCTGCGCGGCGTGCTTTACGTCCTTGATGAGCCCACCATCGGCCTGCACCCACGTGACAACGTCAAACTGCTCGACACCCTCGAGTCCCTGCGCCAGCGCGGTAACTCGCTGCTGGTGGTGGAACATGATGAAGAAACGATCTCCCGTGCCGATACCCTCATCGAGCTCGGACCTGGCGCGGGTGTAGAAGGCGGGCAATTGGTCAAACCCGCGATATCTGAGACACCACGGACAACACGCGCTCGCCGCCCCTTACCCAAAGCCAAGGCTGCGAGCGGCTGGCTCAGGCTCACAGGGTGCCATGCTAACAACCTAAAGGGCATTGACGCCCGCATCCCCCTCGCACAGCTCACCGTGCTTACCGGTGTCTCAGGCTGCGGAAAATCTTCACTGATGCGTGGATGCCTATCTCATGCGGCTGGTAATCATGCCTCACAAACAACAAACTATAGCTCCAAGTCAGGATTTAGTGCCATCAAAGCCTGCTTTGAAGTGGATCAATCCCCGATTGGCAAAACTTCACGCTCATGCCCGGCCACCTATGTGAAGGTCCTCGACACCATCCGCCAACTCTTTGCCCAGTTACCCGAGGCACGGACGCGTGGTTTTAGCGCCTCACGCTTCTCCTTCAACAACAAAGAAGGCCAGTGCCCCGAATGCAAAGGCAATGGCCGGATCAAACTTGAGATGGACTTCCTTCCCACCACATGGGTCCACTGTGAAGCCTGCCAGGAGATGCGCTACAACGCTGCCACACTAGACATCCGCTATAATGGCAAAAACATGGGTGAAGTCTTAAGAATGAATATCCGCCAGGCTGCCGAATTTTTCAGCGCCGTGCCCAAACTTCGTCGCACGCTTAGCTTACTCTCCGACACCGGTCTCGGCTATCTCCAGCTCGGTCAACCCAGCCCCACCCTTTCAGGGGGTGAAGCGCAGCGCATCAAACTCGTTTCCGAACTCACCAAAGGACGTGCCAGGATTAGCGGCAGCAAAGCCTATCATGCCAACCTCTACCTGATTGAAGAACCCACCATTGGCCTGCACCAGCAGGATGTCGACAAACTCATCGATGTGCTTCATCGCCTCGTTGATGAAGGCCACACGGTAGTCGTCATCGAGCACCACACCGCCATCATGGCAGAGGCGGACTACCTCATCGACATCGGACCTGAAGCTGGGGAGCAAGGTGGCCGCATTGTCAGCCAAGGCACACCCGAGCATGTCGCCCGCTCAAAAACCTCACACACCGCCCCATTCCTCAAGCAAGCATTAGCCAGCAGGTGAGCCGTGATAGGCCGGAAATTGTTTTCAGCTCAAGCCCACGACATCTCCCACCACGAGAGCATTGCCCATCAGAAAATCAGCGGCACTCATTCGGCGTGAGCCATCCGGTTGCACAGACTCAATCACGATCGAACCCTGACCACAGGCAATGGACAATACCCCATCCGTGCTCAGCACCTGACCCGGCTTGCCGCCTTGTTCACTCACTTCAACCTGCGGGAAAATCTTCAATCTACGTTGACGGCCTTTGTTATCCACAAATGCGGTTGAGGTGCCCGGCCACGGCTCATAAGCTCGGATACGACGTTCCAAAGCCTCGGCCGTTAGTGTCCAGTCAATCTCACCATGTTCCCGCATTAGCTTGGAGATGTAACTGACCTTTTCAGGATCCTGTGGTTCACGCTGGGCACTGCCATGCGCAAGCTGGCTGAGCGCCTCATGGAGTGCTTCAGGCGCTATTTCTGCTAAGCGGTCATGCAGCTCACCCCCCGTCTCATTTTTTCCGATTGGCGTCTCGCTCTTGAGGATGATATCGCCGGCATCTAGGGCCTTGACCACATGCATCACGGTAATGCCCGTATGGCTGTCACCCGCATCAATGGCCGCTTGGATACAGGCTGCCCCACGGTACTTGGGCAGCAGTGAGGCATGGAGATTAATACAGGCAACAGATGGAATATCGAGCAGAGCCTGCGACAAGATTTGGCCATAGGCCATCACCACGATCACATCGGGCGCCATGGCCTTTAGCGCTTCAAGGAAACTTTTTTCTCGAGCGGACTCAGGTTGCATTACCGGAATACCATGACCCTGTGCCAGCTCCTTAATCGCTGGAGCCGTGAGCAGCTG
>CAWVVN010000113.1:0-6323 GCA_963933605.1 uncultured Verrucomicrobiales bacterium
TCACCACTTCTTAAACCTGAAACTTTAGCGGCTATGGCTGCCGTGATGCCTTTGGCTACGATGGTTGCAATCGTGCCTATCAATATCAGGGCCCAATATTCTGACAGGGTTTGGAGATCGATAAGTAGGCCAATCGAGACAAAAAAGAGGGTGAGTAGTAAGTCTTTGAATGGCAGTACATCAGCCAAGATTCGGTGACTGTAGATCGAGTTGCTTACCACAACGCCAGCGACAAATGCTCCCAGTGCTGGGCTCAAGCCCAGTAACCCAGCGATAACGGCAACGACAACACAGAGGGCAACAACGGCTACGGTAAAGAGCTCGCGGCTGCGAGTGTTGGCTACTGCGGCGAGCAGTTGGGGGACCCCGTATCGGCTTAGTGTGATCATCGCAATACAGAAAATAGTGGCCTTGCCCAAGGCAAAGATAAGGGCTCCGGCACTGCCCTCATCCTCGTCCAATAAAACAGGCAGCAGGACGATAAAGAAGATGACGGCGAGGTCTTGAAAGAGTGCTATGCCAAGTGCCACACGACCAGGTGGGCTGTCAGGCGCACCCATATCCTGGAAACATTTCATCGACACTGCGGTAGACGATAGAGCGAATGCAAAGCCGGCAACGATAGCTTGGTTGAGATCTAATCCCCAGTAATAGGCAGCTAAGGTCGCGACGATAGCACTCAACGAAACTTGAATGCTACCACCGATCAAGGCTGGCCGCTTCAGGTTTTTGATTTCACTGGCGGAGAACTCGATGCCCAAGGTGAAGAGCAGCAAGATCACGCCAATTTCAGACAGTGCATGAATGAGCTCTCCTGAATCGGCACCCGCCCAGCCAAGTAAACCGCTATTGGATAGGGCTAGGCCGCAGAGAAAATAACCAACAAGGAGAGACTGCCGGAGCCTTGAAAACACCAATGATATAAATACCACTGAGCCGAGGATCAGTGATAATAAGATGAAAAATGCCGGAACAGATTCCGTGGCTGCCAAAAAAATGGGCATGCCCAATAAATAACCCAAGCGCCTAAAAACTCCACATGAAAAAACATACAAAGCCCAAGAAATATGATCCCAAGTAGCCGCCGAAAATAAGCAACATTCTCCTTGCATTGGGTTATGACTGCCCGTAGTTTCCCCCGCACACCACTTGGTGTAATCATTTTATAATCGCGGGGTGGAGCAGCCAGGTAGCTCGTCAGGCTCATAACCTGAAGGTCGTAGGTTCAAATCCTACCCCCGTAACCAATTTGAAGCCCCGTAACTCGAGCAGTTGCGGGGCTTTTTGCTTTTGTGGGGTTTTTTGTTTTGCGGCAAAGTAGTTTCAGGTCCGCTTAGAAATGAGATTTAGATGACAAGCTTTCACTTGTCGTCAGCGTTATCAAGCTGAGGCGATAAATCAGTGTGGTGATGAATCAGACGCCATTGACCTTCTTCACGGCGGAAAATGTTGGTAGCGCGGTGACTGACCTCAACGGGTTTTCCTGCAGCGGTCATATTCTCACCGAGCTCAACACACACCGTGTATGCTAAATCTCTTCCTGCGTGGACGATGAGATTCTTGCAGGTGATGCGGCCACCGAGTTTCATGGCAGCTTCTTTTTTGAATTGGGCGCCTACTGCATCCCAACCGTCCATTCTTGCTCCAAACGGCCCTTGGTTACTGATATCATCTGAGTGAGACCAGATGGCATTCATCGGTGCTAATTCACCTGTAAACATGGCATTAAGAGCCGCGTAGAATTGATCGTTTGCGGCACGTACGTCGGTATCATTATTTGATTTAGGTGTGATGTCTCGGCATATTCCGAGTACTCCGAGTGTATTACCATTCTGATCGACCCACGGTGTTTTTAGCGTATCGAGTAGTATATTTTTGCCATCTGCATTGCTTACCCACTCTTCGTTACGTTTTGTCGCTTTGGAGGTTAGCATCTCCTGGTCTTTGGTGCGGAAAAACTTAGCCACATCTTCTGGAAAGAGCTCTGAATCTGTCTTGCCTATAAGCTCGTTCAAGGGCTTGCCGAGAAGCTCAGCCCAAGCCTGATTTCCTCCCCTGTAAACACCATCAATATCCTTGTAGAAAATAATGTCAGGAATGGAGTTGATGATGGCTGCCGTATTTGCCATGGCATTGGCTAACTCTGTCGAAGGATCGCCTTGGGTTTTGTTGGGGGCCTCTGCGAGGCTGTGTGTGCAGGTTAAAATGAAAATGCTGAGCGGGAGGAATAATTTTGTCATGGTTGCTATGGGTAGAGATGTTCAGGTAAGCCTATCGGAATGAGCAGTTTGTATATAGCGACTTGGTGCTAATTCGTCAAGTAACTTGCCCGGCAATGCATTCAACCTGACTCGTTTAAGCTGATCTTTTAGATGAAAGAACAATCAGCGAAGTCCATAATATTAACTAATATCAACCATCGATTAACAGCTTGCGTGGGGGTTGCAAACTGCAAGAATCACCACCTATGAAAGCCCTAGCTATTTTCCTGATTGCGTTTATGCCACTGACTTCTTTTGCCAGAATTGGAGAAGATTATGCAGAGTGTGTTTCCAGGTATGGAGATGCTCAAAGAAAATATGGTGGAGAATACGGTGTGGAATATAGCCTGTTTAAAAAGAGCATCTATCAGATTCATGCTAAACTCTGGAACGGAAATGTGCACCAGATTGGCTACAGCAAGGATACAGCATTCACCGACCTAGAGATTTCCTACATCCTTAAAGTCAATGGCGGTGACAATAAGTGGAAACGTTTAGACGATACACGCTGGGTGAACAAAAATAATGCACTGACTGCCATCAGGGAGGATGGTGGACTCATCACCATCTTCACTTCAAAATATGGCCACCATTACTGGGACAGCAAAAGAAAAGAAGATGAGGACAAAGAGTTAGCCAACCTCAAGGGTCTCTAGTTCTGGCTTGAATGTCCCACTGGGAAGAGATGGAGCGCTAGGCTCCACGATCGCTTTGATCGCTACAGCAGCGTGTGTTGCCAAAGCTGAAAGCTAAGAGCTAAGCTCATAGACAATAGTTTGCCGGTATCCGGGGGGGCGGCAGTAGACAACTTTTTCAACCTGGGTGAGAATGATTGAGAACTTTTCGTAATTATCCTCATCGCAATAATGGCGATAGTAAGCTTTTGATTTACTTGGCATGGAGTCCCAATGGCTTTTGGCGTCATCACCTTCAATGACACGGGTTGTTCCAGATAGGTAGACCATCGATTCGAGTGATGGCGATGCAATCATCCATTCACCGTAAGGGTTTTCTCTAAGATTTTTGATCTTTTGTGTATTGGGGGCGGTGACTGACATCACAGTTTCCATCGAGCTGTCCGCAACGATGTTCATCCAAGTCGCGTGAGGATGCCCACCATTGTCTGCCGTTGTGAGAACGGCATTTTTTGTATCAGAGACCAGTAGGCTTGAAGCCTTCCAGAGGGCATCGTTTTTCGGCATGATCGAGGGGAGTAGTGGCGGGGTCTAGTGGCTTATTCTTGCGTGTCTGGATAGCTTCCAAATATTTTAACCAAAGAGCAGTGCTTCTCTAGTTCAAGAAGAGCGTCAGCGACCGGTTTGTCGGTGCAGTGGCCGGCAAGATCTACATAGAAAATATATTCCCAGTCCCGCTGTTTAGAGGGGCGAGATTCTATTTTGCTCATATTCACATTGAGTTTGTCAAATGCTTTGAGAGCGCTCACCAGAGAGCCTGGACGATCATGAATCGAGAACAGGATAGAGGTGCGATCGTTGCCCGTTGCAGGGCATGTTTTTTCACCGATAACAAGGAATCGGGTAGTGTTGGTTGCACGGTCTTGAATGGATTCCTCGATGACGTCGAGTCCATTGAGTTCGGCAGCAAGTTTGCCCCCGAGAGCGGCTGCTCCAGAGGCTGCATTTTCATGAGCAAGCTGAGCAGCCTTGGTGGTAGACGAGACTTCGACAAGGTCGGCGTCTGGGAAGTTGCGCAGAATCCAATTGCGACATTGGCCAAATACCTGAGGGTGGGAGTAGAGAGTTTTGATTTCAGCCCTGTCTATGGAAGACAACAGACAGTGATCGATGCGCAGAAGGATTTGCGCACAGATTTGTAAATGTGAGTCGACAAAGAGATCGAGTGTGTGGGAGACGGCGCCCTCGGTTGAGTTTTCGATGGGAACAACACCGTAGTGAGCCCTTCGACGTGCAACCTGATCAAACACCTCTGAAAAATTTGGCTGCGAAGAATAGGCAATAGAATGGCCGAATTTTTTAATCGCCGCCTGGTGCGTCCATGTGCCCTCAGGTCCAAGATAGGCAACCGTCAGATTGTCCTCAAGGGCAAGAGCTGCGGACATGATTTCTCGGTAAATAGCAACGATTGAACCATCAGGAAGACGGCCCTTATTCATTTTGGCCAGGCGCTTAAGTAATGCGTCTTCTCGTTCCGGCGCATAGATCTGCAGGCCCTCTTTTTTCTTGATCACACCGACCTCATGCACGAGGTCGGCCCGGTCTGAAAGTAGGTCGAGAAGTTGTTGATCGAGGTGATCGATTTTTTTGCGAATATCGTCTAGCGGCACTTTTTAGAGGATGTGGTGGTGTTGATGGGTCTATTGATCTTCGGCATCTTCGGTAGATGTCGTCTCAGAGGGCTCGTTGACCTTAGGTATGCCCGCAGATGTGAGCGCTAGTTGCTGCTCAATATCTTCTGAAGTGAATTTGTCGTTTTGATCTGAAATATCAGCATCCGATTCTGCGGCTTCAGGCTCGGGTTCTGGAAGCTTGATGGTGCGCAGTTCAGCTGAGTTGGGAAGTTCGTCTACTGATTTGACGCCAAAATGCTCAAAGAAGAGATCCGTGGTGTCGTAGAGTAGGGGACGCCCTGGGAGTTCGGCACGGCCACCTATTTTGATGAGCTCACGGTCGAGTAGCTTCTGCAACATGCCGTCACAGGAAACACCTCGAACAGCTTCGATCGAAGCTTTGGTTACAGGTTGGCGGTAAGCGATGATCGCCAATGTCTCCATCGCGGGACCACTGAGGCGGCTGGGCTTCCTGTCCGGGAAGAGTTGACGCACAAAAGCAGCATAATCTGGATGGGTGTAAATTTTCCAGCCCTTGGCACGTTCTGTGCAGAGAAAAGCACGTCCAGACGTTTCATATTGCCGGTTGAGCTCTACGATCGCAGCGGTGACAAGATCATCATTGATGTCTGCTAATGCGGCAAGTTCCTCGGGTAAGTCCCTAGGTGTTGCCTCAGGATCCTCATTAGAGTTTTTTCCTATTTCATTCTCTGCGGCGAGTGCGTCCTCAGCTTCAGCAATACGGGCACGGATAATACGGGCGATTTCCGAGCTGGGTAGGGGTTCCTCGGAGGCGACGAGAAGGGCTTCGATAATGGCTGAAAGTTGCATAAGCGAATGCGTAGATTATGAGATTCGGAACAGATTGCAAGCCTGTGAAGGGGATTATCACGCGGGGTAATGCGCTGGGTCTTAGGGATCGATCCAAATGGTATTTGGTTTGGCTGGGTTTCTAAACAAAAAAAGCACCCCCGTCCACGACGGGAGTGCTTTGAAGATTGGGTTGTTTAGAGCAACTTATTGAGCAGGTGCAGGAACAGCTGGGACTGCAGGTGCAGCTGGTACAACTTCCTTAACGGCTCCTTCTACAGCAGCCTCAACAGCAGCCTTGGCGTCAGTAGCGCCTTTTTCGGCAGCGGCTTCTACAGCGGCTTTGGCATCGGCAGCGGCTTTTTCAGCGGCAGCTTTCGCATCAGCAGCGGCTTTTTCAGCAGCGGCCTTTTCGGCAGCAGCGGCTTCTTCAGCAGCTTTGGCTTCGGCAGCGGCAGCTTCTTCAACAGCGGCGGCTTCTTCGGCTGCAGCTTCAACAGCAGCAGCGGCTTCGCCAGTTGCTTCTTCAGCTTTCTCACAAGAGGTGAAAACAGCAGCGGAAGCAGCGAGTGCGATAATGTATTTAAGTTTCATATTACGTATTGGGTTGGTAGTTCGTTACTAGGTTACTAGTTGTGGCAGAACGAATGACCCACAGATCGTGAAATCATGTAACCTGCCTCAACGAGGTCTGCTTGTTAACATACAAGTGACCACTTGTCACAAGTTTCCCCAAAAAATCATGAGCATTTCTGTAGTCTTTGATAGTATCCTGTTAAAATGTTCATTTTGCTCTTGAACTTGGGGGAGAGTTCGTAGAGTTTCTGCCCGCCGTAGATCACTGCCTTTGTCAGTGAGGCGACGGGGAGTAGCTCAGCTTGGTAGAGCGCTGCGTTTGGGACGCAGATGTCGCAGGTTCGAATCCTGTCTCCCCGACCATTTTC
>CAWVVN010000114.1:0-6176 GCA_963933605.1 uncultured Verrucomicrobiales bacterium
TCAATGGGGGAACTAATCCGCAGGCAACGACCTATGTCACTCCTTGGAGCAATTCGTTATTAGACAATGTTGCTTCGAGTAGCTTGAGCACAACTGCCAGCAGCCCACAACTTGTTGAACAAGGCCTTCCAGATGATTCCCCTTCCGGCACCACGCAGTTCAGTAATTATGTGATGCAGATATTTGCCACTGACAGCTACGATCTAGAGATCCAATACAATAGCTCACAAGCTGAGACCGTTTCATGGGAGCTATTAAATACGGGCGAAACCGGATCCTTCGTAACGTCAGGATCGGGAGCATCTGAACTTCAATATATCTATGGCCTGACAATCCCAGAGGGATTGCAGATGTTGCAATTGAGTTATGCAGACGGCTTCTCGCTTGAATATATCGATGCGCTGCTCTCGGAGCCGAGTTCCTTCTCAGGTTACTTGTCGGATACCGATGCTGTAACAGGTAATTTCCAATTGCTGGCGAATGTGCAAGAGTTGGTCAGTAGTGGAGCGAGACCTGAAGTGGGCATCATCATTGAGGAGCCGTCATCCGGGGCCTCTCGATTTGTTCAACTTGGCATACAGCTCGACCTGAACTACTACGCCCGCGTATCAACTGAGGTGAACGGAAGTGTCGAAGAATTAAATACGGGGCTATCAGGTTCATTCCCCAACGCATGGATATTACTCGAGCGAACGGGCGATCAAATTTCTATGGCAGTCTCAAGTGATAATGTAAGTTATCAACTGATCCAGGTGATTACGCTCCCAAGCTTGCCTGACACGCTCGATGCTGGTCTCTATATTGATAGCGGATCAGAGAACATCGATGCAAAGGCTACCTTACAAAACTTCGAAATCATCCCCTTGCCTTAAGCGACAACTTGTTTTTGTAAGCTCAGCGATCAAATACTTTCCCCCCTGATCGAATTATATCTTTCATTCGGATCGGATCGGTCCAATCTTTGGTTATGGCAGACTCACTCTGGATGAGGCTCAGGCTGGTGCCCTGGGATAAGTATCAAGCTTCCCCGAAAACCCAAAAACAGGTTCCTCGACTGCTCGAAAACCTAGCATCAAGAAAAGAGCCACGTGCCATGAAGGCAAGCCACGAGCTATGGGTAGCTTTGTGCTCAGGACAGGTTTACTCCGCAGCAGAGCCCTGCTTGCCTTTTCTGATCGAAATCCTTGCCATCTCCGAAATCAGTGTGCAGGGAGAAATTCTAGATCTGATGACTCATTTTGCCCAAGTGTCTGACGAACCATCCGCACCAGACTGGCACAGGAGGCTGCGCTCCGACCTTAAAAAACAATCCAGATATTTTCAAAAACTCAGTAAAAGCCGTGATGCCATTATAGCAGACAAAGCTAGCAGCATCTTAGCTCTACTTTAAACATGAGGTCGAGCTCGTGCGTCGGCCGCCCGTTGCGAAATTGATCGCCACCTCATATGATGAAATCCATTCTAGTCCTGCTATCACTCAGTAGTTTCGCTTTCGCAGAAGCAGGCAAACCCAACTTCCTCTTCATTCTCGCTGACGACCTCGGCATCATGGACATGTCCTGCGAAGGCTCAACCCTCCACGAGACACCCCATATCGACAGCATTGCCAATGAGGGCATGCGATTCACAGAGGGTTACTCCACCTGCCAAGTTTGCTCCCCATCTCGAGCCAGTATCTTGACCGGCAAATACCCAGTCAATCATGGCATCACCGACTACATAGGAGCCCCAGTAGGCCTAGCCTGGAAGCGCAACGACAAAGTAATGCCTTCTGAGTATCGGCGTCACCTCAACCACGACGATACCACGCTGGCCGAGGCCCTTGCTGCGGGCGGCTACAAAACCTTCTTCGCCGGCAAGTGGCATCTTGGCGACAAGGGTTCACATCCCGAAGACCACGGCTTTCAAATCAACAAGGGTGGCCACTGGAGGGGAAGCCCTCCGGGCGGCTTTTTCGCCCCTTATACAAACCCAAAACTCTCTAACGGCCCTGCTGGCGAATCCCTACCTATTCGCCTCGCCGAGGAAACCGCAAGCTTCATCAAGGAAAACAAAAACCAGCCCTTCCTCGCCTACCTTTCCTTCTACTCCGTGCACGCCCCCATTCAAACCACACCAGCACTGTGGAAAAAATACCGCGACAAGGCACAACAGGCCCCACATCAGGGAGATCGGTTTCTGATCGATCGCACCAAACCGGTTCGCCAAGTTCAGGACTGCCCGATCTACGCCGGCATGATGGAATCCATGGATGATGCTGTAGGCATCGTGCTCAAGGCCCTCGACGATCTCGGACTAGCGGAAAACACCGTTGTTATTTTCACTTCCGACAACGGTGGAGTCTCCTCGGGCGACGCCTACGCCACCTCCTGCTTGCCCCTGCGCGGCGGCAAGGGCCGTCAGTGGGAAGGCGGCATCAAACAGCCATACTACATTAAGGCCCCGGGCTTGACTCAGGCTAAATCCACCTCTGCCATCCCAGTAACTGGCACGGACTTCTTTCCCACTATGCTTGAGCTGGCAGGCCTACCCGCCATACCAGAACAGCATGTCGATGGCCTCAGCCTCGTGCCTCTTTTGAAAGGTAACAAGATCACCGATCGCGCCCTGTTCTGGCACTACCCGCACTATGGCAACCAAGGAGGTGAGCCCTCCGCCATCATCCGCAAGGGCGACTGGAAACTCATCCACTACTATGAGGATGGTAACGATGAGCTCTACCAACTCAGCAAGGACATCGGTGAGCAGAACGATCTTTATATCAAGAACCACGAGATCGCCCTAGCCCTGCGCAAGGAACTCGATGCCTGGCTTAAGGACACGGGAGCTCTTACACCACTCCAAGACAAACGATACAACCACGTGGCCAAGAAAAAATACCGTGAGACCTTTAACAAGAAGCACAAAGCTCAACTCGAAAAAACTCACGCCCGCTACTTAGACGAGAACTACGTGCCCAACAAAAACTGGTGGGGCTCAAAGCTCACCCAGGACTAAGCCTAGATCAGGCTAAGCCCGAGCGCTCTAATAGAGCGGTCTGGTCCGGAGCTCGGCCCATGAAATCCTCATAGAGCTCGTCAGCAGGTGCCGAGTTGCCTTTGCTGAGAATTGCCTCACGGAATGCCTGCCCGGTTTCGGGGTTAAGGATACCTTCTTTTTGAAATCGAGTAAAAGCATCGGCATCTAACACCTCCGCCCATTTATAGGAGTAATAGCCTGCTGCGTAACCGGTCGGTGAGGAGAAAAGGTGACTGAAGCGACGCGCCATCGAGGGTCCATCCGTTGCCAGAGGAGCCTTGTAGTCTGCGAGAATCTCACGATCCACCTCGTCTAAATCCCTGCCGCGGTAATCATTGAGCTTCACATGCAGATCCAGATCAAGTTTGCCCAGTCCGAGCTGACGCATAAAACCACTGGCACTCATGTAGTTTCTGGCCGCCAGCATTTTCTGGTAGAGGCTCTCGGGGATTGACTCCCCTGTCTCGTAGTGACGGGCAAAAAGATCAAGGCTTTGACGATCCCAGCAGAAATTCTCCATGATCTGAGAGGGCAGCTCAACAAAGTCCCAGGCAACATTGGTTCCGGATAATGACTTCACGGTGACATCGGCTAACAGGTGATGAAGAAGGTGACCAAACTCATGGAAAATGGTCTCCACTTCACGATGGTCCATCAGGGCAGGCTGATCACCGATCGGCTTGGTCATATTACCCACCATCAGTCCGAGATGCGGTTCGCGCGGCTCGCCATTCATCGGCGGCAACCCGGTCTCAAAGTAATTCATCCAGGCGCCACCACGCTTACTCTCGCGCGGGTGCCAGTCGGCATAAAATGATCCAAGCAGCTCACCAGATTCATTGTCATAGAGATCATAAAAACAGCACTCAGGGTGCCAGGTCTCGATGTCTTCACCGGTCTCCCGCTCCTCAATACGGATATTGTAAAGCTTGCTGACGATTCCAAACATGCCCTCCATCACGCTGGGCAGCGGGAAATAGGGACGCAGTTCCTCTTCGTCATAATCATACTCCGCCTTGCGGCGTTTCTCAGCCCAGTAACTCACCTCCCACGGCTGCATCGGCCCGGGCTCTGTAGCCGTCTGGTGCGCCTTCCACGCCTGCAGCTCCTCGGTGTCTTTTTCAAAAGCCACTACGATCCTATCATGCAGGTCCTCAGTAAACTTCAGCGCCGCCTCACCATTACGCGCCATGCGCCGTTCCAAGGTGAGATCCGCAAAGTTGTCATAGCCCAGCAGCTGCGCTTTCTCCTGCCTCAGCTCAAGGATTTCCCAGATGAGCGCCGTATTATCAAAGTCGCCATCACGGCCGACGGTGCAATTCGCCTCCCAGATTTCACGGCGCAAGTCATCATCATCGGCATACTGCAACACCGGCCCCATCGACGGATATTGCAAGGTGAAGCGCCACTTACCCTCGTGTCCTTTGCCCTCTGCATCTGCAGCAGCAGCCGCCTTGGCGGACTCAGGCAAACCTGCAAGACGTGACTCATCATCGATAACAAGCTCCCATGCATTGGTCGAATCGAGCACGTTTTCACCGAACTTCTGGGTGATTTCAGAAAGCCTAGACTGCACTTCGGCAATGCGAGATTTTTTATCGAGCGGCAGGTTCGCCCCGGACTGAATGAAGCTTGTGCAGGTCTCCTCGACATAGCGCTTTCGAGTAGCATCCAAATCCTGAAATGCGTCTGACTCTGAAAAGGCCTTCAGTTTTTCCCAAATGGCATCGTCCAGTGGAATCGTCGCGTAAAAAGATGTCACCCGAGGCAACGCAGCATTGAGAGCTGCTCGCTGGTCCTCGTCGTTGCAGACAGAATCGAGGTGGTTAAGCCTACCCCATGCGCGGTCCAGTTCCTCCGATGCGGTTTCAAGTGCCTCAAAGGTGTTTGCATAACTTAGCTCTGCCGCATCAAGCTTACGAAGCTCCTCAAGCTTGGCCTCGGCAATTTCAAGACCCTTGTTGATATCTGCCTCGACGTGACCAGGCGTGAGTGTTGACCAGCGGATGTGGTAGTCGTCTGCCAAAAATGGGTGACTCGTTTGCATGCCTCGAACTGACTGCATATCACCCGCCAGTGCAAGCATGGATTGGTTTCTAATAGGTCGCCCGCGACCCAGCTAGGCTAGGCAAAGTAGCCACGCTGCTTTTCGCTCACGGGCATCTGGAGTAAATCCATCACCGCCAGCATGTCTTCCCAGATCTTACGTTTCTCCGAGGTCGCCTCGTTATGCAGAATATAGGATGGGTGATAGGTCACGCGTATTGGAACCCCGTCACAATCATGGAACTCACCGCGCATGTTGACTACGGACTGCTCGCTGGCCAGAAGTGCCTGCGCCGCCGTTCCGCCCAAAGCGATAATCACCTTAGGTGCCACCACTTTGATTTCCTCGTGGATAAACGGCATAAATGCTGCCAATTCCTCGCTTGTTGGTTGGCGGTTATTCGTCGTCTGATTGGGCATCGCCGGCCGAAATTTCACAATATTGGTGATGTAGGTGTTTTTGCGTTCAACGCCCATCGCCTTCAGAATACCGTCCAGTTTTTGTCCTGCCTTGCCGACAAACGGCTCGCCAAGGCGCTCCTCATCATAGCCAGGAGATTCGCCAACCAGCATGATATCCGCCTCGGGATTCCCCACGGAAAAAACCATGGTTTTACGTAAGTCTGTAAGTGCTGATGCAGCTGGCCACTTGGCGACTTGCCGCTTCAAGGAATCTATCTTTTCTTTTGCGCTGGACCCGCTGGCCACGAGCTTGTCAGCCGCCGGCACTTCATGCTGCTGAGTTTTGACATCAGCTGTCTCTACCCTGAGCTCTGCTACATCGGCCGTCTTTGCTGCAACCGGCTTTACTCCTGCCACTTTGTTTGGGCTCACTGCACTCGCGGAAGCCACCGTGCCATTACGTGCTCGCAGGTAAAATTCACGCAGGATTTTACGGGCATCATCATCGACACTAATATACTTCTCGCCACGCCCCTCTAGCTCACGAAGGTAATCAATCAGAGGAGCGGCAGACGATGACATGCCCTATCCAAACCACAGCTGGGCTAGGACATCACGCACAAAATGATCTTTGTCACCACCAGCCCCTCTCAGCCTACCGATTGGCTCTTGAAATACACAGCAGCTAGACTAAGTATATCCGCCTTCGA
>CAWVVN010000115.1:0-6164 GCA_963933605.1 uncultured Verrucomicrobiales bacterium
TGCTCACCATTTCTCATGATAAGCAGCTCCACTTCTTCTCCACGTGTTTTCTCTTTGAGCATGGATTGAAAATGTTTTTTATCAGTAAGCTCCTCACCCTCGAGCTCTAGGATAATATCACCTGTCTCGATACCTGCATTGGCCGCTGGACCATCCTCGAGCATTTCGCCAATGAGTAAGCCGTCCTCCGTGTCCGTTGAGGCAAAACCAAGAAAGCCCGAGCCCTTATCAGGACGTTCAGCAAATGGACCATCCCCCAAAAACTCATTACCCTTCAGCGCATCCCAATGCTTAAGATACTCCCGCATCGGCACGTGCATGTTCTGCTCTAAGCTGGCGGAGACTCTACTATGTATACCGATCAACTCGCCACCCATGTCAAACAATGGACCGCCAGAATCACCTCCAATCACCTTACAATCCGTGTGCAAGGTTGAATCATTTTCCATCACAATTCTGCCGAGTCTTACAACAGCTCCGCGCTCAAGATCAAATCCACCTGCATGACCTAATGCAAATACCCAGTGCCCCAATCGGTAATCATTACTCTTATTGATTTCCACATAAGGATACTCTCCTTCATCGATGATACGCATCATGGCGGCATCACTCTCAGATTGTAAGCCCATGGAGATAGCCTTGTGTTCACTGCCATCATTAAGAATAACCGTCATTTCTTCATTCACCTCCGCGGTCACATGAGCTGCGGTAAGAATCAAACCCTCAGGAGACACAATCACACCACTCCCAAATCCTTCGCCAATACGAATACTCACCGTTGCCATACGGCAAGCCTCAAGATTTTCAACCAGAGCATTCTGTATCGCAACCAAGTCTGCTTTGCTTTCCGGCACCTCTTGCTGATTAACTGTGAATGCCCCAGCACAAAGACTGCTAGCCACCAACAAACCACTAATTACGACAAACTGGCAGCGTAAGACACGCCATAATTGACGGCACATATATCGAAAGGGCGAGTAACAGCGCTGGTGCATGGAAGGGTAATTTACTCTATAAACAGCACCAACTCAAGGTGGTTTTCGGGCCTAACAAATAAGCGAAAATCGAGTATAAAGAGAACAGTCCGATTAGCTAAATCACCAGGAAACCCCCTAACCTGTATGATCCAATACTAATCGGACTGTCTGCTCCTTTGAGGGAACAGAGGCACAATTATCAGCAGATCGAGCTTCGTAAAGTAATTTATTTTCTAAACAGGGATTAAACTCACCTTTTCATTTTTTCTGCCAGTTCATATGATAAAATGAAGTGTTTTAGACCCGTTTCAGGTAGTCGGGCACCTGATTACGCTGACTTGATGGCGAGCCCAGCTTTTTATGGAATGCGATGACCGCCCCAACCCCTGCTGCATAACTAGCCCCGAGTCTCTCGGGCGTCTCCACCACTGGAAAATGATAGCGGCGTGATCGCCTCCACATGAGCCATCCAAAAACACAACCAGCCATCAGGCACAACAAACCCAGAAAGCCCAAAATGATCCAGTGCATATTAGACTTTAAAACAGAAAGCCCGCTAGCCTCGATGGCCGGGACCACCTCGGCTTTTCCGGCACCATTACCCGAGGTCCATGCCTTACCTGCGAGCGCTCGAGTCCCCTCTGCTGCTAAGGCTGCTAGAGTTTCAGCTCTTTGCGCCTCTAGCCAATATAGGGAAATGGATAGCTGAACAATAAATGACTCTAACTGCATAGCGGGATCAGATTTCTCCATCGACTTAATCATGGCAGACTCGAGCATTTTCCGCCGATCTAATGCTACCACATCCGCTGCCCCCTGACCTGCAAATGCTAGCTGACTTCTTTCCGGATTGCCCAAAAAGCAAAAAACGATCGCCGTGAGAGGCGCATCCGCGTAATGGTCTTCACAAAGTTTTTCGATCGTATAGGAGGCTGGTAAATTCTGTTCCGAATCAAACAGATACATCCTTATTTTGAGCTCTGAGTCATCAGCGTGATATTTCAGAAAGACCAAACGATCGAGGGCTTCTTGATTGGATAACAACTGCTGAGGGTCGATCAGATAGCTTTCAGAAGAAGTAAAATAAAGCGGTAAGAATTCAGACGGAACCATCTTAGCGTCATACTCTGGCTCGGGCTCGGGCGGCAAAGCTCGGAGCACCTCGGAATCTGACCCTAGGTTCAGGGACGCCATCACCGCTTCATCCTCCACAAGGATATCTGTGCCCGCGATGATTTCCCCTCTAAGCAGGCGAGCCCTGTCTTCATCCGACCATTGCGGCAGAGACTCTGCATGAGCAGAATCAGACAGCAGCAGCAGCAAGAACAGCCATCGAAAAAGGCTCATCTTCACGGATCCATCTCCTTATTTTCAGCTCTCGTGGTGTGAACGCTTTTTGATTTCACTTTCTCTATAACAAACCGATTAGATCGATTGGATCGGATCCTTTCCAAAGCATTTGTCGAGCCACTAGTTTGGTTTGACGGGGTGCCAAATATTTTCTGCTGGAGAATCGCGCGTCTCGATTTTTTCCTCAGGACGCGTGACAACTGCTTCACAATCACACTGGCCGCCTTCAAATGATTCCCTTGCAATAAATGAGGGTGAGCTTTCGCCAAGATATTAAATGTATCCTCCTCGGTCAGGAAGGAATCCAACATATAGCCAAACGAAATGGATGCTACTTTCGTATTCAGATCCACCAGCAACAGAATCCCGCCATCATTAGGGCGACTAATATCTAAATCCTCATAAGCTGCGTGATTGAGTAACCACAGACCAAATTGGCGTATATTAGCCCTGTCCTCAAGCGCGCCATAATAGACGCTAAAAAACAACTGAGGAAAGCTGGTCTGAAACTCATCAAGCAAGCGCTCCAGCTTTTGTCTCTCCTTGAGGCGCAATGCCCCTGCCACATCACTCAAGCGCCTCAATCGAACCTCACCTGAGCCATAGAGATCATCGAGGTCGGACAGAACAAAGCCGCAGTGAGGGCACTGCGCCGCACTGCGGTGAATTGTTTGAACACATCGTGGGCACCTCATTTCAACGCTGCTGACAAAACGTCACTATTTATTATTCCCACTCAATACTTGCAGGTGGCTTTGTCGAAATATCATACAAGACACGATTAATGCCATCAACCTCATTAAGAATGCGATTACTGGTCTCTCTCAATAATGTCGCTGGCAGCTCTACCCAGTCGGCTGTCATGGCGTCTTCACTTATCACAGCACGCAGACTTATTGCCCACTCGTAACTACGCTCGTCCCCTTTAACGCCGACGGTTTTAACGGGAATGAGACCAGCATAAGCCTGCCACACCTTATCATACCAGCCATGATCCTTAAGTCGGCTTATGAAAATAGCATCACACTCTCTGATGATGCGCAGCTTCTTATCAGTGATGTCACCTGGGCACCTGACCGCAAGACCGGGACCAGGAAATGGATGACGCTGAAGGATATCATGGGGTATCCCCAAGGATGCTCCAAGCTCACGAACCTCATCCTTGAAAAGCTCAGCAAGAGGCTCCAAAACCTTGCCCTGCTTCTGGAGTTCTAAAATACGAGGCACACGATTGTGGTGAGTTTTGATCTTAGACGCTTTCGATTTTTCATTGGAAGCAGATTCAATCACATCAGGGTAGAGTGTCCCCTGTGCTAGCATCTCTGCATCTCCCACGGTGTCCCAAAAAACATCAATGAACAAATTGCCGATAATTTTACGTTTCTCTTCCGGATCAGAAACATCAGCTAACTGCCCCAAGAAGAGCTCCGAGCATTCGGCAGTCTCAATGTCCACACCCATACGGTGAAAATTGTTACGCACTTCATCACCTTCATCCATACGCATCAGGCCGTGATCGACAAAGATAGCTCGCATGTTCACTCCGGCCTCCTTCAAGAGAACTGCAAGTACTGTGCTATCGACACCGCCACTCACACCGCAAACAACCTGCTTATTTCCGACCTTGTCACGAATGCCCGCGATCAATTCACGTTTGAAGTCCTCGATCCGAAATACCTCCAACTCACCTGCCTGAAGTAAAAAATTATGCAGGATGCGAAGGCCCTCGTGACTGTGAGTCACCTCTGGGTGAAACTGAATGCCATAGTAGCGCTCGCCCCACTTCAAGGAAACTGGAGTGCCCTCTTTATTGGCAGCTAGCACCTGGCAGTTATCTGGTAAATCACTCACTGTATCCGAATGACTCATCCATACCTGAGACTCGTGAGAAATGCCTTCATACAGACCTTCACTCGCCAAGGGCTTTAATGCTGCTGGACCGTATTCGCGACGATTACTTGATTTAACGGAACCCCCAAATTTGATGTTCAGCAACTGCATGCCGTAACAAACACCCAATACGGGAACGCCAAAGGCCTGCAGCGCATCAAAATCGATATCTGGCGCGTCGTCATCACTGGTGCTTTTAGGGCCGCCTGAGAGAATGACGGCACCCGGCTGACCAATGGATGAGATTTCCTCCGGCTCATAGAGCTTAGCAAAAAAGCCTAGCTCACGAACCCTCCTCACAATGAGTTGGGTATACTGCGAACCAAAATCAAAAACGGCTACGTGATTTTTTTCTATCATAAAATATTTCAGTGAATTGACTCAATCATTCAAGATGAAGTCAGCAATAACAAACCATTGAGACGGTGCTTTAGGCGGACGGCTGGTAATTGACAGGCTCCTCTGTGATGGTGATGTCATGCACATGACTTTCCTTCAGACCGCCAGAGGTAATTTGTGTGAATTGCGCCCGTTCGCGCAACTCATTAAGATTAGATGCACCAACATAACCCATGCCTGATTTGAGACCACCCATGAGCTGAAAAACAACTTCCGAGAGAGGCCCTTTGTAAGGAACTCGGCCCTCAACACCTTCCGCTACCAGTTTGCCCGAGCTGTTTTGCCCATAACGGTCACCGGAGCCCTTGCGCATGGCGCCAAGTGATCCCATGCCACGGTATGATTTAAATCTACGCCCTTGGTAATGAACCGTTGCTCCGGGGCTTTCACGCGTTCCAGCAAGAATGGAACCAAGCATCACCAGATCAGCTCCAGCCGCGAGCGCCTTGGCGATATCTCCTGAATAACGAATACCACCATCTGCGATCACGGGGATGCCCTTGTCCCTGCAATAGGAAGACACATTTTGAATCGCCGTAAACTGAGGCATGCCGACACCTGATATCACCCTCGTGGTGCAGATAGAACCAGGACCAACGCCGACTTTAAGCGCAGATGCACCCGCCTCCACCAAATCCCGAGCGCCCTCAGCAGTGACCACATTACCAGCAACCACCGGCACGTTACCGAGCTCGCGCAGTTTTCCGATCACCTCGATCACACGAGTTGTATGACCCGTGGCAGCATCAATAAACAAAGCATCTGCACCAGCTTCAATCAGGGCCTTGCCCCGCTCAACGCAGTCTGGGCCAACGCCTACCGCTGCACCACAGCGCAGCTGGCCGTTTGGATCCTTGGCAGCATCCGTGAAAGTAATGCGTTTTTCAATATCGGCTCCAGTGATCAGGCCCGTGAGCACGCCCTCATTATTAATCAGCGGCAGCTTCTCAATCCTGTTTTCATAGAGAATAGCACGCGCTTCACGCAGTCCTGTGTTCTCGTGAGAGGTTACCAAACGACTCAGCGGTGTCATCACCTCTGAAATGGTTGCCGCATTGTCAGCCATGTGGCGAACATCACGGCCTGTTACCATTCCCTCCAGCTTGCTTTCTGCGTCAACCACCGGAAATCCTGAAAACCCCTGCTCATCCATGATCATGCGCAGTTGGCCAACCGTTTGATTTTTCGAGACCGTGTAAGGCTTATGAATAACGGCACTCTCCGAGCGCTTTACCTTAAGAACCATTGCCGCCTGTTCCTCAATGGTGTTATTGCGATGAATAACTCCGATGCCTCCTTCTTGTGCTAGAGCAATGGCCAGATCAGTCTCCGAGACCGTATCCATAGCCGCGGATACAACCGGTATATTAAGGCATATATCAGATGCCAAACTGGTTTTTAAATCTGCGTCACCAGGTAATATTCCGCTATACCGAGGGGTGAGCAATACATCATCAAACGATAGTCCAAGTGAGATCTGCGCCATAAGTGAATAAATAGATGCAGCTGCGCAATGACAAGCGCAAATCCTCATGGAGCGAAAAAAAA
>CAWVVN010000116.1:0-5971 GCA_963933605.1 uncultured Verrucomicrobiales bacterium
GTGCAAAGCATCTGCCTTCCTCCTCCGGAAGGCATGGAGTATGAACTGGCGCGTTGGTGCAGAATCGTGGCCATTTCAGATTCCCTGTTAAATTTGCTGTTTTCTACCGTATACATCGCTGTATAAGTTTTCACTTCAGAAGCTATGGCTAAAAAAATCACACTCAAAACCAATGTCGAACTGGGGGTTGTCCCCACCCATATCAAATTTGTAGGCGGCCTGGTGCCTGATGAGAATGGGCTGCTACCGAGAGATGCGAACGGTGAGCTTGTTGTTGTTAGTGAAATGAAGCTGCTTACTGAGATCTCTCCCGTGAAAATTGGCAGCACTCAAATCTCGGTGTTTCCAGGTGTTGCTGATGAAGATACTGAGGAGATGATTAACGGACTCAGGGGTCTCGATCTAGCCGTGCACCTGATTCTTATGGTAGGAGGTGCTGACCCGATGAATCCGGCTGACGAGGACAAGGTGGTGGAGATGCTCAAGTCTGGGCTTGAGGTGGCTAAAAAATACAACATCAAAGAGGTCGCCTCTACCTCGATTGAGGAATGGATGCAGCCTGGCGCGAGCCCGAAGACGGGAGCTGATTATGATGCCGCCATTGCACAAAATGTGAAGTTACACATCAGAGCACTCAATGAAACCAATGCCATTGAGGCAGGCATCCAACATTGGCATATCGAGTTTTTACGAGGTGGTGAGTTTCAGACCTTTACCAACGTGGCCAAGTGCTGGGATTTCATTAAGGCGATCAATGCCGAGATGGGATCAAAATTCTTCAAGGTGATGGTGGACGCTGCTCATTGCGGCGACTCGGATTTATCCATCCCTGAAAATGAGCAAAAGATCGCAGAGATTGCTGCCTCAGATGAGTTCAGCATGTTCCACGCATCAGCCAAAACCACCCGCGGCTGCTTAAGCACAGATGACGGCTGGATTGGCGCCCTGCTCACTGCCGCGGCAAAGACAGGCAAGCTTGAAACGGTTTTTGTCGAGCTGTTCCATCACGACGATGTAGCACTCGAAGCGCTGCGCAATCTAGAGCCAGGGCACGGGGTGGATACCACTGACGGACGCAGCTATAACGAGGTGGTCGCTGACGGCCTCGGGGACACGGCACACAGACTCAACAATCTGGTGGCACGCGGGTTCCTCAGCTAGTGGTGCTAGAGGCGCTAGTGGCACTAGCTACGCTCAATGTATTTCTCGATGATGGGCCGCAGCCGCTCGACGGTTTCTGCTGGCCAGAACTCTTGAGGGGTCATCAGCGCTGGAGCTAAGGCATGATGCTCGGGCCAGTCGGCTTCTTCAGGGATCGAGGCAATGGCACGTGCGATGATCTCCTGGGCATTGGCTGAATTGGCTTTCAGGTGACCGATGACGGTCTGCGCGCTGACATCTTCTTCCTCTTGGTGCCAGCAGTCGTAATCCGTCACCATGCAAAGTGTGGCGAGGGCGATCTCAGCCTCACGTGCCAGCTTGGCCTCGGGTAAGTTGGTCATGCCAATGACGTCAAAACCAAGTTGTCTGTTCGCCTCACTCTCAGCTCTCGTTGAAAATGCTGGACCATCCATATTCACATAGGTGCCGCCGTCATGCACGGTGCTGCCCTGCTCTTGAGCAGCATCACAGAGAATAGCACGAAGCCCTGCACTTACCGGATCTCCAAAGCCAACATGCGCGACGATGCCATTGCCAAAAAAGGTATGGTGCTCACGCCGGCTAGTGCGGTCAAAATACTGGTCTGGTAAAACAATATGGCGAGGCGCGTATTCTTGCTTGAGGCTGCCCACCGCGGTCACACACAATAACCACCTCACTCCTAGGCTACGCATCGCCCAGATATTGGCACGGTGGTTGATTTCATGGGGAAGTAGTCGGTGCCCTCTTCCATGACGGGGTAAAAACCACACCTTTCGTCCATCGATAATGCCACCGATGAATTCATCAGAGGGATCGCCAAAAGGCGTTTCAACATGACGTTGCTCGGTCTGCTCAAAGCCGGCCATTTCATAGAGGCCGCTACCGCCGATAATTCCAATTGTGTTCATTGATTCTTTTCCCGTATTAAATGCTTAATTTGCCACGCCTAAGCTGATTTTCAGTCACCGTGGCGCAGACATCTTGGCACTGGCTTTACTGAACTCAAGTGTAACTCTCTGTTGTTATGATCTAAGGCCAAGGCATGAGCAATATCTGCGGTGTTTTCTGCAAGATGGTCATAGTATTACACCCGCTTTCCGATAGGCTTAACCTCAATCTATGAAGATAAGCTTACTTTTTCATCATCACATTCAAGGTCATGATTTACACCAGCCTTGCCCTTCAGCGCGTTCGTTTTTTTTGATGACTCTTGAAATTACCCAACCCAATGGCTGACCCGCGCATACTCATTGTCACACCAGAAATAAGCTACTTACCTGGGGAACTCGGTAATCAGGCTAGTCGCATGCGTGCCAAGGCCGGTGGCCTGGCTGATGTAACGTCTTCACTTGTCAAATCACTCCATGAAGCTGGAGCTGATGTGCATGTAGCTCTGCCTAACTACCGACGCCTTTTTCAGATCGAGCCGTGCCAGCTTGAGGGTCAAGAATCACGTCACTATCACAGCAAGCTTCCCAGTGACCGCATCCACCTAGCCGAGGACCGCGTATTCTATTATCGTGATCATGTCTACAGCGCCCACTCAGACGACAACGTGCGCTGCTCCCTGGTCTTCCAACGTGAAGTCATCAACAACATCATACCCCACGTGCGGCCGGACATCGTTCACTGCAATGACTGGATGACGGCGCTCATTCCAGCCATGGCGCGGCGTATTGGAATCCCCTCCCTGTTCACGCTGCACAATATTCACTCGGTAAAGATCCTGCTCGAACAAATCGAGGAAACCGGCATCGACACCTCTGAATTCTGGCAGCATCTCTATTATGAGTCACCGCCTAGCAGCTACGAACAAAGCCGATCATCGAATCCCATCGACATGCTAGCCAGTGGTATTTTCGCCTCCCATTGGGTCAACACCGTAAGCCCGAGCTTCCTTGATGAAATCACCCAAAGCCAACACAACTGGATACCAGGCAAGGTTTGCAATGAGCTTCACAACAAAAAGGCCGCTGGTTTTGCCTCGGGCATTACCAATGCGCCTGACCCCTCCTACAACCCATCAACTGACGAAGCACTCGCCCACCCGTTCTCAGCTCAAACAAGTGCCGAAGGCAAATTAATCAACAAGCGCCTTTTCCAAAAGAAAATGGGCCTGCGCCCTGATGATGAGGCCCCCCTGCTCTTCTGGCCATCGCGGCTCGACCCCGTCCAAAAAGGCCCAGAAATCCTCACCGACATTCTGGCGGAACTCATCGCTAAATACGCTAAGCACGGCATGCAAATCGCCTTTGTCGCGGATGGCTCCCATGGACACTACATCAAAGACATTATTTCTATGGCAAACCTAGAGGGATTGGTTAGCATTCATCCGTTTGATGAAAATTTATCACGGCTTGGCTATGCCGCCTCCGACTTCATGCTGATGCCTTCAAAATTTGAACCCTGCGGCCTCACTCAAATGATCGCCCTGAAATACGGCAGCCTGCCCATCGTGCATCGAACTGGTGGACTTAAAGATACCATCGAACACCTCAACACTGTTAACTCACAAGGAAATGGCTTTGTCTTTGAGGATTATGACTCCCAAGCCCTGAACTGGGCCATTCAATGCGCTATGGATTTTTACCAATTGGCCCCTGAGCTTAAGCAAAGAGAAATAGAACGCGTGATGCATGAAGCCCATTCCCGATTCACCCACCAAAAGACCGCTTCGCAATACATCAAGCTTTACGAAGAAATGTTAGGTAAACCACTGCACTCCAAAGAATCGCACTCCAAAGAATCGCCCTCAATCTAATGCCTCCTCCTGAGATGCCAGAACAATCCAATCAGCACATACCATCGCCATCGCCATCAGCCGCAGCATATCGGCGCACGCATCAGGGAGAGGGATACCCCGCCACCATTATTCATCAATATATTGAAGAGCACGGCTTACCAGATGCGGCCGGATTATTGACTCTCGCCACGCTTACTAAGCTGCCCGAGTCGACCTTGCGATCAAGCCTCTCTTATTACGCCGACTACCGCGCAGACCACTCTGCCGACCACTCCAGTCACGCTGACCGTTCAGACCCCTGCACCAAAATATGCAATGGCACCTCATGCTTTTTATCGAACGATAACCAGCCTCCTGCCTCCGCATCCAGCCGCTACGCGTCCTGCCTCGGCCACTGTCATCAGGAAAATAACTACCTGCTCAACGACAGCATTCATAGCACCGGCAAACTTAGCGAAGTTTCCATCCAGTGCCTAGCGTCAGATGCCGTCACTACCCGTCGTTTCTTGAACAGTGACAACACAAAACCGGCGGCATCATCCTATGCGGGATTTTACCGAGCACTTGAATGCAAACCAGAAGACATCATTGAACGCATCACTAGCTCTGGCTTGCGCGGCCGTGGAGGAGCCGCTTTCCCCACTGGCAAAAAATGGCAAGCATGTGCCAGCACCTCATCGGATCAACGCTACATCATTGCCAATGGAAACGAGGGTGATGCAGGGTCTTATATTGACCGCACACTGCTAGAGCGTGATCCACACAGTGTGATCGAGGGCATGCTCATCGGGGCATACGCCATGGGTGCCAGCAAGGGCATTATTTACATCCGCTCTGAGTATCCTGCTGCCGCTAACATCATTAAGCGAGCCATTGCAGAAGCACGCGATGCAGGCCATCTCCAGACAGGAAATTTTTCATGTGAGATCTCCGTCGTGCAAGGTGCAGGTAGTTTTGTTTGTGGTGAAGAAACGGCACTGATCAATGCCATCGAAGGGCTACGCGGCGAGGTGCGACTGCGCCCCCCCTACCCCACAGAGGCCGGCCTGTTTGGCAAACCCACCGCCGTCGATAACATCGAAACACTCTGCAACGTCCCCTACATCATGGAGCATGGCTGCGAGGATTATAAGCGCATGGGAACCCCAACCAGCTCGGGAACAAAAACCCTCTGTTTCAATCATGGGTTTGTCCGCCCAGGTATTGTCGAAGTCGAGTTTGGCACACCGCTCCAAACTGCCATCGACGCTGTTGGCGGCAGCAAGTCACCACTCGCCGCGATTCTACTAGGAGGACCAATGGGCTGCGTGATCACCCCCGATCAATGGGACACACCAGTGTGCTATGAAGCCATGCAGCAACGCGGCTTCGACCTCGGTCACGGCAGCATCATTGCTTTACCCAAAAGTGCCGATAAAGCAGCACTCCTTCGCCACTGGCTATCCTTCATGGCAGCTGAATCTTGCGGTAAATGTGAACCCTGCAGCCTCGGATCAAAACGCTCCTTCCAGATTGCCAGCGGACCATTGACGGCGAGCTCACAAAAGCAACTTAATGATCTACTCCACCTGATCGGCCAGACCAGCCTGTGTGCATTTGGCAGAGAAATCCCACGAGCGCTTAGCCAGTATCTGGATATTTTCCGTGACGAAATTTTCACCCCCAAGTCATCATGAAGCAGTCCTTCATCAATGGCCAATCCATCACCCCGCAGCATGGCGAAACTATCCTCGAGGCAGCTACGAGGCTGGCCATTACCATCCCGACAAACTGCCACTCTGATGCATTAAAACCCGAGGGCGGCTGCCGAATCTGCCTGGTAGAATGCGCGGGAGAAGACCGCCCATTGGCGGCATGCCATAGCGCACTGCTGCCCGGCATGGACATCCGCACAGAGACCACGGAGATTGAAACATTACGCAGCCAACTTCAGGAGCTTTATGATCAAAGCCGGCAGGAAGCTGAGCTAAGCTGCTCAGGGGTTCAAGAAACTCATCCGTATCTTGGACTCGACCTCTCAACCTGTATCAACTGCAGACTTTGCCTCAACGCCTGTGAGCAAATTCAGGGGCAATTTGTGTTCAG
>CAWVVN010000117.1:0-5627 GCA_963933605.1 uncultured Verrucomicrobiales bacterium
CTCAACGAAACCCCAGAGCAGCTCGAAGAGCGCCTTCAGTGGTTCCGCAATGCCAAGTTCGGCCTCTTTATCCACTGGGGTCCTGCCGCTATCAGTGGCGAGGAAATTAGCTGGAGCATGATGGATCGCATCGAAGGTGGCGACAAACATAAGGTCGTCCCTCGCGAGACCTACATGAACCTCTACAAAACTTTTAATCCAACCAATTTCAACGCCGACGAGCTCATGGGCCTGGCTAAAAATGCCGGCATGAAGTACTTCGTCTTTGTTACCAAGCACCACGACGGTTTCAGCATGTGGCCCACTAAGGAAAAACGTTTCGCTGAAGGAGCTGACTACCCAGAGCACTTCTCCATCGCCGACACCCCCTACGAGGGCGACCCTGTTCGCATGATGCAAGAGGCGGGTAAAAAACACGAGCTCAAGATCGGCTGGTACTACAGCACTCGTGACTGGACTCACCCCGACTACCTCCAAGGTGACAACAAAGTTTACAACGACTACTACGAAAATCAGGTCGAGGAGCTGCTCAATGAATACGGCCCCGTAGACATGGTCTGGTTCGATCACTGCTTCGGCAACTGGGACCAATACACCATTCCTCGTCTCTACCAGAAAATGTATGCCAACAACCCACAGCTGCTGGTCAACAACCGTGCCGCCAAAGGCATCAAGGACATCCCAGAAGAATACAAAGCCCTTCGCCTCGGTGACTATGACACCCCAGAAAATCGCATGGGTGCTTTCCAACACGGACGTGCTTGGGAATCCTGCATGATCCTCTCTCCTCACACCGACCACGGCGGTTGGTCCTACCGCACCGGTGCCGAGACCCGCTCGCTCACCGAGACCCTGCAGCTACTCTCCTCATGCGTCACCGGAGACGGCAATATGCTGCTCAACCTGGCCCCACTTCCAGACGGCTCACTCAAGCCAGAAGAAAAAGCCATTCTTGAAGGCCTCGCCCCATGGATGGCCACATACAACGAGGCTATTTACGACACCCGTGGCGGCCCATGGATCAATGGCAGCTGGGGTGGATCAAGCTACCGCGGCAACACCGTCTACCTCCATCTCTTTAACCCCACCGATGAGCCCATCGTGCTCAACGCCCTGCCCCAGCAGATTACCGCAGCAACGACGATTGACGGTCAAGCCATCCCCTACACACAAGACGATCAGGCAAAAACCGTCTCCATCACACTACCTACTGATGCCCGCAACGCTCACGTATCGATCATCAAGCTAACCCTCGCTAGCCCTGTTAGCGGTGTTCTCTATGGTCCTGCTCTCGCCAACGAATCTGAAATTCAGATCCCAGGCACCATGACCTTCGCCACAGATCAAGCCACCATCAAAGGGTCCGCTACTCTGGAAAAGCAAGGTGAAGACAATACCATTACCAACCTCACCATCGACTCATCGATTACCTGGCCCCTGGAAATTGACAGCCCCGGCACCTACACCATCCAGCTCACTACCTCAGCCAAAAAAGCCGACTCCACCCTCGCTGTGATCTGCGGGAAAATCAAAACCCACTACGTGCACGTCCCCGGCACCGGTGGTGACAACAACTTCCAAACCTACAACATCGGCGAAGTCACCTTCCCCAATGCTGAAAGTATCCAGCTCACCCTGCGACCAGCCGACGCCTCCTCATGGGCGCCGATCAACCTGCGCGACGTCAAATTCATCCCAAGTAACTAAACGTCTGCCACACGGTTGATTGCCATCTCCTTGAAAATTTTGATCCTCTTTTTGTCATAAAATATTGTTCGACATGGCCATGGGTCATTGCGTATAATTAACAGATGTTGATGTTTAAGCTTACAGGGTAGCTCTGTAGCGAGCCATTACACCGCAGGCATCTTGATAGCTGTCTTGTAACCTCCTATTTTTTCTAGGGTACCCCTATTGGCAGACAAGCATCATTAAAAATCTAACAATGAAAATCGTATTTATAGAAGGTCTCGGAGCCAAACCCTACACCATTAAGGACCTTAGCGGCTCTCTCGGTTTAGGGGGAACGGAGACGTCCATGCTGCGTATTTCGCGCGAACTAGCCCCACGCCACAAGATCATCCTGTTTCAGTCTGGTCGAAAGCAAAGGGAAACCGACGTAAACGGTGTTGAATACTGGCCGCTTGAGGATGTGGCAAAGGTAGAGGATGCCGATGTGCTTATTATTCTGCGCCTGCCGCGATTACTCAAACTGCATAAACACTTTCCGGGCGCCAAGGTGTTTTTCTGGGTGCATGACGATTGGCCAGCCTGGCCAGCATGGAAACTACGGACGATTTACCAATGGAAAATGCACTCTGCTGGCGCAACCATGATCGCCGTATCGATGTTTCATCAGCGACAGGCTGAACGCTTATTACGCCCGACACTGATAACTCGACTTTTCAGCAAGCAGGCGAAACCGCCAACATTCATCTATAATCCAACCCCAGAAGTTCCCCCGCCGGCCAATGATTATGACCCCAATCAATTAATATTTGCAAGTTCCCCGCACAAAGGAATTAAAAAGACGATAGAGGTTTTCAAACAGGTTAAGCGTGCAATACCTGAAATGAAATTGTTGGTGACTAACCCCGGTTATGCGGCAACGGAGGCAGTCGAAGCGGATGGAGTAGAGGTGCTAGGTGTAATGGATCACAACGAGCTTTTTGAAAAGATTAGCAACTCTCTATGCTACTTCGGAATGCAGACCCATCCAGAAAACTTTGGTATCATCTTTGCCGAGTGTCATGCCATGGGCGTGCCCGTGTTAACCACACCCATCGGCGCGGCTCCAGAGGTCGTTGGCGATTGGGAGCAACTCGTCGATGCCGATGAAGTTGAGCGAATCATTGAGCGAATCAAGCGATGGCGGGCCAACGGACGTCCGCAAGTAAGTTCGCACGACCGCTTTGAAACAAGCAAGATCGCTCGTGACTGGGAAATGGTTTTGGGATTGTTGGACTAATCTGGGTAATGATCAGCCTCTGCGATCAAAGCGTCTGACACTGTTGTATACCGATATGGAGCCGCTAGACTCTATAAGTGGTAGCCAGAGCCAAAATCGCCGCATTTTAGGGTTATAATCCCCACGCAACCGTGGTTTAATACTGCAGTCGCATGCCTGACTGTGAAATAAAACCCAACGGTACCCTTCCCATCCAGTTTTCTGTGATGCTCAAAAACCGTGCTGGCGCGCTGAGCTCGCTAGTGCGCCTACTGAGGTCAGAAAACATCGAAGTCATCGGTCTCAGTATCCAGGATTCTCGTGATGCCGCCGTGACCCGCCTAGTCGTCTCTGACCCAGATACCACCATGCGCATCTTCATGGAAAAAGGCATCCCACACACCACTTCAGAAATTGCCGTCATCGCTCTCAGGGAGTCAGGTCGTGGTCTCGCCGAGGCCCTTGATGTCTTACGCGCTGCTGAAACCAATGTCGATTTTGCCTATTCTCTGATGCCTCACCCCGAGGGCAAAACCCTCATGGCGATGCACCTCGAGGATACCCGCTTTGGGATGTCCGTGCTGCATCAGGCAGGATTCCGCGTCTTCTATGAAGAAGACTTACTTCGTTAATATCCGGCTTCTTTACCCGCACTCACCCTGCCCCTAACGCGAGTCACCTATCATGACAGAATCCCTCTATCAGCAGACCAACGATTCACCGGATAAAAAATTCGAGCAGTCCCTGCGACCTCCGGGATTTGAAGAATTCCACGGCCAAGAAAAAGTCACCGAGCGAATCATGCTCATGGTTGAGGCTGCCAAGATGCGCGATGATGTGCTCGAGCACATTCTCCTCTCTGGCCCTCCCGGCCTCGGCAAAACCACCCTAGCTAATATCATCTCTAATGCCACCGGCACTAACCTGCACACCACCTCTGGCCCGCAGATTGAAAAAGCCGGAGACCTCGCTGGCATCCTCACCAATATCCAAAAAGGTGACATCCTCTTCATTGATGAAATCCACCGGCTGCACCCAGCCATCGAAGAATACCTCTACCCTGCTATGGAAGATTACCGGCTCGATATCATCATCGACTCCGGCCCATCTGCCCGCAGCATCCAGCTTAACCTGCCTAAATTCACCCTCGTAGGAGCCACCACCCGTGCTGGCATGCTGACCTCCCCACTGCGCTCACGCTTCGGCCTCGTTAACCGACTCGACTACTACGCCGCCGAGGAACTCGCCCACATCATTCGGCGCTCGGCAGGCTTACTGGATGTCAATATTGAACAAGATGGAGCAATGGAAATCGCCTCACGTTCACGAGGCACCCCCCGTATTGCCAACAATTTATTGCGCTGGGTGCGTGATTTCGCCCAGGTCCGTGCTGACGGCGCCATCACCCCGCAGATTGCCCACGATGCCCTGGCCATGATCGAGATCGACGCCGATGGCCTTGATGAAATGGACAAACGTATTCTCGAAGCCGCCATCTATAAATTCAATGGCGGTCCCGTGGGGCTCTCCACCCTAGCCGTCGCCCTTGGTGAAGACGCCTCGACACTCGAAGAGGTGCACGAGCCATTCCTGATTATGCAGGGGTTCCTCAAGCGTACTCCCCGTGGTCGTGTCGCCCTGCCTGCGGCCTACACCAAAATTGGAGCCACCCCCTCAACCAACGGACAACAGGATCTGCTCTAGATCTTGCCCTTCAACGAGCTCCAAACAGCCCCAAAAGCCCCCTCCAACAAACCATGCCTGGCGAACTCCATTCCATCATCAAGCGCTGCCGTGCCGAAGGCCTACGCCGCACCGTGGCACTTGAGAAGCTGCTCACTACACTGATTGAAAGCAGCCGCCCGATGACCCTTGCCGAGCTTGTAGAGTCACCCCTGCTGGCCAATCAATGTGATCAGGCCACCGTGTTTAGACTACTGCAGCGTCTCGCGGACAAGGGCATCCTGCGCCGCCTTGGACTGCATGAGCGTGCCGCCTATTTCACCCTGATTATCCCCGGAGAACACAGCGACTACCTGATCTGCACCCACTGTGGATCCATCGAGCCGATCAAGGCTCCCTGCCCCGTTCACGAGCTTGAAAAAGAGATCCAGTTCACCACTGGCTACCGCAATCTCTACCATGAACTGGAGTTCTTTGGCACCTGCCCAGGCTGCGCACAAGCTGGCTAAATCGACACCTTTTCTGTGAAAACCGCTTGCAAAAGTGCTCAACCGTAGCATTTTGTACCCTCTCCTCGGAGATTAAACTGAGGGGGCGTCATGGTTTCGACTGAATATTGAAAACATGGGCCGCATGTAGAGGTTGATCGGTTGGCCTCTTAAAAAAGCCGTTCAAAACAAATAATTGCAGACTCTAACGAGCTCGCACTTGCTGCTTAATTGACAGTAACGTCTATCTCTCTGACGTCCACTAGGGGGGAAGGCGACACAATAGTGGACTGGCCGGAGGCCGGGTGACCGGGTCAAAGGTGAGATTTAAACAGGTCAATCGGAGAACGCCAGCCGTTGGTGAGCGACCGTCCTCTTAAAACCCTATCATCAACTAAACATGTAGAAGCTCACGTAGCAGGTATCTAGGACAGGGGTTCGACTCCCCTCGCCTCCACCATTTTAAAAGGCTCAGGTTAACCCCTGAGCCTTTTTTGGGTCCAGGGCCT
>CAWVVN010000118.1:0-5572 GCA_963933605.1 uncultured Verrucomicrobiales bacterium
CTTGCTGACACCATCTTACGCGGCGAGCGCAAACTCATCACCTGCTGGGCAATGGGCATTACCCAGCACCGCAACGCCGTCGCCACCATCCGTGAGATCACCAACATCCACCTCATGCTCGGCGCCATCGGCAGACCAGGAGCTGGTCTCTGTCCGGTCCGTGGCCACAGCAATGTCCAGGGGGATCGCACCGTCGGCATCTACGAGAAAATGCCAGAATCCTTCCTCGCCGCTCTCGATCAAGAGTTCGCCATCACCTGCCCGCGTAAGCATGGCTATGACACCGTCGAAGCCATCCTCGCCATGCACCGTGGCGACGCCAAAGTCTTTTTCGCCCTCGGCGGCAACTTCCTGCAAGCATCTCCGGACACCAACTTCACTGGCGAGGCTCTCTCGAACTGCGCACTCACCTGCCACGTTTCCACTAAGCTCAACCGTAGCCACCTGATCACCGGCAAAACCGCCCTCATCCTGCCCTGCCTTGGCCGCAGTGAACGCGACACTCAGAATGAAGGCGACCAGTTTGTCACCTGCGAGAACTCCATGAGCATTGTGCACATGTCACGGGGCAAACTTAAACCAGCATCACCCGATTTACTCAGTGAGCCGGATATCGTTGCGAGGCTTGCCGAAGCCACCCTTGGCAATCTTGAGAAAATCGACTGGCGCTGGCTCGTTGGAGACTATGACCGTATCCGTGACTTAATCGAGAAAGTCATCCCTGGCTTCGCCCCCTTTAATCAACAAGTGCGCGAGCCAGCTGGATTTTACCTTCCTAATACAGCCAAACAACGGGTATGGGACACCCCCTCAGGCAAAGCCGAATTCAGCGCAGCCGATGTCGAGCAAATCCAAGTCGCCGAGGGCAGACTCATCCTCCAAACCCTGCGCAGTCACGACCAATACAACACCACCATATACGGCCTCAACGACCGCTACCGAGGCATCAGCATGGGACGGCGAATCATTTTCCTCAACCCCAAGGACATGCAAACACGTGACATCCGACCCGTTTCACTCGTCGACATCACCAGCCATTGGCAGGACGGCGAAAGAAAGGTGGAAAAATTCTACGCCATCCCATACGATATCCCTCAAGGCACAGCGGCCGCCTACTTTCCCGAGGCCAACCCGCTAGTACCGCTGAATTCCACCGCCTTGGAGAGCAATACTCCGACCAGTAAATCGATTGAAATAAGCATCAACGCAGCACGCTAACCATGTCCAAGAAAACCTACCAAGTCTACATCCTCAAAAACCGCATGAATCGCCGCTTCATCGGCAAAGCGGAAGATGCTCAAGTGGAGTATACGGCACACAACAAAGGCGAATTCAAAGGCACCAAAGCATTCAAACCATGGCAAATGGAATGGTGCAGCGATCAACTGTCTCGCAACGACGCCCTTCGCCTCGAGGAAGAGCTGCGCCATCATAAAACCAACACCCCCATGTTAGAGTCCATCACGCACAAACACGAGATGGGAATGTAGGTCACAAAAACCACTAGCCTAGTGGCATTTTGAGGTTATAGTTCGCGCATGGACAATTCCTACGCCAACTCATACGCCAATCCATACACCGTTGCATCACAGTCCGTCGACGTACGCGCTCAGTTTGTTCGCAAAACATACGCCCACCTTGCAGGTGCAGTCGGCGCCTTTGCCCTCATTGAAGCCTCGCTGCTTTCCATCCCGGGTATCGCCGGCACCGTATTTGGTCTCTTGGGAGCTAGCAGCTACAGCTGGCTCATTGTGATGGGTTTATTCATGTTTGCTTCTCACTTCGCCAACAAGTGGGCCATGAGCTCAACGAGTCTCAATATTCAGTACATGGGACTTGGTCTCTATGTCGTCGTTCAGGCTCTCATCTTCCTGCCGCTCCTGCTCATGGCCATGAAAATGACGGGTGATGCTACTCTGATCATCAAAGCCGGTGGCGTTACCGGCCTGCTCTTTGCCGGGCTTACCTTTGTTGCCTTCACCACCAAGAAGGACTTCTCCTTCCTCGGCGGCTTCCTCAAGATTGGCGGATTCATCGCCATGGGTGTCATCGTCATCGCGATCATCTTCCCTTCCTTCATCACGCTCGGCTTCTGGTTCTCAGTGATCATGGTGTTGTTCGCCGCTGGCTCCGTGCTCTACAGCACCAGCAACATCATTCACCACTACAATACCAACCAGTATGTAGCCGCCTCACTTGGACTTTTTGCCAGTGTCGCACTGATGTTCTGGTATATCCTGCGCATCTTCATGTCGCGGGACTAACGCTCACCAGTTCACCACTTAGCCGATAATTCGCTCTTCCCCCGAGTAGATATTAAACTTCGGCGGACGCAAAAAACCGATCAAGGTCTGGCTACTTTCGCGGGCAAATTCAACGGCTAAGGACGAGGGCGCGGAGATAGCCGACACCACCGGGATACGTGCTACCAAGGCTTTTTGCATCACCTCAAAAGAAACCCGGCCAGATACCTGCAGCAGGGTTTCTGAGAGATCCGTTCCTTGTTCTGCGGCCCAGCCAATGACTTTATCGATGGCATTGTGACGACCCACATCCTCACGTAAAACAAGAATGTGGCCATCCGCCCCACAAAGCGCCGCCGCATGTAAACCTCCGGTATCGGCAAACACTTCCTGTGCCGCACGCAGCGCATCGGGCAAAGCCATCACGGTAGCAACCGGAACAGTAAAATCTCCCTCAATGGGTGGCGCATGCTGCTGAATCGCCTCAATGCTCGCCTTGCCACAGATACCGCACGATGAGGCACTGAACAAATTCCTGCTCAAGCGAGCATGATCTAAAACGATACCATCGGCGAGAAATACGTATGCGTGATTCTGTTTGTTTTCGAGATCGATACGCACCACATCATTGAGGGAATCCACCAAACCTTCAGTGAGCATAAAACCCTTCACCAGATCCTCATCATGCCCCGGAGTGCGCATCACCACCGCCACCGGCGTGCCATCGACTGTGATTTGCAAGGGCTCCTCACGAGCCACAGAATCACTTACCAGATGACGCTCATCGCCAACTTGCTTGGCGATGTCAAATTCCGTGGATTCTTCACGCATCGTCACTTCGTGGTTCGACTTCTGCTAATATCTCGAGCTCACAGTCACCCATGACTAGCTCACCCCCCTTCACAATCCTTGCCCGCAAACCTCCATATCCTTTGAGAAATTCATGTGTTCCCGGAGCACAAGCCTGATCCATCCAGTAACAGGGGCTACACTCACATGAGCCCGTCAGCTCCAGACCTCCGAGAGTGAAGCGCTTATCAATCAGTCCATTGAGATCCACACCCGCTAAGACCACATTGCGACGAAACGCCTTAGGATCGAGCTCCCCCTTCACAACCTCATCCCGCACCCGCTCATACACCGCCCAGTCAAACAAAGTAATCTGACCCTTGTAGTCCGGCTTATAATCAAAAAAACGATCCCCCTCAATCCCACGCCCCGCCACACAGCTGATCCGCTCCACCTCCTCTATCGGGTAATCCATCGCCCCCTTACCATGCCGACCATAATAATTATGGCCCGGGGAAATGAAGAGATGTTTTAAGGTGACATTCATATTTACAGGATGCTTCATTAAGCAATTTCTTCAAACTCAATACTTCCTCCTATCCACCCAGATAGGACATCTCAGGCTTAGGCTGGGCACCATCGATTTGGCTGCGCAACTCAGAATAACGATCATCTCTGGCAGCCCAGACACTACGGATGACTTCTGTTATTTGCCCGTCAGTGCCGCCATCGCGCAGCAGCGTTTTTAAATTGTGCCCGCGTGCAGCAAACAGGCAGGTGAACAGCTGACCATCCGAGGAAAGCCGAGCCCGATTACAATCGCCACAAAACGGCTTACTCACTGAGCTGATAAAACCCACTTCCTGATCGGGGAGATCCTGGTAGCCAAACCTCTTTGCCGTTTCTCCGATGTAATTGCACGGGATGGCTTCCAGCGGAAAGTGCTGGCCAATAGCCTCCACCATCTCGGTGTAGGGCACCACCTCACCCAGCTTCCAGCCATTGGTATTTCCTGTGTCCATGTATTCGATAAAGCGCATAGTCACGCCACGTTCTCGGCCGAATCTGGCCAGCGAAACGATCTCGTCTTCATTGACCCCCTTCTGGATCACACTATTGATCTTCACCTTAAGCCCATGTTCAAGAGCCGCATCGACCCCCTCAATGACGCGCTCAGGAGATGCGCCAGTGCCATTCATGCGCACAAAGATTTCTGGGTTCAGCGCATCCATTGAAATCGTCACCCGCTGCAAACCGGCCGCTTTGAGTTTTTTGGCATAACGAGCCAACGCGCTGCCATTGGTGGTCATCGCAAGGTCATGCTCACCTGGAATGTCAGCCAACATACTGACCAGATCCACTAAGCCACGTCGCAGTAGCGGCTCACCCCCTGTCAGGCGAAGTTTCTCCACTCCGAGGCTACAAAAAATCGCAGTGAGCCGCGCAATCTCTTCAAGCGATAAAATCTCAGGCTTGGGCAGATATGGGTAATCTTCATCAAACACCTCCGCTGGCATGCAGTAGCGACAACGATAATTACAACGATCCGTCACCGAGATCCTCAGATCACGGAGCGGTCGCTGCATTTGATCGACGGGCAAGCTCACACGCAAAGACTGGCATGGATGGACAAAAAAGACCAATCGTGATTTGATCTCTTCTTACAAAAGCTCACGCCATGCAAAATCTCATTTCCGTCACCCAGGCCGAAAACATCATCCGCCAACACCTCACCACGGCGGCTGTTGAAATCGTGCCCCTATCCAAGGCCCAGGGACGTTACTTACGTGAGGACATCCTTGCCGACCGCCCCCTACCTCCCTTTGACCGCGTCATGATGGACGGCATCGCCATCGCCCACGCCTCCTTCGCCAGCGGCAATAACCGTTTCCCGATCACTGGCACCCAAGCCGCGGGAACACCAGCGCTCACTCTGGAAAATGCAGACAGCTGCATTGAAGTCATGACCGGCTGCGTCCTACCACACGGATGTGATTGCATCATTCCGATCGAACACATCGACCTATCAGAAAACACAGCCAGTCTGCATAGCGACGCCAGCCCCCAGGCTAAGCAACACATTCACTCGGCGGGCAGTGACACCGCAGCAGGAGAAATCCTACTGAGTAGCGGCCAAGTTCTCAACGCCGCTGAGCTCGCCGTTGCCGCCTCCTGTGGTGCTACTCATCTTAAAGTCTCAGCTCTACCTCGCATCCTCATCATCACCACGGGCGACGAACTTGTGGCTCCCGAGGTAACTCCGCTACCCCACCAAATCCGCCGCAGCCACGCCACCGCACTAGAGGCACTCATCACCGGCATGAAGCTCGGCAAGGTCGACAGCATCCACATTGCCGACGACCCGGTAGCCCTGAAAGAAACAATCACCGAGGCACTGCCCGCGCATGACATCCTCATCTTCACTGGCGGCATCTCGAAAGGCAAATACGACTACGTCGCCCCTGTGCTCACCGAACTACTCGGCAGCCCCCACTTCCACGGCATCGCCCAACGCCCCGGCAAACCCATGGCGTTTTGGA
>CAWVVN010000119.1:0-5533 GCA_963933605.1 uncultured Verrucomicrobiales bacterium
TGACGCTTTGTTCGCCGGTTGCCGGGTTTGTTAGCTGGCCCAAGAAAAGCCCAGCATTTTGTGCCTGTAGATAGACAAAGTCATTGAAGCGGGTATCTGATTTTGGTGTGTTGGACATTGATTTGGTGTGTTGGTCTTTAAAGGTTCGAGCGATGCTTAGATGTTGATACTGTTAGGGGCTGACGCTGACGATGACAGGCTCGAGGGTATTGAAGTATTTTGCGGCCGCGGCCTTGATGTCTGCGGTGCTGAGTGCGCGGATTTGGTCAGGTGCCTGCAGGTGGTGGTCGGGCGGGAATCCGAGTAGGCAGTCGATAGCACTGAGTCTGGCAAGTGAGCTTGGCTTCTGGTTTGCAAGAGCATGCGAGGCCAACCAGGTGGTCTTGACGCTTTCTAAAACGTCATCGGGAATGCCGTTTGTCGCGATGGTTTTGATCTCGTCTAATAAATGTGTTTTGGCGGTTTCAAGCTGGTCAGGTGAGGTGCCAAGGTAGAAAGCAAACATGCCTGTGGTGGAGCCATGAAACTGAGTGGCAGATACGTAGTAAGCGAGGCCTAGCTCTTCACGAATTTTAGTGAAAAGAGGACCCGCCATATCTGTGCAGTAGTCGTGAATGAGCTCGAGGGCGAGGTTGTCGTCATCATAAGCTGAGGCCCCGGTGAACCCTACCGCTAAAACGGCTTGTTGCTTGTCCAGATGAAGCTCGTGACTGCTAGGAGAGGGGGTTTCTTGTTGGGCATGGCTGAAGCGCTCTCCGCTTGGCAGGGAGCCGAAGTATTGGTTTGCCAACTGAAAAGCATGGTCAGGGTCAATGTCGCCAAAGATAGCGATGACTGAGTTGTTCGCGGTGAAGTATTTCTGATGATGGTCTGCGAGCATCTCGCGATCTAGCAGGTGAAGTGAATCTTCTGTGCCAGAGCTGCTGAGACCATAGCCCGTAGGTCCGAAGAGGGAGGGGCGTAGCTGCTTGAAAGCAACAGCAAGAGGGTCATTCGCCTGTTCACGCAGTCCTGCAATCATGGCTTCACGTTCACGCTCGAGGGAATCTTGAGGCAGGAGGGGGTTGGCAATAATGTCGGCGAGTATTTCCATCACCGGTTCAATGTCAGGGCTTAGACATGAGCCGGAGCTCAGCGTGGTATTATTGCCGCAGCTTACTCCAAAGCTTGCTCCCATGCTATCCATGCTAGCAGCGATTTGCTCGGCACTTCGAGTGGTCGTGCCTTTGGGGAGGATCTTACTAAGCAGATTATTAATGCCGTTATTGGCAGAAGTTTCAGATGGCAGGCCTGTGAGGGTTGCCATGGTCATGGAGACGGTTGGTAGGCGCGTGTCTTGTTGAGTAATCAGTGTAAGTCCATTGGCGAGGGTGTGCTTTCTTATTTCTCCACGTTGATGAGTGGCAGCAGATATGGGGTCCTTTTCCTCGCTTTCCTCGGGATCAAGTGATGTCAGGGTAAGTCTTTCCGTAGTGAGGTGTGCTTGTGCGGCGCGGCGGAGGTCATCACAGCTTGCCTTGTGAAGTAGATCGACATAATCACGGGTGAAATCGAGGTTGCGTGTTTCATGCCAGTTGGAAGCGAGGTCCGAGGCTCTACCAGATGCTGTGGCGAGGGTGCGGAGCTGACTGACCAGTGCCATGCGGGTAGCTTTGGCGATTTCTTTCGATAGATCCTCGCTCTTGAGCAACTCGATTTCACGGAGAATGGTTTGTTGGAGTTCGTCTCTTTTGGCGTGTTCGGTGATCGCTGAGACAGCAAACATTCCAGGGCATTCTGGATCAGTCATGCACCATGCTCCGATGTGGTGACAAAGATCAGTTTGTTCACGAACGTTTTGGTAAAGACGGCTAGAGCGACCCGTTCCCAATATGATAGCAAGAAGATCGAGAGCAGGGGTATCTGGATGATCCATCGCCGGCACTTGCCAAGCGAGGGTGAGTTTGCTCGCGGGGATGGCAAAGGTGTTTCTGCGGCTGCGAAAGCCTTGTTGCTTAGGCTCTATGTAGACGGTGACTGGATGCGTGAAGCTGCGGGGGATTTCGGACGTGATCTGCTCAAGAAAGGAGAGCATTTCGTCTTTCTTGAAGTCACCGGAGATACTGAGGAATGAATTTTCAGTGGTGTAGCGTTCTTTATGGTAGTTCACCATGTCATCATGGCTGAGCTGATTAAAGAGCTCCATGTGACCTATGACAGGATGCCGTCGAGCATCATGAGCGTAAGCGGTGGAGTAGAGAAGGCGGCCGTTTCGATCATCTGGGTCATCTAGGCCCATGTCGATTTCACGGCGAATGACACCTTTTTCCTTTTCAAATTCATCGATGGGAAAGCTTGGTTTGAAGACCATTTCAGTGAGCACCTTGAGAAAGGTTTGGCTACTCTCAGATGGGCCATCAATGTAATAGACGGTGCGATCAAATGTGGTGTAAGCATTCCATTCGCCGCCAGCTGCCTGTACGGTGTCTGAGATCTCTTTGCCGTCATAGTTCTCCGTGCCCTTGAACACCATGTGCTCAAGAAGGTGTGATAACCCTGCTCCCAGATGACGACCTTCGTGAATGCTGCCTGTTGCCACCCAAGCTTGTGTGCTGATGACGGGAGCTGATGAATCAGCATCTAGAATAACAGTGAGGCCATTGCTTAAGACGTGGCTGGTAGCTGTGGTAGCAGGAAATTCCATGGCGAAAACTTGGGTGGATCGCTTGTCATATGCAAGGATGGAATAATGCCTCACGAAGGCTCATGTTGTAGAATTTGGTTGCAAGGTGGTGGATTGAATATAACGTGTTACTCGTCTGCTGTGTGCGACCGATAATGGTAGTACGCCCGAACCGATAGACTATACCTGGGGGCGGCCCCTACGAGCTGATGTCATGCCTTTTTAGGAAGACAGAGGAGCGGAGGATGTCCCCAACCTATTGAGTGCACGGAATCGTGGCTCATACACCATGGACGGCACAGCGGATTTTTTTTTCTTAGTGGGTTGAATCAGCTTGGGGCAAGCTTGGGGCGAAATAATATATTCGACTCTGATTAGCCCTGATAGGCTCTGATCGACTCTAGCGTGAGGGGCGGCGGCGAGTGAGGTATTTTTTATCGTAAAAAACGGTGTTATTCACTCCCGATCTGTGGACAATGTGCCCGTGTCCGATGATGCAAATAGTAAGGGCTTGAAAGCAGCCACGGTAAAGACCGAGATTTTGAAGCTGAATGATGAACCATTCCGCCTCAAGTCTGGTGATGTATTGCCGGAGCTTGAAGTTGCCTATCAAACATGGGGAACGCTCAATGAGGATGCATCCAATGCTATTCTTGTATCCCATGCGCTTTCTGGGTCTCACCATGCGAGTGGCTACAATCCAGACCTTCCCGAAGCTGGGGAGCTATGGAAAGAGGAGCTACATGCTGGCTGGTGGGATGAATTCATGGGGCCGGGAAAGGCTCTGGATACTGATCGTTTTTTCATTATCTGTGCGAATTATCTGGGTGGTTGTTACGGCACTACTGGGCCACGCTCGGTAAACCCTGCAACGGGGAACCCCTACGGCTCAAAATTTCCGCAGGTTTCTGTTTCTGACCAAGTGAACATGCAGGCCGCGTTGCTTGATGCTCTTGGCATTGATGTATTGCGTGCCGGTGTTGGGCCCTCTGTTGGCGGCTTAGTGACCTTGGCGTTCGCGGCCCTTTATCCTGAGCGCGTTAAAACAGTGATTCCCATTGCCAGTGGTTTGAAGACAACGGTTTTAAACCGGCTTATTCTTTTTGAACAGATCCTAGCGATTGAAAACGACCCCTATTTTAACGGTGGGGACTATTATGATGGGCCTCATCCTGATTATGGTTTGGCGCTAGCAAGAATGATTTCGCACAAGACCTTTGTGCACCTTGATGCCATTGAGCAACGAGCCAGAAAAGAGGTGCGACAAGATAAGGAGACCTTGGCTTGGTATCGAGTACAAGATACGTTTCAAAGTTACATGCTGCATCAAGGCAAGAAATTCGTGAAGCGCTTTGATGCCAATACCTATTTGCGTATTATCGACATGTGGTCGCGTTTTGATGCCTGTAAAGAGGTAGGCGTCAAATCTGTTCAGGAGCTCTTCAAGAAATGTGCCGAGAACAATCAACAATTCTTGGTCTTTAGTATCGACTCTGATTTTTGTTTTTACCCTGAAGAGCAGGCCGATATTGTCGCTGGTCTTGAGGCTGCAGGTGTTGATGCAATGCATATTACAGTGCACTCTGACAAAGGACATGACTCCTTTTTGTTGGAGCCTGCGCTCTACACACCGCATATCACCTACGCTTTATCAGATTAAAGCGGGCGCTCTGTGTTTGTTGTGTTGTGTGCTCTATAACTTTAGAGCCTTTAGTCTTTGCATTTCGTGATGCCTGATGTGTAATGGTATTGCTAAAAGCTATTTTTGCTTGAAAGCCATTTTTGTCTAAATGCCATTTTTATTATGCAAGCTACACTTCACGAGCCGGATGTATCACAGGACTGCGCACCACTAACGGACGGAAGGGGCTTGGGTGACTGTCTGGTCGCTAATCATAAGCTCAAAGAGCTGATGACCACGGAGCTCCGGCAGGCTGGATTTGAGGTGGTTCCAAACTCGAAAGCAAACGGGCAGACCGTGCACCTTCCGGTTGATCATTGGATTGAGGTTGGCGCCTTATGCATGCTTGCTCAGTCTGATACCGCTCTTTGTTTAATAGATAAACGCGGCGACCTTGTCGCATGGAAAGGCGCAGAAAAGCCACAGCAATGTGGTGATGATATTGTGACAGAAGCCGAGTGCTTTAGGATCAAGTATCCGTGGGATCTACTGCAGCTCAATGAAGAGGTGTTATCGATGATGGATAGTTCTGAAATATCAGGTGATATCCATCCTTTGGCTTATGTTGATGGGCATATTCATCTTGGTAAGGGCTCTCGAATCCTTCCCGGTGTATACATTGAGGGAAACGTCATCATAGGCGAAGGTTGTCAAATAGGGCCTAACGCCTATATCCACGGCAATACATCAATCGCTGATCATTGCAGCATCGGTAATGCTGTTGAAATAGCAAATTCGGTCATCTATCCACACACGCATGTGAAGCATCTCAGTTATGTGGGGGATTCCATTCTGGGCTCTCACGTGCAGCTAGGTGCTGGAACGGTTGTCGCTAATTACCGGCATGATGGAACCAATCACCGATCTCTTGTTCAGGGTAGGCTGGTGGATACACAGCGCAAAAAGTTTGGCGCGGTGTTAGGTGATGGTGTTCGGACCGGAATTAATACCTGCGTCTATCCTGGTCGCAAAATTGGCCCTGGCCGCATGACGAGCCCTAATGCGATTGTCGACAAGGATTTGATGTCCTCGAGGATGACGAGCAGGAACTCGGTGAGTTATCAGATTTAGTCTGACGTTTCTGGTTTGTTGTTACCTTCCAGTAGTTCTGGGGGCAGCTCTCCACCATGGCGAATGTCTGCAGAGGTCGTTTCAAAGATGACGTCCTCGGCGATATTGGTGGCAAGGTT
>CAWVVN010000120.1:0-5435 GCA_963933605.1 uncultured Verrucomicrobiales bacterium
TATCTCAACCCCACGCCCAACGACCGTAATCTGGAATACGACCAGAGGAACAATCTCGCGCCCGAGGCGGATAGGGGTCTGACATGGCCTCCTTGAGTATCTGGATGGTTTGGCCCCCAAGTGCGGGTTTGATTTGTCACCTCAAATGCTCAAAGTTATCGTAGAGGTTTTCGATGAGCTGGTAGTTGGCGTTGGCGTTTTTGTGCCATTCGGGGAAGGCTTGGTCGAGGGCATCGGTGATGGCTAAGATCTCGGGGATGGAGGGTTTTTGGCTGAGTCGGTCAGATTCGTTGGCGATGAGCTGGAAGTAGGTCGCTCTTTGTTCAATGATTTCCTCGAGCAGGTTTTCATTGTCTTCAAATCCTTGTTCGATGGCTTTCTCGAGCCAATGCTTTGCGCTGCTGGGATCTTTGTCGGTGCCGCAGCCCTCGAGGCAGCACTTGGCAAGAATGGCTTGTGCCTTGCTGAGATTCCGCTCGGCGGCTTTCTGATACCAGGTGAAGGCTTGCTCGTGGTCCTGCTTGGTCCCTCGGCCGTCTGCGTAACAGCTTGCGAGGTTGAGCTGGGCGGCGGGGTGCCCTTGTTCGGCGGCTTTGAGCCACAGGCTCATGGATTTTTTGCTGCTCTTTTTGACTCCCTGGCCGTTGTAGTATAGGTGGCCAAGATTCATCTGGGCGCTGGGTGAGCCTTGTTTGGCAGCTTCTTTAAACCACAGTGCAGCTTCGAGATGATTTTGCTCTAGGCCTTTCCCGTGGTCTAAGAACACACCCAGGTTATCCTGAGCGTCAGCATGTCCTCTCTGAGCAGCCTTGCGATACCAGCGCGCGGCTTCTTTGTAATCTTGGCTCACTCCTGCGCCTTCGGCATAACAAACGGCGATGTAGAACTGCGCTTCTGAATCACCATGCCGGGCAGCAATTTTTGCACTTTTCAGTGCGCAGTCACGTGTTTGTTCTGAGTCATCTGCATGATCATATTTTTTCGATCGGTAGCAGCTGGCTGGCTTTTCTTTGAGCTGCTTGCTGGCACGGGTGATTGCGGCTTCAGCAGCTTGCAGGCTAGAGCGGTAGAGTTCTTCATCGGCCTGGTCCTGATGCGGCTTTAATAATTCACGTGCTCTTTGTTCGATGTTGGAGACTTGGTCAGCGAAGAGTAAGGCGACGGCGACTTCAAAGTCACCCACATCCTGTTCTTCTTTGTTTTCTGCTGAATGTTCCGCCTTAGGTCCTTTTTTATAGTCTGGCTCAATCTCATCAGGCGGTGTCTCTGGTCGATCCGGGGTGGCGCACACCTTGACATGGTCAGTGTCTGACTCATTGCAGAGGATGTAAATCCAGCCGGTTCTTGTTTCTTTGCTCGCCATGAAAAGTTATTAACTAAGCTACTACCATGTACGAATAAGCCTTTTTGATGTCAAGGGCACTCTCCAGCAGGAATAAAGCGTTCAGGGCGGCATGAATCGATGCCTAAGTAGGCTTCAGGGCGGCGGTTATGCAGCGTTGATCAAGGCTCTGCCGACTTTGCTTAACTTGAGTTAGAGGTCTGATGCGGAAGAGCAATTCATGGTTGACAGTGATTTAGCTCGGTGGTGACACTGCGCTCTTGCGATGAATTGGGAGGTAATTGTTGTTTATGTGATTCTGGTAACTGCCGTAGTGCTGTTTATCACGGATCGTGTGCGCACGGATATCGTTGGCATGTTGATTATCTCCGTTCTTGGTTTGCTAGGGATTCTTGAGCCCAAGGAGCTGTTACAGGGTTTTAGTAATCAGGCTTTGGTGACGATTGCCGCAATGTTTGTGCTCAGTGCGGCTTTGATGCGCAGTGGGCTAGTGGCTGCTCTGAGCGGTAAGCTTACGGAGTTATCAAAAGGGAGCCCGGTGCGCTTCTTGGCCTTATCCTTGTGTGCGGTTTGTTTTATGTCCGCATTTATCAACAACACTCCGGTGGTAGTTGTCTTTATTCCAGCGGTGCTGACCGTGTGTAGTCGCCTTGGGCAGAGTCCCTCGAAGTTTTTAATGCCGATTTCTTTTGCGTCGATGCTGGGCGGTAGCGCCACCTTGATCGGTACTTCATCCAATATCCTCGTCTCATCCTTGTCTGCGGAAGCGGGCTACGGTGAGATCGGCATGTTTGAGTTCACCGTGCTGGGCGGGGTCATTGTGGTGGTGGGCATGATTTACCTGATTCTATTTTCACACCGTTTGCTGCCGGCACGCACGACCATCGCGTCGACGCTCTCTGCGGAGGATGTTAAAGAATACATCACGCAAGTGAAGATCGGTGCGGAATCCCATCTTGTGGGGAAGAGGTTAGCGGAGACTCCGCTGGCGAATGCTGGGGTAAGGGTGGCTGAGCTTATTCGCGGTGAGCGCATCCAGCGCTTGGAGAAAGATAATGCCCTCGAGGAGGGAGACATTCTTCTTATCCGTGGAGACCTCAACAAGATCCTCGAGCTTGAGCGCGAGCATGATATCATGATTTCAACGGATGCCGATGCCAGGGATGCTGAGGTGAAGCGGGTGGAGATGACGGTGTTTGAGCTGATGGTAGCTCCTGATTCCCCCCTGATTGGAAGGACGGCTCAGGATATTCGCTTCCGTGAGGATTATGGTGTTTCTGTTTTTGCGCTGCAGCGGCGTGGACGTCATCACCAGCGCGATATTACGGATCTTGAATTACGCATGGGAGATATTCTTTTGGTGCGCGGGACGATGGAAGCACTCGCCAAGTTGCGCGGATATCGTGAGTTTATTCTGCTTGAGGGTGTCCATGATCAGGTCATTGAACGGCATAAGGCGCCTTTAGCACTGGGCACGATTCTTGCTATTGTTGGGCTTGCGGCATTTGGAGTCTTTCCGATCAGTGTCTTGGCGCTGACCGGTGCGGCACTGCTGGTAATGATGAAGGTGCTGACGCCTCGTGATGCCTATCGGTCGATTGATTGGCCGGTGCTTATTCTCATTGCCGGCATGATTGCGCTAGGTAATGCGATGGGTAAGACGGGGGCTCTTGATATCGCGGCGGAAGGCTTAGTGGGCACGGTGGGGCAGTTGGGGCCGAATGTGACACTGTGGATTTTCTATTTTATCACGGCCGCATTAAGTTTGCTGATACTCAACAAGCCCGCAGCCGTTTTGTGCACGCCGCTAGGTATTTTGCTCGCAACGCAGTTGGGGGTGGATGGCAAACCCTTCATCATGGCGGTGGCCTTTGCTGCGTCCACGGCGATGGCAACGCCGATGGGCTATCAGACTAATCTGCTAGTTTACGGGCCAGGGGGCTACAACTATAAGGACTTTGTTTATTTTGGCCTGCCGCTGAACGTCATCATCGGGGTGATTGCATGCTGGCTGATCCCGATTATTTGGCCGTTTTAGTCGACTGCTGAGGCTCCGATAAAAGCTTTCATAAAGGCTCTCGAATCTGTGGGGCAGGAGGCTTGCATTCCGCTGATTGAAAATTAGAAATTGGAAATTGGATTTCTGGCCGAGACATAGTAAGTTTCTCTTCAATGTTACAGTTTATTGGACAAGGAGGACCTTTTGCTTATGCGTTAGCGCTGCTGGCGTTTGTCAGTCTCTTATTGATTTTTGAACGGATCTTCTTTTTTCAGCGTGTCAAAATAAGCGTCGGCGACTTGTTGCTAGGGCTGGCAAATCATGTCCGCAAAGGCGCCTTTGCCGAGGCTCTGCACGAGGCGGCAAGAGCACCTGGTCCGACTGCACGGGTCGCACATGCTATCTTGATGCGCAAGAATCTACCCCGGCGTGACTTACGTGATGTTGCTAAGGAGTCGGGGCAACTTGAAGTGCCTCGGATGGAGCGCAATCTAAGAGCACTCTACGGCATTGCCCTTATCGCCCCACTGGTAGGCATGCTGGGCACGGTCAGCGGCCTGACTAAGACCTTCATGGAGATGAACAAAGAAAAGGGCTTTGCCTCTGCCGCAGAAATGTCTGGCGGGGTTTATGAAAGTCTCTTAACCACCGCGCTCGGTCTCTCCATCGCTATCCCTGTTTATCTATTTTATCTGTTCTTTTATGGGCGAGTGAAGCGCATGGTTCATCGTATCGAGCGAACCGGTGTTGAGATGGTGAACATCATTTGTGATGCCCGTGAACAGGCTGAGATTGTCTCGTTTCGCAAGGAGGCGAAGGAGATTTCCAACAAGAAGAAAAAGAAGAACGATCAATGAAGCTTGAGATGACATTGCCGGCGAAGCCCGGATTTCTCCACATGCTTCCAGGGCTTGATATCATCGCCCTTATTCTGATGTTTCCCTTGTTAGGGCCTTCGTTCGTGCAGCAGACAGGCATCGACGTGCAGGTGCATGAGTCTCCGTGGCGCTATGAGCAGATGGAAAACCCAATCGTGGTCACTCTAGGTGCAGCATCAGGCGAGGAGGCTGCGCCACTCTGGGTCAATAAGAACCTCATATCGATGGCTCGCCTTGAAGATGAAATCAATCAACTGCGATCGGAAGAAGGTGGCGATGCGATCACTTCGGTGATAATCAGATCGGATGTCTCCGTTCCCAGTGGGACCGAAAAAGAGGTAATCAACCGGGTGATCAAGCTTGGCCTGAAATGTGGACTGGTAGGCAGGCCTATGGGACAAGGGAGGTGATCTTCGTTGTGATTGGAATCAGGTTACAGCAAGCCAAGTAAAAGGAATATGTATTTTATCCGTAAGAAAAAGCACAAGCGAGATCAGGATGCTGGGCTTATCTTTCATTGGCGAGGTTTCAGAAAACACCACTCGGGTAAAATTGTCGCAATGATCTTGGCCTGTGGGCTGTTTGCTTTTTCGGTCTACGCCATCAAGGTTGAAACGATACGCTCACCGCTACAGTCCAAAAGGGAGGGGGTGGTGGTTGTGCTTAGCCCAGATGACCCCGTGGTGAGGGAGTTGTTACTGCAAGTTGAAGAGCGCTCGCCGTTTCCTTCCAGGTGGGACCCCGCTATGGATGAGGAAGTGACTACGAGAATTTCGACTACAAGAAGCGAGCTTGATGGTGCGCTATGGGCTTATGAAATGAAGCTGGAGCCATTGCCTACCATGGATCGAACCTATGGCTTGATCTCTATCACGGAGTCGGGCAGTGACCTTTTTAATGTCATGCCTAACCAGTGGCGGGAGTCGGAGGCGAGAGATCGTTTTGTGGCAGGCGAGAAGCCAGTCATCCGGGTAAGGGTCTTGGCGGGCGATGAGCTGAAATCTCGCATCTCTGGAGATCAGTTGGAATTGCCCAATAAATTAGTCGTTGAGGAGGGATACGGGCAAATATTTCGTTTCCAAGTGGCACTGGATGCGGCCGGGTTTGTCAGCAACTGCACGCCATTGCCTGGCGGCACGATCGATACGATGCAGATTACGGATAGACAAAGAAACCTAGCAGCCTGGCTGCGCGCGCAGCGCTTTAGCGATGATGG
>CAWVVN010000121.1:0-5361 GCA_963933605.1 uncultured Verrucomicrobiales bacterium
TGACCCTCTTTTCTAGGCAGCGAATTTCTCGAAAGAGCTTCATTAATAACGGCACAGCTTACATTTTTCGTTAAAAACGAGAGTTCGAGTCCTCTTATAAAGCAGTATGCTAACAATCATCACACAGCATAACGAACATTAATCATGAAAAACTGGATACTAACTTCGATCATGTCGTCTTCAATCGTTCTCGTTGCAACAGCAAACGAGCCAGAAAAAAAGGCCGAATACCTTACCGGTAAAAAGAAAAACATCGAGTCTCGAGGGAATACGTATGACCCGCAGCAGTGGAGTGATCACTTTGATGCGCAGGATCTTAATAAAGACGGTGCGCTGAGCGCTGAGGAAAAGACCGCTTACAAGGCCTCGCAAAAAGCTTCAAAGAATACGGCAAAGAAGGCACCCAAAAAAGATTCAAAACAGGGAACGCCTAGACTCACTGCCACTGTCGTAACACCATTAGCAACAGCAAAACTCCCAGCGATTGACCCTATCAACACACTCTGGTTTCAGCAACCCGCCAACAGTTTTACCCAGTCACTTGTCATTGGTAATGGCCGTCTCGGCGCCATGGTTTACGGAGACCCCACTCAAGAACAAATCGTTCTCAACGACAAGTCCCTCTGGTCTGGCTCCAAGATCGAACACAACATCCATGGAGGATTCAAAGACCTTCCACAAATCCGTAAGCACCTCGGCACCGAGGAATTCGACGAGGCTAAAAAGCTCATGAGAGGAGCCTTCAAGGTGAACCATGGCCCCACATATGGAACAGGCATCTCCCCCTTTGGACGCTATCAAACCCTTGGAAAACTTCACCTCTCCTTCGCAGACACAAAAGAACCCATCACTGACTATCATCGCCAGTTAGACCTCAGCACTGGACTAGGAACGGTCAGTTATAAGCGTGGCGAACAGGCGTTCACCCGTCAGCACTTCGTCTCTGGCCCGGACCAAGTCTTCGTCACCCGCCTCACGGGCACACAAAAATTCACGATCTCCATGGATCGCCCAGAGAGATTTAAAACGGAAGCCGTGAATGACAACGAACTCGTCATCTCAGGACACCTCAATGATGGCTTTGAAAAAGACGGCATGCACTACGTCGGCCGCCTCCGCGTCATCGCTCCAAAAGGCAGCGTCAAAGCAGAAGGCAACACTCTCAAAGTTGATACTACCGAAGACGTCATTCTACTTTTTGCCGCCGCGACCGACTACCAAGGTATCGCAGGACGCGCCACCGCCGATCCCCTCGCGGCCACGACTGCTGATCTCGACAAAGCCTCTAACAAATCCTTTGATCAACTCCTCTCCGCACAACAAGCAGACCACCAACAATATTACAAACGCGTAAGCATCAAGCTCCCCACTACCGAGAATAGTGCCTGCGCCACAGACGTCCGCCTCAAGAAATACGCAGAAGGTAATGAAGACCCCGCCCTTGCCGCCCTTTTCTTTAACATGGGACGCTACCTCATCATCTCCTCCTCCCGCCCAGGAGAACTCCCTGCCAACCTTCAAGGAGTCTGGGCAGAGGAAGTCCACACCATGTGGAATGGAGACTACCACTTCAACATCAATACCCAAATGAACTACTGGCTCACCATGCCATGTAATCTCATCGAGATGAACGAACCCATGATCAACTTCATCGGCTCACTCGTAGAACCTGGCACCAAAACCGCCGAAGCCTATTACAACACCCGGGGCTGGATCGCCCACCGTCTGACGAATGTCTGGGGCTACACCTCTCCCGCAGGAATGGACATCGGTGGCGCCGCTTGGCTCTGCGAACACCTCTGGGAACAATACGCATTCACGATGGACAAAGACTTCCTCAAAAAAGTCTACCCCATCATGAAATCCAGCTGTGAGTTCTACATCGACAACCTCTACGAGGAGCCCGGAAACAAATGGCTCGTCACCGGCCCCTCCGCCTCACCAGAAACAGGCTTCCTCTTACCTGACGGAAAAGGTCAAAGTGGCATCTGTGCTGGCCCGACCATTGATCTCCAGCAACTCCGTGAACTCTTCGGCAATACCATCAAAGCCACAAAAATTCTCGGCCTGGATGAAGACCTCCGCGAACAACTTGTTGAGATGCGTCCCCGTATCGCCCCGAACCAAATCGACCCCGAAGGCCGCCTCCAGGAATGGCTCAAACCCTACGAAACCCGCGAGCCCGGCCACCGCCACATCTCTCCACTCTACGGCCTCTATCCCTATTACGAAATCACACCAGAGGACACTCCTGAAATGGCTAAGGCTGCACAAGCTCTGCTAGAGCAACGCGGTCTCGCCCAAAGCACCGGATGGTCAAATGCGTGGAAGATTAACCTCTGGGCACGCCTCGGGAATGCCGAGCAATCCGCCACCTTCGTCCGCCATATGCTCCAGGATAACACCTTCAGTAACCTCCTCAGCCAGTTTCGCCCAGCGCGAGAAGGAGGAAAGAAGAACCTCTTCCAGATCGAGGCGAACCTCGGTTACACCTCAGGTATCGCCGAAATGCTCCTCCAATCCCACCCCACTGGCGGCGAACTCGACGCCAAGCCTCTCATTCGCATTTTACCTGCCCTCCCCAAAAACTGGCCATCCGGCAAAGTCACCGGCTTGCGAGCACGCGGTGGTGTGGAACTGAACATCGAGTGGAAGGATGGTGAGTTGGTTGATTGTGAACTTCGCGCGGATCATGACATTCCATTACTGAAAGTCCGCTATGACGGCACAACGGTGGGCATGAGTCTGAAAGCAGGCAAGCCCACCAAAGTCTTCGCATCTAAGGACGCGGAGTAAGGTATTATAACCCATAAAAGTCACATGAAAATAACCCATAAAAGCCACATGAAATTTCGCATTCTCTCGCTCATCCTTATTCACTATTCACTCTTCACCATTCCCTCTTCGGCTGCAGCGGCCGAGGGCTCGCAGGGCAAGCGCTCTCAAGCGGCTGAACAGCGGACGACCGAAGGCAACCGAGTGGAACGAGATAGACAGTCGCAAGACAGCCCCGAAGGGGGGCGACCGGCGGGGAGCATCAATGCAAGATCTACCAAGCCAAATGTCATCTACATCCTGTTGGATGAGTGGGGATATTTTGAATGGTCGAAGATGGGGCATGCCATCTTAGAGACGCCCAATATCGATCAACTAGCCTCCGAAGGAATGCGCTTCACTCAGTTTCTGGCGGCGGCCAGTTTCTGCGCGCCTGCGCGCAGCACACTCATGACCGGCCAACATACCGGACACACCACCGTCAGGGGCCCAGGTTGTCTGCGCGCAGATGATGTGACCATAGCCAACAATCTCAAAGACGTCGGCTACGCAACCGGTGGCTTCGGCAAGTGGGGGCTGGGTGAGCCCGGTACTACAGGGGTACCGGAGAAGCATGGCTTTGATACATTCTTCGGCTACTACAATCAGAAACATGCCCACACCTATTATCCAAACTACCTTATCCGCAACAGCAAGAAGGTGCCGCTGGAGGGGAACACCGGCAACCCTCTCACGGGCAAAATAAATTCGCATGATCTGATCTATGCCGACAGTATTAAGTTCATTCGCGAGAATAAAGATCGCCCCTTCTTTGCCTACCTCCCTTGGACTCCCCCTCATGGTTTCTGGGGAATGCCTTTGGATGATCCTGCCTGGCAGAAATACAAGGACAAGCAGTGGGATGCTGCCAACGAGAAGGGTGAACAGGACGCGCAAATGTACGCTGCCATGGTGGAAATGGTCGATCGCCAGATAGGTGAAATCATTGCCCTGCTGAAGGAGTTAAAGATCGACGACAATACGATCATTTTTGTATCTGGCGATAACGGTGGGCGTACTTATTTCGCAAACGAAAATCATCCGCATGGTTTCCTCGCACCCAACCTGAACCCTAAAACCGGCGAGAGATTCCGGGGCGGCAAAGGCGATTTCTATGAGGGAGGTATCAGGATTCCCTTTATCGTTCGCTGGCCAGGTAAAATAAAAGCCGGTTCGGTTTCCGACCACCTGGGCTACTTCCCGGATGTTATGCCGACAATCGCAGAAATCACGGGAGCAATACCACGAAAAGACAGCGACGGTATATCCATTGTGCCGACCTTGCTCGGGGCAGAGAAGGCTGGGCGCAAGCAGGAACAGCATGAGTACCTATATTGGGAAAGCAGTAAGAGCATTGCTCTGCGCATGAATAACTGGAAAGCGATTAAGCCTTCCAACAAGGCGCCCTTTGAGCTCTATGATTTGAGCAAGGATATCGAAGAACTCCACGATGTAGCAGCCCAATACCCTGAGATCATTGAGAAGATGAAAAAGTATGCAAAGCAGGCTCACACCCCCGTTCGTTTGGGTAAGGTTCTCGATGCATCATTAGGATTCAAGGGACACAATAAAAACTAAAAAGAGCATACAACCATGAGATTCAAAAAAACAATATGTGCGGGACTGTTAGCATCCATGTTGATTCCTGCGGCATTTGCCGGAGATCAACCCAAGACGGTAATCCCTGCGAAATCAGGTCTGAGGAAATTCTCAAAGCTACACGAAGAGAAGCTTGCGGAGGCAAAAGCCGGCCCGGTCGACTGGGTCATGATTGGTGACTCGATCACTCACGCTTGGGGTAGAGATTATAAAGGCACGTTCGCGGGCAGTAATCTCCTGAACCTTGGCTTTCCCGGAGATGGTACTGAGCATGTTCTGTGGCGCATTCAGCATGGCGCACTTGACGGGATCTCGCCCAAGTTGGTGACGCTCTTGATCGGCACCAATAATTTAAGACCCGCTAAAGGAGAGCATACTCCGGACAAACCCAGGGATGTTTTTGCTGGGATCCAGGCTATCGTGGCCGAAGTGCGTACGCGTCTGCCGGAGTCGAAACTGATGGTTTTCTCTGTCTTTCCCCGCGGTCCACAGGCCGCGAATGACCGGGTGATGGCGATCAATGCCATGCTGCCGCAACTGACCGACAACGAGCATGTGTTTCATGTGGATCTGAATGCCACGTTTCTCGATGATCAAGATCAGCAGATTGAAGCGTATTATAGCAAAGACGGGGTGCATTTGATCCCTGCCGGATACGCAGCCTGGGCCCAAGCGCTGCAACCATTGTTGGAGAAAGAGGGTCTGGGAATTGATCCAGATGTTCCAGCGAGCCGGGTGAACAGAAAAGGCAGAAAGAAATAAGCTGAGCCCGGCACTGGCTTCAGCAAGTCAGCTTGCGCTGGCCACGAAAACAGCAAAAGGAAAACAATGAATAAACACACGCTGTTAATTTTAGCATTGGCTATTGGGGCTTCGCTTGTTGGCTCAAATACTTTTGCGTCTGAAGCTAAGGCCGCACCGTCATTGAAAGGACTGCAACCCAACATC
>CAWVVN010000122.1:0-5292 GCA_963933605.1 uncultured Verrucomicrobiales bacterium
ACTGACTTTGCTTTGTCACTGAAGCAACAAAAAGCCCAACCGGATATCCGGTTGGGCTTTGTTTTGAAAGTTTGCTTGGTGATGCTCTAGACTGCTTCAGCAAGCTTTACGTTGACGCGACGGCCATCCTTATCGAAGTAGACGTTGCCATCAACACGTGCATGGATGGTGTGATCCTTACCCATGTAGACATTGTTGCCTGGGTGCCACTTGGTGCCGCGCTGGCGGATGATGATGTTGCCGGAGACAACTTTCTCGCCGCCAAATTTTTTGACGCCAAGACGCTTGCTGCGTGAGTCGCGACCGTTTTTAACGGAACCTTGTCCTTTCTTATGAGCCATTGTTCTAGGTGGTTGAGATTATGAGGAAGCTATAATTAGCTAATGCTGGTGATTTCCAGTTTGGTGAGGTGACGGCGATAGCCTTTGGTTTTGTGGTAACCTTGGCGGCGCTTGAATTTGAATGCGACGCCCTTTTTGCCGCGGAACTGCTCGACTACCTTGGCGGTGACTGCAGCGCCTGCTACAGTAGGCGTGCCTACTGTGGTGGCAGTGCCATCATTTACGAGGAGAACCTCATCAAATTTTGCTTCGGAACCAACTTCGGCATCGATTTTCTCGACGTCTAGTTTGTCACCTGCTTGGACGCGGTATTGTTTACCACCTGTTTTGAAAACTGCGTAGGCCATGGGAATACTCCTTGGGGTTGCTTGGATTGCTAAATATCGACGGGGCACACCATGCGCACCGTGCGGGGCGGGAATTCAACACAATACCGTCACGCGGGCAAGTACATTTTTTTAAGAAAATGAGTAAAGTTTCAATTGGCTCATAAAATAGGTCCTAGGGGGCGGTCAGAGCCTGGCCATTTTGGGATGCTTTGAGGCTCAGCAGGAAAGGGGCTGCTGTTGTTGCCCAGCTCTCTGCATCCTCGTAGCTGTCAGCGTGTTCAGCCCAACAGGTTTGCAGCATACGGGTGTTGATCACGCCGGGGTTGAGCGCCATGGCAGCAAGCCCGCGGGGAAGTTCCTGGGCAAGTGCCTGGGTGAGCCCCTCGATGGCCCATTTGCTGGCACAGTAAGGGGCAACCTTGGGCGAGGTCGAGCGCCCCCAACCAGATGACAAGTTGACGATGATGCCCTTACCGCGCTCAATCATCATGGGCACGGCGTGGCGGATCATGTTGGCGGTGCCATTGATATTGATGGCAGTGACTCGGTCAAACTCTTCCGCCGAGATTTCCCAGAGCGGGGCTGGCTCGTTGACGGTGGCGGCATTGTTAAGCAGCAGATCGGGAGCCCCCGTCGCCTCATAGGCCTCACGGCAGAACTGCTCCGCCTGGTCGTCATCGGCAACATCAACGGATGAGAAAAAGTGGGGAGAGGGGAGGGCATGCTGGAGCTGCTCGATAAGCTCTCTGCGTCTACCACAACCTACCACGGTGTGCCCAGCCGCAGTAAATTCATCGACCAGTGCTCTACCTAGGCCCGATGTGCAACCGGTCATCCAGATGGTTTTAGTAGGCATGAAAGAAAGCTAGCGTTTGCCAAACTCAGCAGCGATTTTTTTGGCGGAGGCCACCGTATTGCGATGCAGCTTGGCAGTGAGTCCAGGATGTCGGTTGTAGCCGCCGCCATAAAGAATCGCGAGCGGGATACGGTTTCTAAGGAAGGCTCGGATAATGGTGTCATCACGGCGCTTCATATCAGAGACACTGAGCATCATGGTGCCCAATAAATCGTTGGAGTGGTTGTCCGCACCAGCAACCCATATGACAAGGTCTGGATTGAAAACATCGAGGGCACTGGCAAGCGTGCTAAATAGCTGCTTGAGATACATGTCTCCCTCTACATAGCGAACGGTCTCAACGTCCATGGATCCTTGCACCTTGCTGGTAGTCGATGCGGTCTGACCAACATGAATGGAGTAGGTGAATACCCGCGGATCGTCTTGCAGTAGGCTATTGGTGCCATTGCCCTGGTGAGCATCGGTATCGACGATCATGATGCGAATACCTGGTTGATGTTCCTGGAGATCACGAACCGCTATCGCAACATCATTAAAGACGCAAAAACCTTCGCCGTGCTGTTTAAAGGCATGGTGAGTGCCTCCCGCTAGGCAGACGGCAACTCCTTCTGCCAGCGCGGCATGGCAGGTTTGACGGGTCGCCTCGGCCTCAGTGGCACATCGAGCGTAGAGCTGAGGGTTTGCAGGAAGCCCGAGTGCGAGCTGTTCTTTCCGGTCAAGTTTGCCGTAATAGATTTTGGACAGATACTGATCGTCGTGAACACGCTTGAGGATGTGCAAGTTGGTCTGCGAGACATCAATGATTTCGTCCGGCCTTAGGATGCCACCTTGAAGTAGCATCTCCCGGCTTGTGGAATACTTATTGCCGGGGAAAGGATGGGACGAGGGTAGGTCCAGTTTGAGGTCGAGATCCGATGAGTAAAAACAGCGCATTAGATAATTTCTAGCTGCTCGATATTAGATCGAATTGAGGCGGTGTGAAGAGCGAAGTTGGGGAATGTCATCTTGTGTTACTTGCCGCCAAGTCTCTGGTAGCATGATTTACTCCATTTTAACCCATCCATATACTCTAGATTTTTGCCATGCACCTCGAGCAGGCTTTGCCACATCGTGGTAGCATTCTTGTAAAAGGCGACCGCATCAGACTTCAAACCTTTATTTTGTGCCGTATGGCCGAGATCCCCATAGAGGTAGGCAAGGGATCGGCGCAGCTCGATTTCTCGTTGGTTGCTGCCTTGTTTGAGTAATTGTTGCATTAATTCCGCAGCGGCCTTGCCCTGTATTAGCTCATTCTTGGTATCACGAGCATCGCCAAACAGGCCAGCACGCTGCCAGTGCAAAACAGCCAGTCTATAGATCGGTTCGCGAGCTTGAGGGTATGCTTCAACGATTTTACTGGCCATGTTAATGGCTTGGTCGAGTAATTTTGCCGCATCGGTTGTTCTGCGAAGATCACGCAATAATATAGAGCGCAGGCCCATGGCTGTAGCAATCTGCATGGAGACTCCATTTGGGCTAATATCATCAGTTGATAATCCGGCGAGGAGAGCTTCGGCGACCTTGAGCTTTGCGGCTCCTTGGGTGTCATTACCAGCACGCATATCTGATTCCGCGGATAGAATTTCGATTTTAGCGAGGTCGATTTTGGCGACCTTGAGCTCTGGGTTTTTTTTCAAAATCGAGCGGAGGTGGCCCGCCGCTTCACTGCGCAATTTTGTGGCATCATCAAAGAGGTCGAGGCTCTCTGCAATGGCTGCCGATTTTAGCGCGTAGTGTGAGATCCTGGAGCGAATGGCGATATGTTCTGGCAGTGCTTGATGCACGCCTTCAAGATCTTTGAGGGCGAGTTGGAAATGCTCCAGCGCCATCGCTGGCTTGGTATCCTCGATCATGGAGCCGTCAATGATTTGCATGACAGCATTGATTCGGCGAACCTGATTGGCATCGCCGCCAGAGATGGAATCGATATTTTTGCGGGCTTTCGGTAAGATGCTTTCAGCCAGTTTGAGGTCTTTATGATCAAATGCTTGAAGTAAACAGATAAGACGTGCTCGCGCTAGACGTGCAGCAAATCCATCTGTTTGTGCGGTCAGCTCGGAAGCTGCAATTTCAGCTTGGTCAATCAAGGTATCTGCTGCCGAGGTTCTGTTATGATGAATTTCTAATTCAGCGAGCTGCATGAGAACGGCTACCCGTATGGAGGCGGCCTGGTTATCTCCTTCAATGAGCTTGAGCAGCCCGCGGAGTTCATCAGCAATGAGTTCACTGGTAGGGTCGGTTGCTAGGAGTTCGGGAAAATCTTTATTGGTGGTTCGCATCAGCCACTCGACAAGATGGTCATTGGTAATGCTGAGGGCATTGAGTTGGTTGCGGAGACTGGCTTTAGATGCTGCGGCTTGTTGTTGCAGGGTTTGCCGACTTGTCTCGGTATCTCGCTTGGCCTTGATCGCCCTAAATTCCTTGGCTTTGGCTCCGGTGCTCTCCTGTTCTAAGGTCATTACCAGCTCGTTGAAGCGCTTCAAATCTGAGCTGCGGTTTATTTTTTGAACGGCTAAAAGACCTGACAGCACAATACAGACGAAAACACATAGCGTGGCCAACACGAGCGAGCCCACCATGGCCAATTTACTGAGTCGGGCACGTTTGAGCAGCCCAGCTTTTTCATCGGCGGCTCTGGCATCAGCGTCAATATCATCCCATGCTCTGAGAACCTCAGTCATGTCGCTGTAGCGATCCTCTGGATTCAGAGATAAGCATTTTTGAATGATCCCGCGCCGTTTGCGTTCGAGTGCATCCGCAGCTTCACTGCTCCAGCCCTCCAGTTCACGATGTTCAAGCCGTTCTGCAATTTTCAGAACATCGGCCTCAATGCCGGTGACGTGGCTCTCGCCAGGTTTTGGTGCCACTTTGTGAAAGGTCGCTTCACAGCGTGGAAACTTCCCTGTTAATAAGCGAAAGGCGATGACCGCAAAGGCATAATTATCCCAGGCGTAGCCCTTGCCTTCGAGGTAGCCGTCCGGCTCACGGAGTTGCTCGGGGGGCGCGTAAAGCAACGCGTCGGTGAATGGCAGCATGCTCACCCCTGGCATTTGCCCCATAGCAAAATCCGTCAGGCATAGGCTGTCGTCTTGGTTAAAGAAAATATTACCCGGCTTGAGGTTGCCATGGGCGATTTTGCGCTGATGCATTTCCCCAAGAGCGCGGGCTAATTTTTCAACAACCGGCCAGGCATCCGTTTCCGGGTAGTTGTTCAGGCGGTCCTGTAAGGATCTTATGGCGATGGTCAGCTTTTCTTCGTCTACATCTGCCAACATGGGCATAATCATGCAGCGGCTTCCTTGCTTGGATGCTTTCCATGCGATGGGCACGACAGATTTCGGGTAGGAGCCGCCGTCAAGCCGCCTGACCATGTTCTCAATCAGGGGTCGATTGATGGCTATCGCATTGAAGACACGAACGGCGTACCACTTCGTTTCAGGCAGCGTGGGCTCGCTTCCCTCTAGGTCTCTGGCGATAAAAATGGAGCCGCAAGCCCCCTCTCCGACGGGGCCAAGGACTTCCATTCCTTCAATTTCCGGCTGCACCATAGGTGCACTTTGTAGCCCGATGACCTATGATGACCAGCTAAAGTTTTTCTGTTTTTATAAACTCAGAGAGCGACAACTTGAGGCTAACGCTACGATTACCTTATTGATTGGACGGCTGATCGGGTGGCCGCTTGATAAAATGGGGGGCTTGTGGAATACTCCATTGCAACTGCTTTGCA
>CAWVVN010000123.1:0-5278 GCA_963933605.1 uncultured Verrucomicrobiales bacterium
AAACCTATCTTTGACGGTCGTAAAATTGACCGAATGAGCGCCGAGCAATACTGGGACTCTCTTGTCACCTTAGTCGCTGGCAACCCTGATAAATTGCCAACTCGCGGAAAGTCTCAGTATGTCAAGTATGGCAAGGCTAAGCTCGATATGCAGACACTTCAAAGTGAAATTATAGCGATCACAGACCCCAAAGAATTTAAAAAGTATGCCGACAAATTATTCGACCGTGTGCAAAGCGGGGAGACAATTGGGCCTAAGGCTAAGTCGATGGAGAAGATGGACAAGATGGAGAAGGATATGAGCATGGAGATGATGTCCAAAACCAACAACGGTGGGGCCTTGAAAGGTATTGCACGAGCATCCGAGCTGCGTTCACCTGCACCTAATGGTCACGTTTTACAAATGTTTGGTCAGTCAGACCGACTGTTGCTGGACTCAGCCATCAAAGAAGCCAACACCACTCAAGTGCTATCAATGATGAATGGTGCTGTTGAGAAGCTTGTAGTCGCCAATCGTGATGCTCATATCTACGAGCTTTCTGAGGGCAGTGTGAAGGACCGCATCCGTGCTCTTTTCTACGGAATTTTGTCTCGTGCGCCCAGTGAGAGCGAAATGCAGCTCATGGAAACCGAGGTTGAGGAGCGAGAAAGAAAAGGCTACCGCAACATTGTCTCAGCTTTAGTCAATTCTCGGGAATTTATTTTTGTCCCATAACCCACATTTATTGTTAACAAATCAACCCAACCTACAAACTTATGAAATCTGATCTCAATAAAACGGATGAGCTGACTCGTCGTCAGTTCATGGCAAACGCTGCTAAAACTTATCTTGGCGTAGGACTCTCCCCGATGTTGGGAGCCAGTTTGGCAGGTAAGGCCATGGCCCAGACGGGGGGCAAAAGCCAAGCTGCTGAAGCAGTTATCTTTCTCAATATGTCGGGGGGAATGAGTCATATTGACACCTTCGATGTGAAGCCTGGAAATAAAGAAATTCAGGGCCCAGTGAATGCCATTGGAACGAGTGCGGATGGGATTCAAATCAGTCAATATCTACCCAAAACAGCGGCGGTCATGGACAAGATTTGCGTGATTCGCTCAATGAGTAATCAGAATGGTGACCATTTTCGTGGTCAATATATGCTGCATCGAAATTATGCGCCTCGTGCAACGATTACGCACCCGACGGTGGGGGCATGGGTGATGAAGGTTAAAGGTCGTAAAAATACAGAAATTCCTGGGTTTGTCACCGTTGGCACGGGTGCTGGGCATGCTTCTCCCGGATTTTTTGGGGTCAAGTATGGAGGTGTACCGCTAGGCAGGCCTGACGAAGGCTTGAAAGACAGCACGATCGCAGGATCGGTTAGTGTTGAAGACTTTGATCGTCGCCTGAAGCTGGCCGATGCATTGAATAAGGAATTTCACAGTAAGCATAACAATACCGAAGCTCTTGCTTACGACGAGCTCTACGATGAAGCCGTTCGCCTGATGAAGAGTGAAGACCTTAAGGCCTTTGATATCAGAGATGAGCCTAAGGCAGAGCGTGAAGCTTACGGTGAGCACGCCTTTGGACAGGGCTGCATGTTAGCAAGGCGCCTAGTGGAACATGGTGTAAGATACGTTGAGGTGGGCTTAGGCGGCTGGGATACTCACTATGATAACTTCACGGCTGTAGAGGCTCGCTGCAACGTTTTAGATCAGGCTTATGCCAATCTATTAATCGACCTTGAAGCAAAAGGACTTCTTGATACGACGATTGTTGCCCTGAGCACTGAATTTGGTCGAACACCAGAAATTCACGGCGATCGCAAAAACGGGAGGAACCATCATCCACGTGCCTACAGTTCATTGCTAGCCGGTGGTGGTATCAAAGGTGGCATGGTATACGGCAGCACCGATGCTGATGGTAACAGCGTTAAAGAGGACAAGGTTTCAACCGAGGATTTCAATGCTACGATCGCCCATGGTATGGGCATTGATACCACCAGTGTGTTACTCTCCCCATCTGGTCGCCCCTTTAAAATTGGTGGCAAAGATGGAAAGCCAGTCAAGAGTCTCTACTCATAGAGCACAAAATTCACCATTTTTCACTTGTCAGCACACTCGGGGAGACGTAAGAACTCCCCGCCTCGCAAGAGATGCTGGCCGGGATAACCTCCGGTCAGGATAAAACCTTTATGGGTAGGTGGCCGAGTGGTTAAAGGCGGCAGACTGTAAATCTGCTCACGTAAGTGTACGAAGGTTCGAATCCTTCCCTGCCCACCATTACTCCCCAGTCCTCCTTGTGAGGACTGGGGAGTAATGGTTTACAGGGTGGATGGATGAGAACGTAGTTCGAGCGCACGACGCAGTGCCGTGTATCACGGCAAGTCAGTATCGGCAAAATCCGGAGGAGGATTTTGCGAAACTAGCACAGCCTAAGCGGAGCGAAGGCAATCCTTCCCTGCCCACCATCTTTCACCCCAGCCCTCCCCGAGGGCTGGGGTGAAAGATTTTAGGGCTGGATGAGAACTTCAGTTCGAGCGCACAGCGCAGCCCCGCGCATCGTGGGATATTTAAGTCAGGCAAAATCCCGAGGAGGATTTTGCGAAACTAGCGCAGTGCCAGCATAATCCAGCCCTACCGCCCCAAATAACGCTCCTGAAAGACGAAAGGGAGGCAATTCAGGCTTGGGTTTGCGACAAGGTCTAAGGAGAGCGCTCAATACTAGGAGTGCCTAATTCCCAGCGATTTTACTCGGTTTTTTTTTCTTATTCAGTCAATACTTAGACGGAAAGTTGATAACTATCCTGGCTCATCTTGATCCCACAACACGATGACGCTCAACTATCTCAATCAAAAAGAAATTTTCAGCTATAGCAGTCCTTGAGACACTCACATTTCATCATTCGCGTTCTGAGCTTTCTAACGATAGCTGTGCCCGTTTTTGCTGATGCCCCTGACTTTCGGGAGCAGATTCAACCTATCCTCGAAAGCAATTGCGTGCGCTGTCATAACGCATCGAAGGTCAAGGGGGGGCTGCGAATGGATACCTATGAGAAACTCCTGGAGGGTGGGGAAACGGCCGACGCCCTGGTGCCGGGCAATCCCGTAAAGAGTGAGCTTTTGGTGCGGATCCACCTGCGCCCGATTGACGAAGGTGTGATGCCTGATGAAGGCCAGGCCTTGACGCCCGAGGAGGTCGCGCTGCTGGATGCCTGGGTGAAAGCCGGCGCAAACTGGCCCAAGGGGGTAACCCTTAGCGAGCGGAAGCCTGAAGCCCCCAAACGAGTCGCCATGCCGAAGAAGCCCCCGGTCTCAACTAGCCAGGCGGCGGCGATGCTCGACGATCTTCTGCGGCGCGAAAATGAGGATACTGGGGTAATCACCACAGGAATAATCAACGATGCAGCTTTTCTACGGCGGTCCACGATCGACATTATTGGGCGAATCCCGACGGTGAAGGAAGTCCGGGAGTATGAAGGCTGGGGTGAGGAGCGCCGGACGAAGCTTATCAACAAACTCACCGCACACCCGCGCTTTGCGGACCGTTGGACGATCTTCATGGCCGATATGTTGCGGGTTCGCTCCAGCGTCACCGGAGGCAATCAATTACTCGCCTACATCCACGGGTCCATCGAGCAGAAGAAACCCTACGATGTCCTGGTTCGAGAGCTTATCAGTGCCTCGGGCCGAGCCAATTTGAATCCGGCGGTCGGATACATCCTGGGTGATGAGGCGATGCCGATGGAACTGGCTGCCGCCACGTCACAGATTTTCCTTGGGGTGCGGATCGGCTGCGCGATGTGTCACGATCATCCCTTCGATGACTGGTCTCAGAAGGATTTCTATGATCTTGCTGCCTTCTTCGGTAAAACCAAAAAAGTAGAGAGTCGGCGCCGAGGGGGAATAGTCTATGCGACGGAAGGGGACAACATGATGGTGCTCTGGCCACCCGAGGACAAGGCCGAGCGGAATAAACGTAAACCGGTCATGCCGCGCTTCCCGTTTCAAAAAGGCCAAATGGGCGACTTTGAAAAACCTCCCCACCATATTCAGCGTTTTGAAGCTAGCCGTCTCGCCCGAGAGCGGGAGAACTCCACGGATGATGACGCCACTTCCCTCGATGCCTTGCTGGATGCGGTCGAGCCGAATGTCGGCCGTGCCAGCGATCCGGTGCTGGAAGAAGCCAAAAAAGAAAGCCTAAGGCTCAATGTTCATGGCGACATCTACCGCTCGAGTGATCTACGCAATCAACTGGCCAAACTCATCACCGATCCGCGTAACGACTATTTTTCACGGGCTTTCGTGAACCGCGTTTGGGCGGAGCTTATCGGGCATGGCTTTGTCGAACCGCTCGACAATTTTTCCGACTACAGTGGGCTCCATCATCCATCGACACTCGAATTCCTCGCGCAAGAGTTCATCGCCAGTGGCTATGATCTCCGGACTCTGGTGCACATCATCACCCTCTCCGAAACCTACCAACGTTCTGCCCTGCCCGCCGGCACCTCCATCAAGTTGCGCAAAAAGAGCGAGTTGAATTTCTCTGCTGCCCCATCCCGCCGTATGCTTGGCGAGGTTCTCTATGACAGCATCGTGGTGGCCGGGCACCTTGAGGACTTTAAATGGCCACAAGGCGCAAACAAGAAACAGACATCCCGCAAAATTCAGGTGCCGACCGGAGAGTTCACGATGATGAAGGATCAAAGGGGGGAGGGGGGCAAAGCCACGATGGTGGCGCAGCAACCGGCCACGCGCGTTGACGGCTACGACCTCGAGTCGTCACTGAAGATCGACTTCGCCTCCATCCTTAGCAGCAATGAGCAAATAGAACTCGTATCGATGCGGGAAAAGTCTGACGAGCAGATCAAGGCAGAGAAAATGGCCACGATGCAAAAGGATGAGCAACGTAAGGTGATGAAATACAAAACCGAGACGATCACCGAAACGGTGGATGACAACCCACGTTTTGACAGCGCCATGCGTATGGCCACCCCGGCCCCGCCTGCACACTTTTTGAGGGTCTTTGGCCAGCCGGCACGCACTGGGCTGGGTGAATTTCGGGATAAGTCCTCCTCACTGCGTCAACAACTCATGATGCTCAACGGTCGCATGACTCACGAGGCGTCCCGAGTCGGCTCGTTGGAGCCACTCCATCGCTTGTTAAAAAAAGATTCAAACCTCGCCATCGATTGGGCCTACCAGGAAATCCTAACCCGTTTACCTAGCACGGAAGAGAAAGCCGCCGCCCACGCCATCGTCCATAGCAATCCCGAAGATGTGGCCGAAGGTATGGCCGA
>CAWVVN010000124.1:0-5188 GCA_963933605.1 uncultured Verrucomicrobiales bacterium
GCACTGGGGCACTCACCATCGATGAGAAGGCCGGTGGCAATGGCGGAGAAGTGATTCTCACCGCTAACAACAATTTCAGCGGCGGCACCACCGTCGACGGTGGCACCTTGAAGCTTACAGGTAGTGGCAGGATCGGCAACGGCGGCCTTACCGTGAACAACGGAGGCACGTTATCGGTGGCTACCAATGCCTTTAACTCGCTTGGGGGAGCGATCACCGTGAACGAGGGCGGCACGCTCTCAACGGACAGCACAGGCAACAACGCCCACAACATCGGCAGCACCGGTGCCATAACGCTCAACGGCGGCACCCTGACATCCTCCGGGGCCTCGTGGTTTCAAGGAAACTGGATTTTCAATGGCGACGTGACCGTGGGTGGAAGCGCGCTTTCCACCATCAGCGGATTAGCGGTCGGAAGTAAGAGCGGCGGCGGTACCTTCAATGTCGCGGATTCTGTGGCCGGCAGCGGCACCGACTTACTGGTCACAGCTAGCATAGTTGACGCCTCAGGTGCTTCTTTCCTCACTAAGACCGGTGCTGGCACCATGGAGCTTACAGGAACAGGAAGTTACACAGGGGATACCACCGTCAGTGAAGGAACCCTCTCTCTCGCCAGCAGCTACACGCACACGGGCACAGGTGCTTTCATCGTTGAAGGTGGAACTCTCAATATTGCCGATGATGTCGATATCACTAGTAGCTCCATGACCATCAGCCTCGGTGGCATCATCAGCCCAGGTAACTCACCGGGAACGGCCATTACAGGTAACCAGACCTGGGAAACTGGTGGTACTTATCTTTGGGAGATCAATGACAGTGGCGGGCTTAAAGGCGATGATCCCGGCTGGGACTGGCTCGATATCACCGGAGCACTTACTCTCGATCTAAGCGCCGGTGGATTCACCATCGACATTGACTCACTAACACTGGGCAACAGCGTGGGCGATGCAGATGGCTTTGACAGCTGGAGCAAAGGAGACGGCAACGTAGATTACAGCTTCATTATTGCCACTGCCTCGGCAGGAATCACCGGCTTTGATGCCGCAGACTTTATCCTCGACTCAAGCGGCTTCTCCAACGGCCCATCATGGGACTGGCAGATTGTGCTCAGCGGTAGTGACCTCGTGCTCGAAGCCTACGCGGTTCCCGAGCCTAGCTCAACCGCCCTCTTAGGCCTTGGAGGTCTCGCTCTGATGCTGCGCCGCAAAAGATAGGAACCAGACCCCGGACCTTATTATAGGTAATCATCAAAACCCCCTCTCCACTAAAGCCCCCGTGCCACTGCCTTGCGCAATGAGCCCTGGGGCTTTTTTAAAACCATAGACTACGTCCACAACGCTCCCCTCACATAGACAAGAGCCAAGCTAACGCAGCTCCGAGGGCCGCCAGCCCACCCACTTTTTAAAGGTGTTTGAAAAAGTAAAGGGGCTCTCGTAACCGACAGCGCGTGCAATCACCTCTACCTTATCATCTGTCGTGCCCAGAAGATGCCTGGCATGCTTCATCCGCAGAAAGGTCAGATGCTGAATAGGACTTCGCCCTAATTCTTTTTTACATAAACGGCGAAGATGCTCTGGGCTCATAAAGGCCGCATCCGCCAATTCTGCTAATGTCCATGGATATTCCAAATGTTGTTCTATCTTGGTCCATAATTTCCACAAGCGGTCATCACTATGCTCAGGCTGGGCAAACTTCAAAACGTATTGGTGAATCAATTCCGTCCATTGGCTCAAGGCAGATGGTGTATTTGATGACTGAGACTCTGCATACAAGCCCTCCACCGCGGCCTTCAGAGAGACATCATTAAACTTACCTTGGACTGGAGATCGAGAAGTTGCGATTGGAACCACGTCCCTCGATTCCACATATCGCACCCACACAAAGCTCCATAACTTTCCTGGCACAGAACGAAGCGCATTTTGCACAAAGGGAGGCAGTAAGCAGGCATTACCTGGCTTTAACTTTTTCCACCCACCATTGACTAGCACCTCACCTTCACCATCAATACAGGCCATGAAATAGGATCCCGATTGATCCGCCCTTATGACCTCCAAACCAGACTCCGCTGACATGATTCCAGTATGCGCAATCTGATGCTGGGCAAGCAGAGGGCAGATACAGGCACCTGCAAGCCAATCACGCTGATCAGAGTCGTCCGCCACCACCACCTTCACCTCGGTATTCTCACCAAGTCGGTGCACATCTTCAGAAAGATCACGGATATTGTGCCGTATCTTTCGACTGACTTTGGATGCATTCTCTGACACAATGTTAATATAACACACACCTCTCACAAATGTGCATCTGTGATATGTAGTAGTGGTTTGATCTTTATTGCAATGATAATCTATCAACCTAAAACTAAGGACGGAAACACAATAAATCAATATGCCAAACCCATGGACAGGAGTAGGAAACCCCTACACACGCAACGAAATGATCGAGCGGCTTCGCGACACACTCTCTAAAGGAGAGTCCATCATCGCCGCCGGAGCAGGCACTGGCATCAGTGCTAAATTCATCGAAAAAGGAGGTGCTGACCTCATCATCATCTACAACTCCGGCCGCTTTCGCATGGCCGGTGCTGGATCCACAGCGGGCCTTATGTCCTACGGTGATGCCAATGCTATCGCCATGGAGATCGGTGAATTTGAAGTCCTGCCCGTCGTTGAAGAAATCCCTGTGATTTGTGGTGTGCACGCCACCGACCCGAGACGGCGCATGTGGCACTTCCTCGGCCAGGTCAAGGACATGGGTTTCAGTGGCGTGAACAACTTCCCCACCCACACCATTGTTGACGGCCACTACCGCCAAACGCTGGAAGAAACCGGCATGGGCGTGCAGAAGGAAGTCGATATGATCGCACTCGCTCACAAGATGGGCATGTTCACCATGCCTTACGTAGTCACTGCCGACGAAGCCAAGAACATGGCAGAGGCTGGAGCTGATGTCATCATTGCCCACGTCGGATGCACGGTAGGCGGCTCCATTGGAGTTACCGATGCTACCGTAGGAATAGAAGATGCCGTCTCCGCTACTCAGTCTATTTGTGAGGCTGCCCACTCCGTCAATAAAGACGTCATGGTGCTCAGCCACGGCGGACCTATCCTCAAGCCAGAAGACGCCGCTTATGTGAACGAGCACACCGATGCTGTTGGCTTTGTCGGAGCATCCAGCCTCGAACGTATGGCCGTCGAAGAGCCACTGACAGCACTCACCAAGCAGTTCAAGGCTATCCCGGTCAAACGTAAATTCTAATTCCAAGCTACCCATGGCGACCATTGCAGTGATCGGCACCCTCGACTCCAAAGGCCACGAGCACGCCTTTGTCGCAGACCTTATCCACAAGCGTGGGCACACACCTGTGCTCATCGACTTAGGCACCGGCACAGATCCGCAAGTCACGCCTGACATCACACGCTTCCAAGTAGCCAAGGCAGCTGGCCTTGATCTACAGCCACTAATCGACCAACAAGACCGTGGCGAATGTGTGGTCGCCATGTCCAAAGCGGCACCCGTTCTACTTGCCCAACTCGTAGCGGATAAAAAAATAGATGGCGTCATCTCACTTGGCGGCGGCGGTGGCACAGCCCTAGGCACCGCTGCTATGCGCGCCTTGCCGATAGGCTTCCCAAAGCTCATGGTCTCAACCCTCGCTAGTGGCAACACCGCCCACTACTTGGGCACTAAAGACATCACCATGATGCCCTCCATCGTCGACGTTGCTGGGCTCAACTCCATTTCCAAAGTCATCTTCAGCCGCGCGGCAGGCGCCATTTGCGGCATGGTCGAAACAGAAATCGACACCCAAGAAAATAAGCCTCTCATTGTGGCCAGCATGTTCGGCAACACTACCGACTGCATTAACATCGCAGCTAAAGTGCTCGAAGACGCCGGCTATGAAGTCCTCATTTTCCATGCCACTGGCACCGGAGGAAAAACCATGGAGTCCCTCATCGAGAGCGGCATGGTATCTGGCGTCTTAGACATCACCACCACCGAGTGGGCGGACGAGCTCACCGGCGCCACCCTCAGTGCAGGCCCAACCCGCATGGACGCCATGAGCAAGGCCAAGGTTCCCGCTGTCATCTCCCCGGGATGTCTCGATATGGCCAACTTTGGCGAGCGTGACACCGTGCCCGAGCAATTTGCCGACCGCCTGTTCTACATTCACAACCCCCAGGTCACCCTCATGCGCACTAACCCCGAGGAATGTGCTGAGTTAGGAAAAATTATTTCCGAAAAAGCCAATGCCAATCCGGCGCCCACGGCTATTCTGAACCCACTCAAAACCGTCAGTATTATTTCCGCGGAGGGGCAAGCCTTTTACGACCCCATAGCTGACCAGGCACTCTTTGCAGCCATCCACCAGCACGCCAAGGTTGAAGTCATCGATTTTGATGAAGAAATCAACAGTGAGGTGTTCGCCAAAGCAGCCGCACACAAGCTACTCGAGCTGATCAAAATCAACCAGCAATGACCATGTGGATATCAGATATTCACATGGGGATAAATTTCATCACCTACCGCCGTAACCTCAATTAGAAACCAATCATATCATGACCAGACACTTCGGAGTATTCCATTTCAAATCAGACGTAACCGACGAGCAAATCGACGAATCTTTTGCCGCCCTCGTTGATCTCAAAAACAAGATCCCCGGCTTACAGAGCGTTGAGCACGGCCCTTACAAATCAGACGAAGGCCTCAACGACGGATTCACCCACGGATTCATCATGACCTTCGACACCCCCGAGTGCCGAGACGCCTACCTGCCCCACCCCGATCATCTCAAAGTCGTCGACCTCGTTCAGCCACGGCTCGAGCGCCTCGTCGTCTTTGATTTCGACGTCTAATAATCATTTTTGTTAATCATGAAACTCATCACCATCCTCGTCTTGGCAATGTCCACACTGGGTCTGCACGCCCAGACTCCGCAACAAACCACCAGCTTGTTCGATGGCAAAACACTCACCGGCTGGAAAACCATCAACCCGGCATTCGCCAAAAAGTGGTCAGTCATTGATGGAGCCATTATTTCTGGTGACGGCCAAAACAAAATACCAAGCAACACATTCCTCGGCACCACCAAGGAATACGGCGACTTCGAGTTCCGCTGCCTTTTCCGTATCAGCGGCGACCACAAAACCGGCCTCATCAACAGCGGCATCCAATACCGCTCGCTTGT
>CAWVVN010000125.1:0-5128 GCA_963933605.1 uncultured Verrucomicrobiales bacterium
TAGAATCCCATGGCGTCCATGTCGAAGATGATGGTGACGTCTTCTGGTGGAGGGGTCTGGGCGAGGATGCTGCTGATATGGTGGGAGAGTAGGCGGGCTGAGGGGGCGAGCATCATGAGCTGGAAACGGTATTGTCCATGCGCCTTGGTGATGGGGGCAGGTAGAGGGTCGTGCAGCACCATGCCTGCAGGCAGGCTTTTTTTGAGCCGTTTATGGAGGTTTTGAAGGGTGAACTCTGCGCGCCGCTCGTGGGTGGAGCGTGTCTGAATCACCGCACAGTGGGTGTAGGGGGGGTAACCAAATTGTTTTCTGAAGTCGAGTTCCTGATCGGCGTAGCCGCAGAAGTCGTGATGGCGGGCAAACTGAATGGAGGGGGAGTGTGGTGTGTAGGTCTGAATGATGACTTCTCCTTCAAGCTCACCACGTCCTGCCCGACCTGCGACCTGGGTGAGCAGCTGGAAGGTGCGCTCACCGGCGCGGAAATCGGGAACGTGCAGGCCAAGGTCCGCGTTGAGCACACCAACGAGCGTGACATTGGGGAAGTGCAGGCCTTTGGCGATCATCTGGGTGCCGATGATGATGTCGATTTTGCGTTGGCGAAATTTTTGCAGGGTTTCACGCAGGGCGTTTTTACGGCGCATGGTGTCGGTGTCGATGCGTGCGACTCTTGCCTGTGGGAATACTTTTTTGATGACGCTCTCTACCTGCTCGGTGCCGTAGCCTTGGCTGCGGATGGCGGCGTCTCCACACTCGGGGCATTTCTTGGGGGGCAGTGCTTGGTGGCCACACATGTGGCAGATGAGGCGGTCATCAGCGCGGTGATAGGTGAGCGGGATAGCACAGTGGCGGCACTCGCAAACATGACCACAGCCGGGGCATTGCACGGAGCGGGCGAATCCACGGCGATTGAGAAACAGGATGACTTGCTCTCCCTCGGCAAGCTTAACCTCCATACGGCCACGTAGGGGATCGGAGAGGATGGCGGGCCCACCTTTGTGTTTTTTGCCTTCGATGCGCATGTCAACGATGCGGATGATGGGCAGGGATTGTCCATCGGCACGTTCGGGAAGGGTCAGCAGGTGGTATTTGTCGGTTTCGGTATTATGAAATGATTCTAGCGAGGGGGTGGCGGAGCCGAGCAGGACGGCGGATTTTTCCAGATGACCGCGGAGCACGGCGAGGTCACGCCCATTGTAGCGCGGGGCGCTGTCTTGTTTGTAGGAGTTCTCATGCTCCTCATCGACGATGATGATGCCGAGGTCGGTCAGTGGAGCGAAGACCGCACTGCGGGCACCAATGACGATGCGTGCTTTACCCTGGCGGATGCGATGCCATTCATCAAAACGCTCGCCTTGAGAGAGATGTGAGTGAAGCACGGCAACCTGATCCTGAATGGAGGCAAAGCGGGATTTGAAGCGCTGGACGGTTTGAGGGGTGAGTGATATCTCTGGCAAGAGCACGAGCACGCTTTTACCGGTGTCGAGGCAACGTTGGGCGGCTTGGAGATACACCTCGGTTTTGCCTGAGCCGGTGACGCCGTGCATGAGCATGGGTTTGTCCGGTGATTTGATCTGCTCGAGCACATGTTCCATGGCGATAGCTTGGCCTGGGTTGAGCTTGAGTGGTTTGTCTTCGAGGAATTCCTCACCTTCATCGGGGTCACGACGCACGGCCTCGTCCTTGAACTCTAAGAATCCCTGTTTCTCTAATGCTTTGACCGATGCGGTGACTGATCCTCCGCCGAGGTCCTTGAGAGACATCTGGCCACCAGCGGCTTCGAGTAGGGTGATGATGAGATGCTGGCGTGATGCACGTCTGGCAATTTTAGCCATGGTTTCCTCATCAGGCTTTTGAGTGAGGACGACGATTTTGCGGGTTTTTTCCGAGTGGGATTCCTGTCTGACGGCCTCAGGGAGCAGCGCACGCATGACAAGCTCCATGGGTGAGCCGTAGTAGTTGGCGATCCATTTCCCGAGCTTGAGCAGATTGGGCGTGATGAGGGGCTCTGGGTCGATGAGGGTGCCGATCGGACGAAGGCTATAGTTTGCCGGCATCTCGGCGGTGATGTCGATGATGGTGCCTGTGGATGCTCGGTTCCTGAGCGGAATTTTCACCCGGCACCCCGCCTTGGCGTCCATTCCTTCGGGAATGGCGTAGTCAAAGACCAGTTCGGATGGTCCGTCGATAAGAACTCGAGCAGCGGGCACATGATTTTTCTAGCTGCTGAGTGGGTAAGTCGAAATACCAAACTGCGATTTCTCGAAAAAACATGGCGCGCCGCAACCATCGCCCAGAGGTGATTACAGCTTTCGAAGTAGGAAGCATCCGATCTGGGCTAACCACAGTCGCCACCAGGGTCTGATGCCTTGCCAGTCACGGGTGACGAGCTCGGAAAGGTTGAGGTCGTTTTCCCACTGCCGGTTGAGCTCCTCGGTGACCTGATCATCAAAGACGACAATGGCCGTCTCTCGGTTCATCAGCACGGAGAGGATATCAAAGTTGTTGGAGCCGATGACGGCAAGGTTGTCATCGATGACCATGGTCTTGGCATGTAGGGTAGGTCCCAAATATTCGATGACGTTGACACCCCAACGAAGCAGGCTCGGGTAGAGTCCTTCTCTGAGCCAGTCTACCGCTGGCACATCCGAGTTCCTTGGTAGCAGGAGTGAGATGTCTATACCGCGTTGGCGGGCACGGCGCATGGACCTTCTGAGGCGCCTCGGTGGCACAAAGTAAGGCATGGTCATTTTTACCGATTGGCGGGCTTGGTCGAGATGGACGGAGAAGAGTTTGCGGATTTGCTTTCTGCTGCCCAAACCTCGGCTGCCAACCACCATGCAGCGGCTACGGCCGAAGGGTTCTTCACGGGGTTGAGGGGAGGCGACCTCGAGCTTTTCATCTGTGCAATAGAGCCAGCTGTCGTGAAAGAGTAGTGCTAGGTCGTGGGCGGCAGGGCCAGTGAGTTGGATCTGCGTGTCGCGCCAGGCGTTTTCCTTACATTGTTGATAGGACCATGGGTCACCGAGGTTCATGCCGCCGGTAAATCCAATGATGCCATCGACAATGAGGTTCTTGCGGTGGTTGCGGCCGAAGATGCCGGCACGTTTTCTCCAAGGTGCTACGGGGTGATACTCGATGAGCTTTACTCCAGCATCGCGCATGGTGACCCACTGCATGGGGTCTGCGGCGGAGGATCCGATGGAGTCATAGATGACCCTGACGGGAATGCCCTCTTTAGCCTTGCTGCTGAGTGCCTGGGCAAAGGTGTTGCCGATCGCATCAGAGAGAAACATGTACATCTCAAGGTGAACATAATGCTCGGCAGCAGAGATGGCCTCGAGCATGGCATGGTAAGCGGCGTCACCATCGAAGTGGATCTCAACCTTGTTTCCCCGGCTGATGCCTCCAACCGTGTCACCCGAGAGCTCGCGCACGATGGCATAACGCCATTGGGCAATTTGCTTCCTGAGCTTGGGGCGGATAATCCTCACGGTGGTTCATTCTAGCGGATTTCTAGAAAGATCAAAGCGGGAACCCCGCAGGCTTAGAGGGTATTTTTGATTAAATAGCGATTGTCATGATCTACCCCTATGGTAAGGAAACGAACCGCGATGAATAAAACCATTCTTAATCTTATTTTCTTTGTTGTTTCGTTAACTGCTCCAGTGGCCATGGCCGGTGGAGGACATGGCAGTGATGTGCCAGAATTCCAGGAGCGTATGGCGGCATTCCCCGCCGAGGAATCGGCCAACGGAATGACCGGTATATGGGAAAAGGTGAGTTATCGTGCTGAGCAGCAGCCTTTCTTGCTGGTTGCTAGTATCATTTTCTTATGTGCGATCGTGCATACTTTTTTTGCCGTGCCGATCACGAAGCATGCACACAAATTACAGCACGATCATGACGCCGAGATACGGCGGCAAAAGAATGCCGAGGGGGAGCCAGCCAGAGCCAAGGATATGGTTAGTTTTAAAGCGACGATGCTACACTTCCTAGGCGAGATTGAAGCGATCTTCGGTATTTGGGTGCTAGCCTTGATGGGCGCGATCATCGGTTTCTACGATGTAGGAACAGTGAAAAGCTACATCTCAGGAGTTAACTTTACCGAGCCCATGTTCGTGGTGATCATCATGGCTCTTGCTTCGACTAGACCTGTGTTACGCTTTGCTGAGAATGCGCTGAGTTTCTTTGCTCGATTTGGTAAGGAGACACCTGCAGCATGGTGGTTGTCTATCCTCATTGTAGCGCCAATTTTAGGATCATTCATCACCGAGCCGGGAGCGATGACGATTGCGGCTATGCTGTTGGCGAAGAAGTTCTACAAGCTCAAGCCTAGCTCGAGGCTCGCCTATGGCACCCTTGGTTTGTTGTTTGTGAATATTTCAGTTGGTGGTGTTTTGACGAACTTTGCGGCTCCTCCCGTGTTGATGGTGGCTGGCCCTGATAAATGGGATCTGACCACGATGGAAATGCTGGTTCACTTTGGCGGTAAGGCTGTGGTGGGGATTCTTATATCGAGCATGTTATACTTTGCTTTTTTCCGCAAGGAGCTGCGTGCTCTTTCCGGTAAGCTGGTAGATCACGATGGTGATGGTCAGGGCGATCTGAGTAATGATCACGACCGCCCGATACCTATGTGGGTAACGATAACGCATTTGTTGTTCATGGGCTGGACGGTTTTCTTTGCTCATACACCGGCGCTGTTTGTCGGCGGCTTCCTGTTTTTCTTAGCATTTCGTCAAGCGACCGAGCACCATCAGTTTGATATTCAGTTACGTGGGCCGATTTTGGTTGGCTTCTTCCTCGCTGGATTAGTCATCCACGGTGGTTTGCAGGGCTGGTGGCTAGCTCCCGTGATTACCAGTCTCAGCGAACTGCCGCTCTTTATCGGCTCAGTGGTGTTGACATCATTCAACGATAACGCGGCGATTACCTTCCTCGCAAGTCAGGTAGACGGTCTCGGTGCCAGCTTGAAGTATGCGGTGCTTGCTGGTGCTGTCTGTGGCGGTGGCCTGACGGTGATTGCTAACGCGCCGAACCCAGCTGGTCAGGCTCTGTTGAGCCGCTTCTTCGGTGATGGAGTTTCACCAGGTAAGCTGATGATGGGAGCGTTTATTCCGACCGTGAT
>CAWVVN010000126.1:0-5088 GCA_963933605.1 uncultured Verrucomicrobiales bacterium
GCATTGGCGGTGATGGCGGCATCAAAGTCATCGTGATACTTCCACGCGAGGTAGAGTGCGGCTGGGAAGGCGTGATCAATGTAGCAGGCAGGGCTGAGTTTGCTGCCGATGATGACGCGGTCGTCTTGGCGAGTCCAAGCGGTGGCTCTTTTGGTGGAGAACCAGTCTCCAGCGGAGTGCATCACGGCTTCACGCAGTGGGATATCCTCGGAGAGATCGAGTAGCAGGCGCGTGAGGCAGTCTGCGGCTCGTAAGACATTGCTGTGTCTGTGAGTCAGGGTGATGTGGCTCTTCACGGTCTTTCTGATTTCTTCTCTGTCTAGGCAGCGGTCTTGCCCCTCGCTGGTAAGAGCAGCTACCAGAGCTGGCACGGTCGCAAGGCCTCCAATGTGCTCATCCTTGATGCCGCACTTCCTGATGTCTTTGCCCTGTGCATAGCGGGTGAAGAAGCCGCGGTGGTATTCTTCAAGGTAGGTGTCGCGGTGCCAGCCTGGGGTGAGCATTTTCTCGATGTAGAGATTGAGCCATGCTTCCTCAGAGTAGTGGCCAGCCTCGGTGACTTGATGGTAGAGAAGTCTGGCGAGCTTGAAGTTTGCGGTGTTTTCTCCAGCGGCAAGGTTCTGGTGGTAGTGAACATGACGTTGGCCCCAGAAGGGTGCCTGGTCATGTAGGATTTCACCCTTTTCATTGAGCGCAGTATACTCTGAGCGCCAAAGGATGCTATCAGGGTGGTGCGGAAGTGGAGCGTTGAATGTATTGGGCTTGTCGGGATTGCTGAGATCCGGGTAGTCACGATCAAGTGCCTCACGATTGTAATACCAGTGTGCCGGCATGCAGAGTGCATCGGCGATGAGTGAGCCGTGGTATGCGGGTGTCAGGGAGAGTGGCATTACTAGTTCTTCTTGAGTGGGTGAATGTTGACGTGCGCTGTCTCAGCAATAAGAGAAGAAACGGGAGGTGTGTTAGGTTCCTCAAATCCGCAGAGAGAAAACATTCTGGTGGAATAGTCGGTGATGTTGACCTCTTGAAATTGGTAGGGGGAGTGGTGAACGAGTCCGCTGTAGATGGAGCCGCTGCGGCCGACACTAAAAAGCCGGTAACGCTCAAGCAGGAAGAACTCGAGGCTGCCAACTTCTGCGGACTCTGAGTGGCTCAGCTCAGCGGGGTAACGATAGATCTGGGATTGCTCGCAGCCTTTGCGTCTTGAAATGTAATTGAGTGTGCCCTCGTGCTGATAGGACTCCATCTGAGCATGCTGATAGGGCAGGTGGAACAGACTACGGGCAAGTTTGACCGCCAGCCACTGATCGCAATCCAGTGCGAAGAACCATACTCCGGGAACGCCATTCTCATCATGCACGTAGGTGCGCAGGTTGAGCTCGAGGAACCAGGAAAGCCCGGGTACGGTCGGGCAGTAGGACGGGCGCACATTATCCATATGGAAGGGCACAACGCCGAGATAGGCTTTGCCGTCATAGGTATCGACGGTGAGGCCTGGTGGTAAGTGCTCTTGGATGAGCGCAGGGTCCATCTCCCAGTGCAGGAAGAGCAAGTGAGACCATTCTTGCCTCATCACTACGGGTGAGTTTGGTTGGACTCTCTGAGCGAGTCGCTGCTGATCCGTGGGCGTTTTCATGGTCAATGTGTTGTATTGATCTACTGTTGCCTAGATGGTGCTTAGAGCTGCTTTTTAGCTGGCATCAGGTGCCTTGGCATAAGGAAGGCGCGCGTGCTCTGAAATGGTGAAGTAGGTATCGAGTGCGGTAGATGCCAGTGAGTCATGCTCGCTGATCGAGATGGTGCCATCTGTAGCGTAGGAGTCGTCTGGTATATCAGCGAGTTGGACTTCCCCGATGATGAGCTTGGTGCCATTGGCGGGAATATCGATGATGTCTGCTAAGCTGAGCGCGTAGCGGATCGGGCATTCTTTGACAAAGGGCGCGGTGATGCCCTCATGGATGAGCTCAGTGAGGCCTGTGGCATCAAATTCTGAAACATCGGTAGGGTAGCGCGCTGAGCACTGGTGGGCCTGCTCTAATGTCTTGGAGGTGACGTGATTCAAGGTCCAGGACTTAGTATCGAGGATGTTCTGCAGCGTGTTGCGCTCGACGACATCGGGGCGGGTGACCATGCCGATGAGCAGGGGGTAAGAGCCGAGGTGGGTGATGCTTGAGAAGGGAGCGAGGTTAGAAATGCCTGCCAGCGAGCGTGTGCCAACGAGGCAGATCGGCTTGGGTCCAGGTAAGGTGGTGGCGAACTGGACCCTCTCCAGTTTCTCCATGTTGGCCATATCGGCAGCAGTAATAATCACGCTTTAAGGTTAGCAAGATATCTGAGTGCGCAAATACTTTATTGTATTCTTTGTGGGGCTTTATTTGCCAATGGACTTGGACTTGATCAGTGCGGCAGCTGTCTGATTAACCGAGATGATCGCTCCATTGATCGAGGTGCTGGTGTTGTGGTCGCCACAGATCATGATGTCGTCGATTTTGAGAAAACCCTTGGGATCACCGAGTGAGAGGGAAGGGACTTGTTTCTGGATCAATTCAGCGCTCTACCGTTGACCCATGCTCGTGCGAGGGTCAGCTTGAGTGCTCACCCCATGCAGCTTAGCCAACCTACAGCCCCATTCAGCAGCGACGACGTACTGAATTGTTTTCTCGAATTCCTGATCGAGTCAGAAATCGATCTCTACGATCACCAGGAAGAAGCCATTCTGGAGCTTTTTGCTGGCAACAATGTGATCCTCAATACCCCTACTGGCTCAGGGAAATCCCTAGTAGCGCTGGCGCTGCATTACAAGTCCTGGTGTGAGAACCGCGTTTCCTATTACACGGTTCCGATCAAGGCGCTGGCGAACGAAAAATTCCTTTCCCTTTGTGGCACCTTCGGGCCGGAAAACGTCGGCATGATCACGGGAGATGCCACCGTCAATCCATCTGCTCCCATTATCTGCTGCACCGCCGAGATACTCTCTAATCTCGCTCTGCGTGAAGGCGCCAAAGCCAAGGTTGATGATGTGATCATGGATGAGTTCCACTATTACTCTGACCACGAACGCGGCATTGCATGGCAAATCCCGCTGCTGACTCTTCCGCAGTCCTGTTTTCTTCTGATGTCAGCGACCATTGGCGATACCAGTTTTTTCCAGAAAACCATCACTGATCTCACAGGGAAAGAGACAAGCCTCGTGCAGTCAGAACAGCGTCCGGTGCCACTCGAGTTTGAATATTCCGAGATCCCGCTCACCGAACAGGTCACCGAGCTGGTTGAAAAAAACAAAGCCCCAGTCTACCTCGTGCATTTTGCTCAACGCGCCTGTGCCGAATCCGCCCAGTCCCTGCTCTCGACCAACGTCTGTAGTAAGGAGCAAAAACGTGAAATTTCCATCGCTCTGCAAGAAGCAAACTTCCGCTCTCCCTATGGTAAGGAAATTAGTAAATTACTGCGTCACGGCATCGGCATTCACCATGCAGGGCTACTGCCCAAATACCGAATTCTGGTGGAAAAGCTCACCCAGCGCGGGCTGCTTAAGGTGATCTGTGGCACCGACACCCTGGGAGTGGGCGTCAACGTGCCTATCCGCTCGGTGCTGTTCACGCAGCTCTGCAAGTATGATGGCACCGGCACTAAAATCCTTTCAGTCCGCGACTTCAAACAAATCGCGGGTCGTGCGGGCCGTCGTGGTTTTGATGATGTCGGCTACGTTGTCGCCCAGGCTCCTGCCCACGTCGTTGAAAATATCCGACTCGAAGCCAAGGCCTCAGCCTCCGCAAAAAAGAAAAAGTTTGTTAAAAAGAAGCCGCCAGAAAAAGGCTTTGTGGCATGGAACCGGGAGACCTTTCTCAAGCTGCAAAGCTCCGCACCGGAAGCGCTGGTTTCAAGTTTTAAGATGCGGCACAACCTCATGCTCAATGTGCTTAGCCGCAGCGAAGAGGATGGCTGCGCTGAGCTGAAACGCATCATTCGCATTAGCCACGAAACCGAGGCCACGAAGAAAAAAATTAAGAAGCGTGCCCGCTCCATGTTTAGTGCTCTCGTCCGAGGTGGTGTGCTGACCATCACCCCACCGGCGGATCGAGCGCAGGGAGAGAATGTGCCCAAGGTAAAACTTCATGTTGATCTGCAGGATGACTTCACCATGAACCAGGCACTCGGGCTTTATCTCCTCGAGACCATTCCAGAACTCGACATGGAATCTCCCGAGTATGCCCTCAACGTCATTTCCCTGATTGAAGCGATTTTGGAGAGCCCGGCGGCCATTCTCAGAGCTCAAGTCAATCACCTGAAAACCGAACTGATCAACGAACTTAAGGCAGATGGCGTCGAATACGATGAGCGCATGGACCGGCTTGAGCAAGTCACCCACCCGATGCCGGGTAAGGACTTCATCTACGACACCTTCAACGCTTTCCATGTCAAGCACCCGTGGATCGAGTCCGAAAGCATCCGGCCTAAATGTATCGCGCGTGAGATGTTTGAAGACTATATGTCCTTTGACGATTACATCCGGGCCTACAAGCTGGAACGGTCCGAGGCCATCCTACTTCGCCATCTCAGTGAGGTTTATAAAGTGCTCAGTCAGACGGTGCCACCGGGTCTCAAAACAGAGGAGCTGCTCGATGCGGAGACCTATTTCAAAGAGCATCTGACATCGGTTGATTCTAGCTTAATCGATGAATGGGAAATGATGCGCGACCCCGACTACGTTCCTGCTGAAAAGAGGGAACCATCAATCGAGCGGAAAAAGTCGTTCACGCAGGATAAGCTCACCTTTACCCGGCTGGTGCGCAACCACGTCTTTACTGCCGTAAAGTATCTCTCACATGATAACATCGCCTCATTCCTGGATCTCTTTGAGGCGAACAAGGAGACAGGCACACCATGGGCAGCTGCCCGTATTGATGAACTGCTGAACGGTTATTACGATGGCCGCATGAGGATCCGGCTCGATCCGGATGCGCGTAATAACAAACATTGCCAAATCAAAAAACTGCCGGAAACGAATCAATGGCGCATTCATCAAACACTCTGTGATCCCGATGAAAAAAACGACTGGGAACTCATCGTCATGGTGGATCTTGCTCA
>CAWVVN010000127.1:0-4977 GCA_963933605.1 uncultured Verrucomicrobiales bacterium
CCTTTGTATTATGAAAAGGAAATATACAGCCCATACGACTTCATGGGTAACCGGCTCGGCGAGGGTGCGAGGCGTCTAGTCACGGGTCTTTTTGCCTTGGGCTCAATCCTAGGGCAGAGTGTGCGCGTGCTTGTTACGGCAATTATCCTTCAGGTGGTAACAGGTATGGACGTGCCTCTATGCATTGTTATCATAGGTGCTGTCGCAATTCTTTGGACATTCATGGGGGGGATGCAGACGGTCATCTGGACAGATGTCATTCAGTTTTGCCTGTTCATTTTTGGGGGTGTGTTGGCCTTGTGTCTGCTGATCGGTGAATTGGGCTGGAGTCAAATTGTAGAGCTCAACCAAGTCACCATTGACGGCAGCGACAAAGACAAACTCACATGGCTTGATTTTACGTCCCCATTCCAAGACCCGGCTTTGCGCTACACTATGTGGGTGGCCTTGATTGCCATGCCCTTTCAAAATTTCACGGCGTTTGGTATCGATCAGCTTAACACTCAGAGAATGTTTTGCTGTGGAAATGTCAAGGATGCCAGAAAGGCGATGTGCTGGAGTAGTATATCGATCTTTGTCACCATCTTGATGCTGGCTGTCGGGGCAGGGCTTTTTGCATGGTATAGGGCCTATGAGCCAAGTGGTTTGATCGCTGAGAGTTTTGAGAAAAGCAATAATGTGTTTCCCACATGGATTACCATGGAAGTGGCTCCAGGACTCAGTGGTTTGATCCTAGCGGGGGCATTTGCTGCCGCCATCTCAAGCCTTGACTCTATTCTAGCTGCCCTCAGTCAAGCTAGCTTATCGGTATTTTATGGCAGAGATAAGCTTGAGGCGGCAGGTAAGGGCCGAGAGATGGTCCGTTTGTCGAGAATTGTGGTTTGTATTTGGGGGGTCATTTTGACGGCAGCTGGACTGGGTTTGTGGGTTGTTTATAAGAATAATCCAGACAGTGATCTGATTGGTTTAGCCTTTGGCATGGTGGCATATACCTATGGTCCTCTGTTGGGTGTTCTAGCAGCTGCTATTTTACCTCTAAGGGTGAGCACAAAGGGGCTTATTTGGGGCACTATTTTATCCGTGTTGCTGGTGTCTTGGTTCAGGCCTGAGCTCCCCTTAGTTCTTGAGGCCATGGGCTTATCTACTTGGGCACAACAGGTCATTCTTTTGCGCCCCGAGCTGACCTCTGAATGGTTTTTCCCATTGAATGCGAGCATCACACTTTTATGTGGCTGGCTAGGGTCTCTGTTAGGCTCTTCGGGAGCGTCAGTCAGTGTCGATAAGCAGAGATAATTAACCACGCTTGATTACTTTGCGGGTCAAGTATTTTTAAAATTTTTCCGTGGAACTATTGTGGAATAGGGGATTTAGTTTTTTGGGGACCTCGTAATATTAAAAAGTTTTGATCCGAGCGCAAACAGCGAGTTTTATCAGCGGGTCACCCTCTTGCCCGTTCGCTGTTCGCGGACACCGATACCCAAACCATTTACACATTCTACAAGCTTAATGAAACAAACACATGCTCTTTTCCAAAACCTAGAAGAGTCAACTGCCGACCGAACAGAATCAGGTGGTGAAATTGCTTCTAGGGAGAATGAAGAGCTTTGGGCTGAGGTTTCAGGTGCCCTTAAAAATCTGGTAAGTGGTGACGCATACAGCAGGTGGTTTAGCTCGGCTTATCTCAAAGAGGTCAACGAGACTGAGGCGGTCCTTGGGGTGGTTAGCGATATGCACCAGGTTTGGATCGAGACCAATTATCTGCCTGAGGTTCAATCTGCGCTTGCTAGCGTTTCATCGCTTCCTCGCAGAGTGGGGGTTGTCGTTTGCGAAGCGATACAAGACCAGCTCGCTGATGCTGCGACAGCCAGAGCCGGCCAAGCTGGCTTGTCTAGTGATCATAATGGCCTGTCCTCCGATGCCGATGCGGTAGCCCAAGCGTCTTTCAGTGATGGATTTGGAGCAGGGGAGCACGGTAGTTCGCTCGGTGACCCAGTAGGACAGATGCGCAAAAGGCTCAAATCGACCGGGCTCAATCCTCAATTTAGCTTTGATCGCTTCGTCGTGGGTCAGAACAATGAGTTTGCTCATGCTGCTTGTATGGCGGTGGCCTCGACCAAGAATCCCATCTATAATCCGCTTTTTATCCATGGTAGTTCAGGTCTCGGTAAAACCCATCTCATGCAGGCTATTGGCCAGCAGCTGATGCAGGATAATCCAAAGGCCAAAGTGGTGTATCTGACATGTGAAAAGTTCATCAATGAGTTTATTGATACTGTGCGCAAAGGGTCACTTGAGAGGTTCAGGCGTAAATACCGCCGTGCAGATATTTTACTCATTGATGATATTCAGTTCCTGGCAGGAAAAGAGCGCTCTCAAGAGGAATTTTTTCATACCTTTAATGAACTACTAGATCTGCAGAGTCAGGTCGTACTGACTTCGGACCGACCAGCTTCGGAAATTAAAAACATTGAGCCTCGTCTCACTTCTCGTTTTGAAAGTGGATTGACTGTGGAGCTTCAGCCTCCTGGCATAGAAACCCGCCTTGCTATTCTGCGCTCCAAAATGGAAGACTGGGACGTCAAGCTCGACAGTGAAATATTGGAGATGCTAGCAGAGCGTATTCAGAGTAATGTGCGCAGACTTGAGGGTGGGCTTGTTCGCATCGCCACTTACGCATCACTCGGCACCGAGCAGGTTACCATTGAGCGTTCGGAGTTTTTATTGAAGGACATTTTAAGAGAAGAGGGTCAGCGTAGAGTCAATATTGATTCCATTCAAAAGGCGGTAACTGACTACTTTGATATTAGGCTCGCAGACATGACTAGTAGACGGCGTCCTTCAAACATTGCGTTCCCACGGCAAATTGCGATGTATCTGAGTCGCAAAATGACACCATGCTCTTTAGTTGAAATTGGCGATGCCTTTGGCGGTAGAGATCACGGCACCGTGATCTATGCATGCCAAAAGGTGAAAGACAGAATTGAAAATGAGGCAGAGATTCGCGATGCGGTGGACATTTTGATGACCATACTCAAACGTAGATAGCAGTCCGGTGATCGCGCAATGCGCATCCCTCAAAGCACCTTTGCTGGTGCCCGCTGGCCAGTATTATTGCATTTTTTGTAAGCTTTAAGGTGCGCGGCTCCTTTATGGAGTCTCTACATATAGCACTCGTGTAATCCTCATGCACATCATGTTGTGTCAGGGGGCTGGAATTGTTCAAGATTCCTTAATGAGGGCTTGCTTTGAGATAAAAATAATTCAATCTCCTCGCGTCGAGTGTGAACTGTTTCACTATTTTTACGGCAAACCTTAATTATCACTTATCTTAAAATGAAATTTTCTATTAGTAAGGAAGCTTTTCTTGATGCTCTTCAGCAGGTTCAGCACGTAGTAAGCAATAGGGCAACACTTCCTATTCTTTCTAACGTTCTTATCGAAGCTGCCGATGGTAAACTGAAGCTGACAACCACAGATCTGGATGTTGGTGTAAGTGGTAGTGTAGATGCAACGATCGACAAAGAGGGCTCTACAACGCTTCCCGTTAAGCGATTGGTAAGCATCATCCGTGAACTTCCAGCAAGCGAAGTGGAGGTATCAGTAGACGGTAAAAATCATGCCAGTATTAAATGTGGTCCAAGCTTCTTTAAAATAATTGGTCTTGGTGAAGATGAGTTTCCGCCTCTGCCGAAGTTCGAAGAATCTACGGAATTTAAGATTGCCCAAGGTGTGCTACACGACGCCATTAAAAAAACTTCTTACGCGATATCAACGGATGAGACACGCTATGTGCTCAATGGTATTTACGTATCCTTCCGTGATGGCAAAATGATTTTTGTTGCTACCGATGGCCGCAGGCTCGCCATGGTAGAGAACGATCTAGAATACCCAGCAAGTCACGAAACAGACATCATTGTTCCATCCAAGGCTGTAAATGAACTTCAGCGCATGCTTGGTGGTGAGGGTGACGCCATTGTAAAATTAAGTGGCAACCAAATAAGCTTTGAGATTGGTGACAGCATCATCGTCAGTAAGCTTATTGAGGGCAATTACCCCAATTACAAGCAGGTGATTCCTGGTGAGCGCAAGGAGCGGGTCACGATCAATCGTGAAGAGTTTCTCAATACAGTTCGCCGGGTATCACTGCTTACCTCGGAGAGCTCTAATTCAGTGAAGTTGTCTTTCAGTAAGGGCAGCATTGATGTTCAGGCTAACTCCAAGGATATCGGTGAAGCTAAGGAGCCGGTCGTAGCTGATTATGATGGCGAAGAGTTCGCGATTGCTTTCAATCCAGAGTTTCTCATGGCACCGCTCAAAAATCTAAGCGAAGAGTCAGTCTACCTAGACCTCATTGATGGCATGAGTCCTGGAGTCATTCGCATCGACGGTTCATTTCTCTATGTGATCATGCCAATGCGTGTCAGCGGATAATAGGAAACTGAGCTGAAATCATTTTATATTAAAAAGTCCAGTGGGTTTCCTCTGGGCTTTTTTTATGGCTCCATTGTGGTATCTGAGGTCTATGCAATCGTTATTTCCATGTGCCGCTCTGTTGCTGCTGCTTACAGCCTGTTCAGAGATAGCAGGGAATCATTCAGAGGCTCAAGTTGTTGAAAGGGCGAATGATGCCAAGATCATGCCGGCAAAGCCTGAGCTCGCACAGAGAAGCAATGCGGACAGGCAGCTTGCTGTGGCTGGAGAAAATGTCCAGCAAGGGCAAATCACGGGTGTCGATATAGGCCGGCTTTTTGAGCTGATTCAGACGAAAAGAGTATTGCTGGTTGATTGCAGGCCTCCGATTTTTTACCGCATGGGCCATATAGATGATGCTATTAACCTACCGCTTAAAAAGTATGCAAAATCCATCAATATGATCAAAACACATTTTAATCATGCTTTGACCGAGCGTAAGGTTATTGTGCTCTACTGCCAAAACATCGACTGTCCTGATGGCTACCTGTTTGCTAAAAAGATAGC
>CAWVVN010000128.1:0-4971 GCA_963933605.1 uncultured Verrucomicrobiales bacterium
TCCCTTGAGGCCATAGAGGGCTTTGGTGATGGTGATTTTGTGTCCCTTGCCAGCGAGTTCGGCGTCGCGTGTCGGAGTGATCTTGACAGCCTTGTCATGACCAATCCACTGCGCCTGCCAATCTGCTTCGTTAAGCAGGCCCATCGACCAAGTGGCGGTCTGGCTCCACGGTGAAGCGGCTCCGTTTTGATCCCAGGCTTTGACCTTCCAGAAACAAGGGGTGTGCGAGAGAAGGGCTTTCCCGGCGTAGGGAATCTGGGTGGACTGCTTCGCCTCGACTTTACCACTATCCCAGAGGTCTCCACGATCTTGGTCGAGATTTTCCTGGCTGGATGCAACGAGGATCTGGTAGGCGCTTTGCTTCCAGCCGCGTTTCTCGCTCTGAGAGATCCAGCTCAGCCGTGGCTCGGTGATATCAATACCGAGTGGATTGTTGTGGTACTCACAGCGCAGGCTGTTTAGCTCAGCGTCATTGGCGGCAAAGGCGCTACAGCTCATCAAGCTGAGCAGTGCAATCAATCTTGAGAGTCGGGCGAAATAGGTAGGTAACATAGTGATTCAATGTAAATGAGCGGCAAACTATGCCACACTGCAAGCGATATAGAAATGCACGAAATGACTCTATTTTTACACAAAATGACTGCCGAAAAAGCAGCTGGCCCAGCCTTTTCTAAAGTCAATCTCTGGCTGCCGAGCTATCCGCGAGGCCTTATTCTAGTGCTTATTGCGCCAATCCTTTGCTTTAACATACTCAGGGTTAGGCGTGGTCATCAGGGCACCTGATTGCTTGCGCCAGTCGTGCAGCATTTTTGTCAGCTTAGCGGTAAGCTGGGGTTTTTGCTGAGCAAGATCTTTGCTCTCACCGATGTCCTCACGCAGGTTGTAGAGCTCTACTTTGCCTGTTTCAAAAACCTCGATGAGTTTGTAGTCACCAGCACGCACGGCACCGGCGGGTCCCATGGTGTTGATGTGATGGTAATGGGGATAGTGAAAGTAAATTGCCTCCCGGTCAAGGGACTGCTCGCCACCATCTAACAACGCACTCAAGCTAACCCCATCGACATGCTGCTGGGGAAGCAGCGGCAGACCCGCCAGTTCCAACAAGGTTGGGTAAATATCGGTGCTGACGACTGGCTCCTTGGATCTCAGTCCGGCTTTGACTTTACCGGGCAGCTTGATGATCAGAGGAGAGCGGATACCACCCTCATAGAGCCATGCTTTACCAGTGCGTAGTGGCAGGTTTGATGTCGGCATGTTCGGCCCGGGGCCGGTGGACAGGCCGCCATTGTCAGAGAGAAAAACCACGATGGTATCCTGCTCCAGCTTCAAGCGCTTCAAGGTCTCAAGAATACGGCCGATGTTTTCATCCATGCTCTCTACCATGCAGGCGTAGGACTCATTGCTCTGAACGCTGCGTGACATGCTCTGATGATCCTTGATGCCCTCCTTGCCCCGCTTATCCTGTATATCTAATCCCATGGCTTTGGCTTTTTTGCGGTATTTTTCCAGCTTGGCCTTATTCGGCATAATCGGGGTGTGCACGGTGTAGTACCACATATTCAGGAAAAAAGGCTTCTCCCCCTGCTGCTCAATGAACTTGATCGCCTTGTCCGTGAGCGCGTCCGTTAGGTAGTCTCCATCCTTGCCGTCGCCCATGTCCGGCACGTTGGTGCTGGGGTGCTGTTTGCTGGTGTAGGGGAAATAATAAGAACCTGGCTGACCCATCTTGTGGCCGGCGATATTGAGATCAAATCCATTCGCCTCTGGGTAGTGCTCGCGGCCCTTGGCGTGATGGGTCTGCAGGTGCCACTTGCCGATGTGGGCCGTGCTGTAGCCTGCCTGCTTCAAGACCTCGGCCAAGGTGATGTCCTCGGGTGGCATATTGCCCTTCACCTCAGGCGGGGTGAGCATATGGCCCGGCCCCATGCTGCCGCGGCTACCGCTGTGATTAGTGAGGCCAATCCGACTGGGATACTTGCCGGTGAGAACACTGGCCCGCGTTGGTGAACATACCGGGTTGGCGGCATAGGCATCGCTGAAAAAAACGCCCTCAGAGGCAAGCCTATCGATGTTGGGGGTCTCATAAAACGTGCTGCCGGTCACCCCGAGGTCTGCCCAACCGAGGTCATCAATCAGAAAGAGCACGATGTTGGGTTTTGCGATGTTGGATTCGGGCTTCGCATTCACCGCAAAAGCCGCAAAGGCCATGATCAGCGTAATCAAAACGAGGTGTTTTCTGGCAGTGCTGTGTATGCTTACTTGCTTGGATATTTGAAGGTTGCTCATGGTAAATGTTGATCTCTGTATTGATTTCTTAGGTATTTTGCACATCAGGTGTTTCAATGTCTCTCGTAAAGTTTAGATCTTAGGCTTTTCCCTTGCCAATAAGTGCAAGCAGGCGGATATTGCCAGCAATGTTACATCACCCTTGGTTCTTAAAGCTCATCGTTGTCGCTGCATGCCTTTTGCCGTCAACTGCGTGGTGCCAAAACTACGTGCCAAGCCAAGAAAGACCACCGGTAGTCAGCCGTGAATTCCGCGGCGCCTGGGTAGCCAGTGTCTACAATATTGACTGGCCAAGCCGTACTGGCCTCTCCCGCAGCGCCCAACAAAGTGAGCTGCGCGCCATGCTCGATCAGATGGCAAAAATCAAACTCAACGCAATCATCTTTCAGGTGCGGCCCAATGGCGATGCACTCTACAAGTCGAGCATCGAACCTTGGAGCTCTTGGCTAACAGGCACGATGGGGCGATCACCCGGCTATGATCCCCTCGCCTTCTGCATCGCAGAAGCACACGCACGGGGTATTGAGGTTCACGCATGGTTCAACCCGTTCCGCGCCTTGCCGAACGCTACCATGCCCACTGCCAGCAATCACGTCTGCCGCACGCACCCGTCACATATCTGCGATTTCAAAACCTACCGATGGATGAATCCCGCCAGTAGCTTCACTAGGAAGCGTGCGCTCTCTGTGATCCTTGACGTGACACGCCGCTACGATGTCGACGGCATCCACATCGACGACTATTTTTACCCTTATCCAGATTTGGCCAAAAACGGCAAACACAAGCAACACTTCCCAGATGGTAAAAGCCCATCACAGCGCCGCGGCTATGTGGATAGCTTTGTGCAGGAAATGTACAGCTCCGTGAAAAAAGCAAAACCTTGGGTGCGTGTTGGCATTAGCCCTTTTGGCATCTGGAGACCTGGAGTCCCCTCCGGCACAACGGCTGGTGTTGATGCTTACGAGCACCTGGCCGCAGACTCGCGCAAATGGCTGCAAAAGGGCTGGTGTGACTACCTCTCCCCTCAACTTTACTGGCGCATTCAAGGTCCGCAAAGCTACACCCGCCTGCTGAGCTGGTGGCGAGCACAAGGAAGCCGCCCCGTATGGCCCGGCATTGCCACCGCCCGCATTCAAAGCACCGAGGACCCAGGGCGTCCCGCCAGTGAGATCGTCAACCAGGTGAATCTCTCCCGCACCACCGGCAACAACTACGCCGGCCACGTCCACTGGAGCATGAAATCCCTGCGTCAGAACCGAGGTGGCATTGCCACCTTACTGGAGAAAAACACCTACTCAAGTGCAGCACTTGTGCCGCCGATGCCGTGGCTCAGTAAAGCGCAACCCCTCAGCCCCAGCCTGAAGGCATCCGGATCACGAAAAGGAACGCAGGCCAAGTGGTCGTCTGTGAGGGGTGCGTCCAAGTATGCGGTTCAGGCGCGCTACGGCAAATACTGGTTCACCGTTAAGGTACTTCCCGCTTCGGTAAGAAACCTGACTCTTACAGGCAATCCCGAGGCGATCGCGGTAAGCGCCGTTGACCGCTACGGCACCACTAGCGCTCCCAGTGTGGTGACTCGTTAGCCAGGCTCTGTTCTAAGGGCTGGGAAGGACTGGGTACCAAGGACCGAGCATCGCATAAGGATGGCTGGTTTCATCCTCGGCAGAGCATTGCGTGGCAAAAAAGAAGCGAATGATCTTGCGCAAGAAGCGACTTGGGTTTTTACCGCTTGCACCCAAATGTGGCTCACGCTACTAACAAACAAGATATGACTAATATCCGCACGTTCATTTTTTTTAGCTCCGCCATTCTCTGTTGCTGGTTAGTTGCCTCCTACGCCTACGAGCCTAACTCAGGCACTGCGGTGAACATCGATACTTCAGTGAAGCAGGCAAGCAGCGCGTCCACTGAAACGGAAGGCTCAGAGAAAAAAGCCGCTGTCAGTATGCAGCCAGATCAGCTTGCCACCATGGCTACCCTACAGGGCAAATAGCGTCAGCCAGATCAGCGCCTGTGAATATCAGGGCCTGTAAATGCGGCTGTGTAAGGCGTGTTGTCAGCAAACCCTTATTATAACTAACGGTTAGCTTTTTTGTTCAAAAAAAATTGAACTTTCAAATCGAGGGTGCTATTCTCGCCCTTGATGCACCCTAGCGATCAGCCCGATACCGAGAAGTTGACTATCGATCAGCGACTCATCTCTTTTTTTAGAGATGGCGCGAAGATCATTGGTTTACCAGCCTCTGTGGGTGAGATCTTCGGCCTTTTGTTCGCCTCCCCCAAGCCCTTGACCATGGCCGACCTGGTTGAGCGCCTTGACATTAGTAAGGGATCGGCAAGTCAGGGCTTAAAAATGTTGCGCACCCTTGGAGCTGTTCGCGATGTCGAATATGACAATGACCGCAAAGGCTATTTTGAAGCGGATATTGAATTAAAAAAACTTGTCGGGGGTTTTATTCGTGAACAAGTTCGTCCGCACATGGACAGCGGCACACGCAAGCTGGGCGAGCTCGAGCAGGACCTCGATACCGTCAGCGACCCAGAGCTGCGCGCATTTTACGAAAACCGGATCAAAATCATCCAACGATGGTCCAGCAAAGCCAAGCTTGTCTTACCCCTGTTGCAGAAATTTCTCGGTGAATAAAAAAATTCAGACAGCATGACCCATCCCGACTCCGATTTAGA
>CAWVVN010000129.1:0-4839 GCA_963933605.1 uncultured Verrucomicrobiales bacterium
CCCCTGCCAACCCAACCAACCCAAATAAACAATGTTAAAAGAATTCAAGGAATTTGCCTTCAAGGGCAACCTCGTAGATATGGCCGTAGGATTTATCCTCGGTGGAGCATTCGCTACTGTAGTAAAAACCTTTGTGGCAAAGGTTGTCATGCCACCACTTGGCCTACTACTCGGTGATGTTGATTTTGCCGATATGAAGTATGTGCTTAAGCCTGGTGAGGCTGCGGTCAAAGAGGGCGACACGGTCGTGACTCCAGCGGTTGAGGAAGTGGTCATCGCCTATGGCGAGTTCCTCAATGACTTCATCGCTTTTGTGATGCTCGCCTTGGTGGTCTTTATCGTGGTGAAGAAGTTTATTTCGGCCTTTGAGAAAAAGGAAGCTGCGGCTCCAGCATCACCACCGAAGCAGGAAGTTCTGCTCGAGGAAATTCGTGACGCGCTTAAGAAGTAATTAGAGAGCGTTTTATTTTACCCACAAAAAAGCGGTCTGACTTATGAGTCAGGCCGCTTTTTTTAGGTCTTTTTCTATGCTCTCAGGTGCCTTAGCGGAGAGGAGTCCTCGTGGCATTTTGCAAGCGCACCGGCCCTAGTAGACCTGACTCCATCAGTGGAGCATCGGGCTCGTTGCGGTAGAAGGGGTAGAAGCACCAGGTAACTCTCTGATCCTGTGGAAGTGTGGCATCCTTGATCAAGCGGTTCTTCCAGACATTGGTAATCTCAATGGTCACCTTGTTAGCACCCGGCTTGGCCACATCGGTGATGTCCGCGCGGTATGGCGGCTTCCACAAAATGCCCACGGGTTTGTCATTCACGAACAGCTCGGCGACATGGTTGACCTGACCGAGATCGAGGTAAACGCGCTGGCCTTCTTTGAGCCTTTCCTGGCTGATGTTAATGCCCTTCTCATAGGTCGCTGTGCCGGAGAAATACTTGATGCCCTCTTCAGGGCGAGTCGTCCATGAGACTAGTTTGTCAAAAGCGACCTGACCTTCTGGCGCTCCACGTTCTTTCTGGAAGCTGACCATCCAGCCTTGTGGCACGGTTTCTGGCGCTGGGATATCGGTGACGCCTGCTTGCACCTTGCGGCCGTCGGTGAATTCAGCTGCGTAGCTGCCGTTTTCCCAAACGGTGAATTCATGACCGTTGCCATCCAGGTTGATTGGCTGCCCGTCCTTGGAAAGTTGGCTGATGACATTTTTGCTGGCGGCTTCACGGAACAAGACAAAGCGCGAGCCGTATGGCTCTACCTTAAGCGTGAGGGTGATAGCCGTGCCGTCATCACTGTAGTGCGTGAGGGTCGTGCGCTCTCCGGTGGAAGGGTCCCAGAGCTCCGGGGTTTTGCCCGTGATGCGGAAGCGTAACGTTGCCTCTTCGACTTCTCCTGACTGGCTGGCGATGAAGTATGCATCGCCGCCCTCAACCTTGCGGTGGATATAGCGGATTTGTTTTTTGGAGATGGCGAAGTCATCAGCGATCTTTTGCTGCTCTTCCTCTGTCTCTTGGCCAGGAAGTGAGGCCACAAAATCTGGTTGCAGATCATCTGCTGCGAGGATCTGCTCAAAGCTCTTGCCGGTGATGAGCCGTCCTTTGCCTACCTTGCGCTCACCTGCTCCAGGTTTTTGTGGCCAGATTTTTGCCGCAAGTTCCTGGATCTTTTGATCCGCACTGGGGAAATTATTCAGTGATGGCGAACGTGATGGGCGGGGCCCGATCACTGTCGCGCCGGCGCTTACTAGCTCATACACCTTTTCCAATGCCGCTGGCGTGTAGCGGGCGTGCTCTGGAAGTACGAGATAGGCATAGCGCATGCCACTGGGCAAGGCGACTTGGCCGTCTATTACAGTCATCTTATCGAGGATTTCCCGGTTACAGACATCGTAGTCATAACCCTTGGGGAGAACTGGCAGCATCCTCTTGCGTGGGTCCAGAGCACCGGGCGCGAAATACCATGCACTGCCCGGCACATCCTCGCCGTAATAATAACAGGCATCGGCAAAGAAGCGTCCTTGGCGCAGCATGAACTGACAACGCCTGAGGTAGGTGATCCAATCGCGTGCCTGATCCCACCAGGTGACACTGCGCTGCATGTGCACACCAAACTGTCCAAGCGTCATGCCGGGCTCACGGTCATCTGGCTGGTGCGCATAGCAGTGAAAGACAATCTCATTCATGCCCTTGCAGAACTGGCGGTCGCCGACTGGTTTCAGGGTATAAGGATATTGGGTAAATCCGTCATGATGACCAAAGGAGGTAAAGGCCTCGCAGGAGACGATCTTTTTGCCATAGACGTGGGCGGCCACAGCGGCCTCCTTGGTGTTGTCCTGTCCGCCTGGCCACTGTGGGAAGCGGGGGTCTTTTTTCGGCCCCAGCCAGAACTCACCCTGAGGAATGTCCATCTGGCCTTGCACCTGGATTTGGTCACATTGAATAGGGATGCCAATACCAGGGGCCTCGGCTGAGAGTTTCAGGCCGTAGGGCTCGATGTATTCTCGAAAGGCACCGTAGAAATTATAAGCAATCAAGTCGCCGATGGTGCGCCGGTAATCCCAAAGAAAGCGCTCAGTCTGGTCCACACTTCCGACAAAACGACCAGACAGTGCTACCAACCACTTGCGCATGTCATAACCGCGCCGCTCTTGGAATTCCTCGGGAAACTTGGCTGTCCACGTTTGGCAGCCAGCTTCCCAGCTGTCGATATTCATCTCCGTTAACACCTTGCCGGCGAGAGGGCCCATGCGCTCAAGGGTCTTCTTCACCACTCCCTGTTCCATATGGAAATGAAGCGCCTCGACACTCATCTTGTCGGTTTCCAGGCCCTTGTTGTGCTCTGCTGCCGGGTGGATTTCATTGCCGTTAGAGGTGTGGCCAAAGCGCAGGATCGTCCACTGCCCATCAGGCAAGGTGTAAGCCAGCGTGCCGTCCGGCTTGAGGTGATCGGTGAGGTCGAGGATTTGATTGGCGTTGATAATCTGGGCTGCGGGCACGACCTGCCGTGTTTGATTCGATATAGTCGGCTGGGTGCGCTGCCGTCCGGCTTTGGTATGGATCTGGTTGAGACGAGACGAGAGGAAATTCACCTCATACAATTTCATGCCCACCATCGGTTTTGCTGCCATCAGCTCCATTTTGACGAAACGTGCTTTGCGCTCTGCGAAGCCATCAATCAATTCTTCACGGGCCGGGTCAAAGTGATTACGCCAACGATGATGGGTTGTTAGATACTGCCATTGCTTGCCGTCAGTACTGGAATGAAGCTTAATAAGACGGTGCGAACTGTCTTCCTGCATCTGTATGCTGAACGAACGAACGGAGATGGGCTCTTCAAATTCAAAGACCAAGGTGCGGCTCTTCTCATCCGCTTTCCAGCGAGGTAGCTCAACAAAGGTATCCGGATTACCATCGAGCGCGGCGGCCCAGTCGATACCCGGGAGCTCGGAGCTTACTTTCACTTTATGGGATGCCAGGGACTCGGCCTCGCCAGGCAGGGTGGGGTAGGCAAGGACCGCGACCTCACGATAAAATCCTCGGTTCTTGGTCGGCTGAGGAAGCTGGATGGGCTTTTTGTTGGCGCCTTCTACATAGTGATGGCGCCAGACAATGTCCTGCATGGAAAGTTCCGCCGTTACCCAAGGGCCGCCCGCGACCCAGCCGACACAACTTCCGAAGCTGAGCTCAAGCCCTAGGCGTTCAGCCTCCTTCACAGCGTGATCTACTTTGGTGTACCACTGCGGCGTGCCGAAGACATCATCGCCGTGGGTTTCCGGAGGACCACCTTGAGGTAGGTTCACCATGTGTGCTCCCTTGTAGCCTAACTCTTTCATGGCCTCGAGGTCCTTAGTGATGCCATCGATCGTGATATTGTCATTGAGCCAATGCCACCAGGTGCGCGGACCATACTCGGGTGCGGGGTTGGCAAAGCCTGTCTCGAGACTGGTCGAGCTGCCCTGCTTGCCATCTTCCTGTGGCTGTTGGTCGGCAGCCTCTGCTAGTGGGGCTAGCGTGAGCAACGCCAGCGAGCATGAGAAGAAAAAGGAGGAAAGTGGTTTGCTTGATTTCATGATTTCTGTTGGCGAGCGTAGCGAGCACAGCGCAGTTTGCAAATAGACGTTATGATCAAAGTTTTGCACGAAATGATTGCGGCCAACAGCCAAACGCCAACCGTATAGAGGATTTTCCCCGCCAAGCGCCCATATCAAGGCTGGTAGTAAGACCTCGTCATAATGTAGCGTATAGTATCACCATGAAATTTCGTGCCCTCTTCTGCATTCACTATTCACTATTCGCCATTCACTATTCATCGGCTGCTGCGGAGCAGGACCAGCGGGCGACCGAAGGAAGTGCAAGCTCTACCCCGAATGTCATCGTCATCATGGCAGACGACATGGGCTACGGAGATGTAGGTTGCTACGGTGCCAAGCCCGAAAACCTGAAAACTCCACACATTGACCAGCTCGCTGCCAAGGGACTGCGCTTCACCAGCGGCTACTGCTCTGCCTCCACCTGTACACCGACCCGCTACGCGATGCTTACCGGCACTCATGCCTTCCGTATTAAAGGCACTGGAATTGCTGGCCCTAACTCCCCAGCCTTGATTAAGCCGGATGTGGTGACCATGCCGGACCTCCTGCAAAAGGCGGGCTACAAAACCGCCGTCATCGGCAAGTGGCACCTTGGTCTGGGAGATAAAAAACCAGACTGGAATGGCGACCTCAAGCCGGGCCCACTCGAGATTGGTTTTGATTACTCCTTCCTACTGCCCACCACCAATGACCGTGTCCCCCAGGTCTATGTGGAGAACCACCGCGTGCTCAACCTCGACCCCAAGGACCCGCTCTGGGT
>CAWVVN010000130.1:0-4801 GCA_963933605.1 uncultured Verrucomicrobiales bacterium
CTGCACCAGCATCTGCACCAGCATCTGCACCAGCATCTGCACCAGCATCTGCACCAGCATCTCAAACACCAGCACCAGCACCCTCTGGTGACTCAGGCAATAGCCGGGGTGGTTATGGAGGTGGTCGTGGACGTGGAGGTGGACGTGGACGTGGACGTGGACGTGGACAGAGGCAAGCACCTCCGAAACCAATGACTGAAGACGGCAAGGAACTGACTGAGAAGGTCGTTTTCATTAACCGTTGTGCTACAGCTACTAAAGGTGGCCGCCGCTTTAGCTTCTCTGCCCTGATGGTATCAGGTGACAAGGAAGGTCGAGTCGGAGTTGGCTTCGGTAAGGCTCAAGAGGTTTCCGAATGCATTCGTAAGGGTAGTGATGACGCTAAGCGTTCACTAGTCCGCATGAAAATTGTTGATGGAACGATTCCTCATGAAGTGCAAGCAGAGCACGGTGGTGGAGTTGTTTTACTCAAGCCAGCATGTCCCGGAACCGGTATTATTGCTGGTGGTGGAGTCCGTGCCGTTTGTGAAGCTGTTGGCATCACTGATGTCCTCGGTAAGTCTCTAGGCTCTAATAATCACTCTAATGTTGTCAAAGCTACTTTGAAGGCACTATCTCAACTCCGCACTCGTGAGGAAGTCCTCGCCAGCCGCGGAAAAAAAGTCAAGGAGTCGCTATAAACAGCGCTTACAATCAACTTTAAAATAAACATACAAAGATATGAATTTGCATAATCTCAAGCCAAATCGGGGAGCTAAGCACCGTGTTAAGCGTCTAGGCTGTGGCGAAAGCTCAGGCCTCGGCAAGACCTCAGGACGTGGCCATAAGGGTCAGAAGTCTCGCTCAGGCGGTGGCGTTCGCCCAGGTTTCGAAGGTGGCCAAATGCCACTTCACCGCCGTTTGCCCAAGCGCGGTTTTAATAACACTCGCTTCCAAGACAAAATCGCCGTTGTCAATGTTGCCTCACTTAATGAGCGCTTTGAAGATGGTGACACCGTCAACATGGGGACTCTCAAGGCAGCACGCCTTGTCAAGGGGACCTATGATGGTGTCAAAGTTTTGGGTAATGGTGACCTAGCTAAGAAGCTCGTTATTGAAGGCTGCAAGGTCAGCGCATCAGCCAAAGAGAAAATCGAAAAGGCTGGAGGCTCTATTGCAGATGCTCAGAAAGTAGCGGAGTAAATCTGGGCTTCATTTCATGAAATAATCGATTCATGGAGAGGGAGTGCTTGAGCATTTCCTCTTTGTGCATACAATCCCTTTGACAAAGGAAACGGGGTCTGCCGATGCAGAACCTGAATAATAATAATTAAACTGATAATAGCACTCTAATGATCTCAGCATTCGCGAGCACATGGAAAGTCCCCGAACTTCGGGAACGTATTCTTTTCACCTTAGCCATCGTAGTGATCGTCCGTTTGGGCGTACACGTAACTCTTCCTGGAGTTGATGCCAGTGTTATTGCCGAATATTTGGCAGATAAACAAAAAAGCGGAGGCGATAGTGGCCCCGGTGCTGCCGTAGGAGCGATGCTCGGATTCTTCTCTGGTGGAGGCCTTCAAAAAATGGGCGTGTTTGCCCTGGGTATCATGCCTTACATCTCAGCATCTATTATGATGCAGTTGATGACCGCCGTTGTCCCTAAGCTTTCCAAGCTCGCTCGTGAGGACGGAGGCCGTCAAAAAATCAATCAATACACTCGTGTAATTACCATCATCATTGCACTGGTTCAGGGTTACCTACTGGCTATTAGTTTGAAAAACCCGGGTAACATCCCCGGCCTTCAAGGGATTTCTAAGTTTGGCGAGGTCGTTCCTGATCATGGCTTTGTGTTCATCGCTATGACCGTGTTGACCATTGTTACAGGCACATTATTACTGATGTGGCTCGGTGACCAGATCACAGAGCGTGGTTTGGGCAATGGTATTTCACTCATTATTACCGTAAACATCATTTCGGCTCTTCCCGGAGCTTTGGTCATTACGTGGCAGACTCTTGTTTCTGGTGCAGATGCGGGAGTGGGAGCAGCCGCCTTCCTCGTATTCTTAGTAGCCTTCCTCGTCTTTGTCATTGCCGCCGTCATTGCGATCACTCAAGCCCAGCGTCGTATTGCCGTCCAGTATGCAAAACGTGTCATGGGACGTAAGCAGCTTGGGGGGCAGACACAGTACCTCCCGCTGAAGGTCAATTATGCTGGTGTGATGCCGATCATTTTTGCCACGGCTATTTTATCCTTACCGACATTTATTCTCTCGTCGGCCTTTCCTACCCAACAATGGTCACAGAACATTCAAAATGCTCTGGCCGGTGGTGGGCTTACCTATTACCTGGTTGCAGGTCTGATGATCTTTTTCTTCTCCTACTTCTGGGTGGCAACTATGTTCCAGCCGAGTGAGATTTCAGAAAACCTTAAGCGTAGCGGTGGTTATATCCCAGGTGTCCGTCCTGGTAAGCCAACGGCAGAGTTTTTGGACTTCACGATGACCCGTCTCACCTTTGCGGGTGCTATCTTTCTTACTATTATCTTTATTCTGCCATGGATTGTTTCTCAGATGCCTCGTGGTATCATCGGCAAGGAGCTGCCGTTCTTGGTAACTTCTTTCTTTGGAGGCACTAGTTTGTTGATTCTTGTTGGTGTCTTGCTTGATATGATGCGTCAGGTCGAAACTCACTTGCTGCAACGCCACTATGATGGGTTCCTACGCAAAGGCAAAATCAAGGGACGTTACGATCGGCTTAAGAATACGGGTGAGCGTGCCTCTGGCGGCACCATTATTTATCTATGGGCATTCATTGCTGCAATTATTGTAGCTGCTGTTTCTTACTGGATTTATCAAGGAAACTAACCTGGTCATTTTGCATTGTTTTTTTAAAGCCCGGGGTAGCATCAAGCGCCTCGGGTTTTTTGTTTCTGCAGCTATCAATTTGAGCTGTTCTGCCTGCTTATTCCATACATTAATGATCTCGTGAATTCATCAGACCAAGACAGATTATTTGAAGAGATACTTGCTGCTCGTGAGCGGGTCTATGCTCTTGGCGATGTGACGCCACTGCAGCCGCTAGCATTGCCCGAATCTAGCTGCGAGGTATGGGTGAAGCGTGAAGACCTCGGCCCCATTAAAGCCTATAAATGGCGTGGAGCTTATAATGCGATGGCAGCACTTACTGAGGAACAACGGAGCAAAGGTATTGTTACCGCTTCTGCAGGTAACCATGCCCAAGGTGTGGCGCTGGCAGCCAAGGCATTGAACTGCAAGGCGGTCATCTATATGCCGCGTGCCACACCTGAAGTGAAACGTAGCGAAGTACAGCGTATAGGTGCAGAAATGGTGGAAATTAGACTGGTAGGCGACACTTATGATGAAGCCGGTGATGCGGCCCAAGATTTTCGCGAGCAATGTGACGGCGTATATATCCACCCTTATGATGATGTGATGGTCATGGGTGGGCAGGGGACCTTGGCTGATGAAGTCGTGATGAGCGGTCATGGACCATTTGACCGCGTCTATGTGGCTATAGGCGGTGGCGGCCTAGCTGCGGCGCTGAGCTGCTTGCTCAAGAAATACTGGCCTGAGGTCAAGATTTATGGCGTTGAGGGTGTTGAGCAAGCTTCTATGGCCGCGGCTATCAAGGCGGGACATCCCGTGAGTCTGGATTATGTCGATGTGTTTTGTGATGGGACAGCTGTGAGGAAAGCTGGCACGCTGACTTACGAATACTGTTCAAAGCTACTTGATGGCATGGTTACGGTGACTAATGATGAGGTGTGCCACTCGATTCGAACTCTCTGGGAGAGCTCTCGTATTATCCCTGAACCAAGTGGAGCGATGGCCTTGTCAGGTTTTCAGAAGCACTGTGACGAGGGTCAGATTGAGCCTGGAGCAAAGGTCCTGTGTATAGTCAGCGGAGCAAATATGGATTTTGCCCAGTTAGGGGCGATAGCCCATCGTGCTGGGATAGGTCCTAAACACCGTAGGTTTCTCCGAGTTCCCATTCCAGAGGGGAGGGGCACACTCGTTGACTTTCTCACTCAGCTTCCCAGCGAGACGAGTATCATCGATTTGCAATACGGTAGGATTGATTCGGCTGTGCAATACCCCGTATTGGGCTTGATCGGATCAGATCAGGAATACGACGATCTCGACGCGGTCCTTCAGCAGCGTGGCGTCTCAGCGAGTGATGTATCGAGGGATGAAGATGTCGACTATCGTATCATTAATTATGCGGCAGAGCTTTTTTCTTATCCTCTGTTTATTAATATTGAGTTCCCTGAGCGTGCAGGAGCATTGCTTCAGTTTATGACCGAAGTTAAAGATCTAGCGAGTCTCTGCTATTTTAATTATGCCTATTCTGGAGAACGTGTTGGGCGTGCTCTTGTTGGTATGGAGTTTGAAACAGAAGCCGCGCAAAAGTTCTGCCTAGAAAAAATCATGGGCATGCCCACTGGTAACACAGGTTGTATACGTGCTGCGCGTGAGGTGAGTGATGAGACATTCTTGCGTTTGACCGGCAAAAAGCGGGCTACGTCTAATAGCTGAATCTCTATTCCCTTCATTTAGGGCTTGCTTGCTTTCCCTTCAGACGTTAATTCCCCAGCACATCAATCACTTCCCATGGGTAAGCAACATAACAAAATCATCAAGCGTAGTCGTCGCAAAGAGTATTTGAAGCGTAAGAAAGATCAGGTGAAAGCCGCCATCACGCTGAAAAAATCTACGCCAGCTAAGAAGACTGCCAAGAAAGCAGCCAAGAAAGCAGCCGTAAAGAAGACAGCCGTAAAGAAGACAGCCGTAAAGAAGAC
>CAWVVN010000131.1:0-4749 GCA_963933605.1 uncultured Verrucomicrobiales bacterium
ATTGGCGGCGTCAAATCAGCGGCGTCAATGGCATTTGGCAGTATTAAACTGCAGATTAGTTGGGTACAAGGTGGTGTCCTAGCGGGGTCCACTTTGCTCAGTTAGGGGCTGCCATGCCTGCCGAGCAATATTTGGTCGTCATGTTTGGGCGGCAAATAGCCCGCCCTTGTTTTTGCTAGAAGTTTAATTGCTAGCGAGCTAAGCCTTGGCTTTGCCTTTGCCCTTACCTTTGCTAGTGGGTTTCACCGATGTGAAGGTGAGATCTTCAGCATCCTTTTTACGTGTTACCTTGACGGTGTCACCTTCCTTGATGTCTGAGCGGAGCAAGGCTTCAGCAAGCGGATCTTCCATATAGCGCTCTACGGCTCGGCGCATAGGGCGAGCTCCGTAGTTAGGATCATAACCTTTATCCATGAGGAGTTCGCGAGCAGTTTTATCCAATTTGAGGGTAATGCCTTTTTCCTGAAGTCGGTCGATGAGTTTTTTGCTTTCGAGATCGACGATAACATTGAGCGCTTTTTTCTCGAGCATGCGGAAAACCACCACATCATCGAGACGGTTGAGGAACTCTGGCTTGAATTGCTTTTTCGCCTCCTCGAGGATTTTCTCTTTCATGCCCTCGAAGTCGCCTTCGTCTTCCTGCATTGCGCCAAAGCCTAAGGAAGACTGGCGCTTGATGCTTGAGGCACCCGCATTAGAGGTGAGGATGATGATAGTATTTCGGAAGTCGATCTTGCGACCAAAGGAATCCGTTACCATTCCTTCCTCCAGAATTTGGAGAAGGAGGTTCATAACGTCCGGGTGAGCTTTTTCGATTTCGTCAAATAGCACAACAGAGTAGGGCCGGCGCCTGACAGCTTCTGAGAGCTGGCCACCTTCTTCATAACCGACGTAACCTGGAGGCGAGCCGATAAGACGTGAGGTGGAGAATTTTTCCATGTATTCGGACATGTCAATCTGGATGAGAGACTCGGGGTCACCAAACATGAATTCGGCGAGGTTACGGGCGAGGTAGGTTTTACCAACACCGGTAGGCCCAAGGAAAAGGAAGGAACCAATGGGGCGGCGCGGGTCTTTTAGGTCGGCGCGTGAACGCCTTAGAGCCTTGGAAATGGTGATGACAGCTGTATCCTGACCGATCACATTGTTTTTGAGCAGCTCTTCCATCTTGAGAAGCTTCTCGGCTTCTTTTTGCTCCATGCGCTGGAGAGGCACGCCCGTCCACTTTGAAATAACAGCCATGATTTCGTCTTCACCCACTTCGACGATGGTTTCCTCGCTCTCGGCTTTCCAAGTGGCAACGATGTCCTCAAGTTCTTTTTTTGACTGCTTTTCAGCATCGCGCATGGAAGCGGCTTGTTCAAAGTTTTGATCGTTGATGGCAGCCACCTTGCCAGCCTGGATCTCCTCAATTTTCACTTCGAGGTCTTTCACTTTGGGCGGCCTTGTCATCTGGCCGATGCGGGCGCGTGAGCCGGCTTCGTCTAGCACATCGATGGCCTTGTCTGGTAGATAGCGATCAGAGAGGTAGCGTGATGAGAGTTTAACGGCAGCATAGATGGCTTCCTGAGTGTATTTGGCTTTGTGGTGCTCCTCATACTTGAACTGGAGTCCCTCAAGAATGGCGATGGCATCTTCTTGTGTAGGTTCCTCGACCTTGACTTTCTGGAAGCGTCGCTCGAGTGCTGAGTCTTTCTCGATGAACTTCCGGTATTCGTTCATGGTGGTTGCACCAAGACATTGTAACTCAGAGCGAGAGAGAGCCGGTTTGATGATGTTGGAGGCGTCCATGGCACCTTCTGCAGAGCCTGCTCCTACGATGGTATGAAGCTCATCGATAAAGAGGATGATGTTTCCGTCTTTGCGGATTTCATCCATGACGGCTTTGATGCGTTCTTCAAATTGCCCGCGGTATTTTGTGCCAGCGACCATGAGGGCCAGGTCAAGTGTGACAACACGTCGGTCACGTAGAAGTTCAGGGACATTGCCGTTGACAATTTCCTGAGCAAGTCCCTCGACGATAGCAGTCTTGCCAACTCCAGCCTCACCAATAAGCACTGGATTGTTTTTGGTGCGGCGGCATAGGATTTGGATGACACGCTCGATTTCTGATGAACGACCAATAACGGGATCAAGCTTATCTTTTTTGGCAAGTTTGGTCAGATCGCGGCCAAAGGCTTTGAGTGCTGGGGTTTTACTTTTGCCCTCGCCTTCACCTTGAGCCTCAATTTCACCTTCATCTTCGAAGTCCTCAAACTCATCACCGAGATCGTCTGGGTTGAAATTAGGATCAATCTCCGCGAGGATTTCCTGCCGAGTTTGGTTGATATCGACATTGAGACTGGTGAGTACGCGAGCAGCGACACCTTCACCTTCACGCAGTAGGCCTAATAGAATATGCTCAGTGCCCACGTATGAGTGATCGAGCTGTTCCGCTTCCTTGTTTGACAGGGAGAGAACTTTTTTAACACGAGGGGTGTAGGGGATGTTCCCGGAAATTGTGTTGTCAGGACCGGAGCCAACTTGTTTTTCAACTTCAATGCGCACCGTCTCAAGGTCGAGCCCCATGTTTTGTAATACGCTTACCGCGACTCCTTGCCCAAGCTTAATGAGACCTAATAAAATATGTTCGGTGCCGACATAGTTATGGTTAAAGCGGTCTGCTTCTTTGCGTGCCAAAGCGAGAACTTGTTGGGCTCTTGGAGTGAAATTATTCATGATTGATTCGGGTCCGTATGAGGATATTAGAGGATGTTAGCTGTGAACTATGAATGGGGTGGTATTCTGGTTTTAAATTAAGAAGTTATGAAATTTATAACAGGGGAAGAGAGACTTTGCAACCTGCTACGAATAATTTCCGCGCGCATGGTGTCCCTTTCTTCGGGTGCCAATTTACGTTCAGCCTTATGTTGAAGGTGGGCAGGCTCGATGTCCATCAATAAAGAGTCACAAAGCTCCATGGCTTGCTTCGGGAAGCACCCCATGTCACTGCCTAGTCGAACTAAGGACAAGTGGGTTAGGGCTTCCTTGGAATCAATAACATAGGCGTATTTCAGCTGCCCATAGGCGCGGGAGATTTTGTCCGCCAGCATTTGTGGGTCCTCTTCGAGAAGTTTGCTGCGGGCATTACGCTCTTGTTCTCTGACTTGCTGAATCACACGCTCGAGTCTACTCAGAATATCCTCTTCTGATTCTCCGAGTGTTGATTGATTAGAAATTTGAAAAAGATGCCCAAGTGATTCGGTGCCCTCACCGAAAATACCTCGCACGGCTAGTCCCAGCTTACCGACTGCTTGGATCACCTGACCAATGTGATCACTGATGACAAGTCCTGGCAGATGAAGCATAGCAGAGGCACGTAGGCCGGTGCCCACATTGGTAGGGCAGGCGGTGAGATAACCCAGTTCATGGTCAAAAGCGTATGGCAGCACTTGCTCGAGCTGCTTATCGACATTGGTGATCAATTGGTATGCCTCGCGTAAGTGCAGCCCAGAGCGTATCGATTGGAGGCGCAGGTGATCTTCCTCATTGATCATCACGCTGAGTGTTTGGTCGCGATTGACGACGATGGCGCTGCCTTCGCCTCGGGCAGCCTGCTCACGACTGATGAGGTGACGTTCCACAAGGACCTGTTTTTGAACCGATGAAAGTTCACTAAGCTGATGGGAGAAGGCGTCTTTCATCTCCGGCAGCATTTGGACCTTGTCGCGTAGCTCTGGCAGAATTTCAATGCGCTCGTTCTTGCGTGCCCAGCCCGGAAAGGGTGCGCCGGTGATATTACGTGCAAGGCGAATACGGCTGGTGAGAACAATCGCGCTGTCCGTGTCGGCACCGGTCATCCAGTCGGCGGGATGCTTCATGAGTGTAGAAAATCGCATCATGGCTGGCTGGGTGGTTCGGGTGGGGTAGTTTCTAGCGATGAGATTTTGCTCATTTCATCACGCAGGGCGGCAGCCTTTTCATAGTCCTCGGAGCTTACCGCGGCATCGAGATTTTCCTGAAGCTGCTCGAGCTCTTGGCGCTCTTTAAATGCTTGGAGCATACCCTCGGGAACTCTGCCAGCATGGCTGGTGCCTTTGTGCATGCTGCCGAGGTTGTTTTTTATTTCTTCTCGGAAAAAATGATAGCATTCACTGCAGCCCAAGCGGCCTGTTTTTTTGAGGTCATCAAAGGCAAAGCCGCATCCTGAACAGCAGCGGTTTGGCGGCTTCTTGGTAGCAGCTTCTATTTTTGGCAAGCCTTTAGGCTTAGATGAGTCTCCTTGCTTCTGAATGTCCTGACTACCCAGTAAGAAGCCCTCAGGGTCAGTTATGCCTTGTTCACTGGCACAGGATTCACATAGGCAAGTTTTCTTGCCGATGCCGTCAATAATCTGAGTGTAAAAGACGGTAGCTTTGTTATCGCAGTGTTCGCATTGCATTGCTGTGTTGATGGTAGACTGGCGATCGAGAATTGCGAAAGGAAAAGCATTTGCTGACGGTATTTTTTTTGTGAGCTGTTTTTAGCATGATGAAGTGATGGTTTGATGGCAAAACGCCGTCTTGCAAAATGGGGTTTTAAACGGCAATCTAGTCGACATCATGTGCTGGCTCTGCCCTATGATGACATTTTAGGTAATTTAGATGAATATTTTTGGTCACATTGCGTCAAAACTGATGAAAGGGTTTGTTTCATCGGCGCCTATGTCGGCAGCGATGCCAGTATCTATGCTGGCAACGATGCCGTGTGCAGGCCTTTTTGGAGAACTTG
>CAWVVN010000132.1:0-4739 GCA_963933605.1 uncultured Verrucomicrobiales bacterium
ACCACCATGGCATCGTGCGTCCGCCGAGGAAGAAGTCAGCTTCACTTTTGCCCGCCTGTCTTGAGGTGTAGACGCCGATTGCCAAGGCAATGATAAAAAACCCGATGATAAAGGACCAGTCCAGCGTGGTCAGGGTGATGGTGGCGTAAAATGGGTGCATGATGTTTTATGATTTTGCTCTGAGCTAACGGTATAGAATGACTTATGATGCTTGTCATCCCAGTAACAGGGAGGGGGCCTTAATCTGATTCACCGGAGAGCCAATCGCAAGCATTCGTCCAGAGTTTGGCATAGTCTTGCCAGAAGACGAAGTTGCAGCCCCAGTGGGGTGCGGGATCAGAGGTGTAGGCCATGACGCGGCCTTTGCCGAACTGGCCGACACAGAGCGCTGGATCACCTTCACCCGACCATTCGGCGATCACCTCGCAGCCTTCGCGCGGCTTGACACGATTGAACCCTAGGATCGGGGGCATGCTGGTCAGATCAACTCCTTGAAGCAAGGGGTGATCAGCTGCAGTAGCTTCTGCCGTGAAACCCTCCGTGCTTTCGCGTAAGTCCTCCACCTCCAGGCACTCGCAAGGCAATACCTCACGTAGCATCGTCCGGCCCCAGCCACCTTTGCCCATTTCACCATTGAAGCTGAGCCAGCCGCCGAGGAACATCACATGGGTCCCATTCCTGATCGCATCCACCGTGAGGCGGACCCGGTCAGGGAAGGTCAATATCTTGGTGCCAAAAAGGTGGCGGTTGAAAAACTGAGGGTGAAGCTGAAAGTTTTTTGCTTCGACGTCTGAAAAGACAATGATGTCGTATTCCTCCAGCACTTTTTCGTATTCACCCGGTGGCATGTTGTAGAACTCCCAGGTGGGTACAGAGGTGATCTCATGTCGACCACTCGACTCCACTGCGGCGACCAGCCACTTGCCGTAGTTAATCACATCGAGCCCCTTGGCTGCGTGGTTGAAAGACGTCTCTGCATAGACGGGTCCAACTTGAACCGCCCAATCACCGATGTAGTATACTTTGGCCATACTTAGTTTTTTATGGTTAGCAAACGCGTCACCTCACAGTCGGTGCGTTTTGCAAGGTGCTGTGCAGGTGACGGTGTCATCATTTACTTTGATCGAGCGGCTTATCTCTTAGCCTTTTGAGGTGGGCGTGACTCCTAGAGCTGCTTGCGAGCGTCTGGCAGATCCAACAGTAGCTTGGGCTTATCTTTGCTCCAGTAATGCAGGCCGAGGGCATCGTAGCGCTTGAGCTGGAAGGGGATCAGCACCTGGTCGCGGTAGTCCGGCCAGCTGAGAATGTTCGGGGCTTCCTCTTTGCCGCCACGCCAGATGCGCTCGGAAAAGCTCGCCAGACGTGGATAGGTGCGGTCGCCAAATACCTTCATGGTCGGAATTTTTTCACTCCAGGTGCAGGCAATGGCACCAATCGCGAGCTCGCGGGTGTGTTCCGTCTTGCCGAGCATATCGCCAAAGGGATCCCAGTTGTAGACTTGAGCTGGCGAAAGTGGCTTAGCCCATCCACCCTTGAGATTCTTCATGTCGAAATAGGTCCAGTAAGCGGGGGAAAGAATGAAGGGCTGCTGCCTCTGGTTTAGTTCTTCATCGACCGTGTGTTTGATTCTCTTCCACCAGTATTTTTTACCGTAACGCCACCACTGCACCACCGTATCCTTGTCATCGAGTCCGTGCATGAAGATGTCGTCCCACACAATCGGCGTCTTTTTCAGATCCTTTTTGATAAAGGTCGTAATGTCTTTGGCAAAATCGAGCACCTCCGCATCCGTGTACAACTCGGCTTTGGCTCCGTAATTCACCTCATCAAAACCGATGTGGATGTACTCCGAGTCAAACAGCGTGTTGATCTCGGTCAGGACCGTTTTGCAGAAGTCGCGCCCCATGGCATCGCCGCGGATCGCATACTTCTTATCCTTCACATCCTTTGGATGATTCAATTCTGGATAGGCCCGGATCGCCGCGCCCATATGACCGGGCATATCAATCTCGGGGAAAATCGAAATATAACGGCTATTGGCATAGGCGACGATCTCTTTGACCTCTTCCTGCGTCAAGAATGTTGCAGGTGCATTCGCGTCCGTTTTGTTACCGATCGCGCCAACCGTCGTTAGTTTGGGATAGGCTTTGATCTCAATCCGCCAGCCCTGAACGTCGGTCGCATGCAGATGCATCGTGTTGAGCTTGTGCATCGCCATGCTGTCGATGATCTTAAGCAATTCCTCCTTGGTGCGGAAATGGCGGGAAATGTCCACATGCAGGCCGCGCATACGGTCTATGGATGGCTTATCGTTGATGCTGAGGGCGGGGACTTTCAGTTCGAGACCAGCCTGCACCTTGTCGCCATAGACTTCGGGCGGCAGTAGCTGGAGTAGTGATTGCACCCCGTAGAATAGACCGCGACCCGTCTTCGCGGAAATGGTGATGGTGTCGGCACTGCTTTCGAGGCGATAGGCATCGTTTTCCTTGAATGCGTGGGCGTCATCTTTCACAGATAATACAATGCTCTTGCCACTTGCGGTTGCTTCCGTCTTCAGGTTCAGTCCACAGCTTTTGGCGAGCCGCTGCTGTAAATAGGCTGCGCATTTTTTTGCCTCCTCATCTTGTGCGACAAGGACGGTCTCTGCGGTGATGACAAAGGGTTTTTCTGCCTTGGCCTTCGCCTCGTAGGGCATCGGCACAATGCCGAAACCGTTTTCAGCGACCCGTTGAGGGGTCTCATTCTTGACGGTTTTGGCATGGTCATCTGCGTAGATACTGCCGATGCTCAATGAGAGCATCAGACCTGTTATCATTTTTTTATTCATTATCATTTTTGGGTTTAAAATTAAGATTATGCTAACTATCATTTTCTGGATAATGATCATATTTTATTTGCTCCATATTTTTGAGGGTACAAGCCTCGCTGAATCAGCAGCGAAACCACGAGCAAGCTTGTTCCTCAGCTCTGCGTTGGCCAGAAACCTGATGAACTCGTTCAGCAGGCTTTCCGTCCGCCTTGATCTGATGAAATTTTCAGCCATTTTTTATACGAAAGCAGGTTTCCGGAGGTGCCCTATAGTATTTTCATTTTCATGGTAAGGTCTGCGTTCCATGTCTTAGCGTTGCAGTTGCCTGAGCATGGAGATCCTCAGTCTGTTTCCGCAGCTTAGATAAAACTGCAGCGTATTCTGGATTGGAAACGAGGTTGTTTTGCTCGGATGGATCCGCTTCCAGATCATAGAGCTCTTCGATCACGGGCTCGTGCTCGTAGTACTTGAAATACTTGAAGCGCTCCGTCCGCACGCCGCGGGTGCGATAGGATCGGTTATTCGCCATAATCTCATCATTGAGCCCGGGGATATCAGGGATCTTCTTCGTAATGGCCTTATGGAGTTCCTGGAGAAATAAGTTTTCCATGAGAACCGTCTCGCGCCATTGGGACATGTCTTGGGTGCCATTCAAGACTCGGCTCAAGTCCTTACCTTTCATGATCTCTGGTATCTCTAAGCCTGCCAACGAAAGAATGGTCGGCGCGATGTCAGTGGAAGAAACCATGGCCTTTTCCCTGCGTCCATGCTGGGGCTTGGCCGCTTTTCTTCCATCGAAAACGATGAGCGGCTCTTTCATCGCCTCGTCGTAAAGAAGCGCCTTATCAAAAAGCCCATGTGAACCGTGAAAGCGGCCATTATCGCTGGTATAGATCACGATGGTATTATCCAAGACATCCATCTCTTTCAGCTTAGCCATCAGCCGACCGACCTGTTGATCGACCGTGTATCCCTGCACCGCAAAGCGCCGCGTCGTCGCTTGATACTGCTCAGGCGTAGAGGTGCGGGCCACATGGAGGTAGGTGCCTCGGCAATGGTCGAGCACCTTCGGGAGGTTCTGATTTTTCCCTTCGACCCAGTTTTCGGGCACCCACATTTCCTTGTCCTTAAAGAGCTCTACATGCGGCGTATGCATGTCCTGGTCTTTATCATTTTTCACGGCATCAAAACTAATAGAGAGGCAGAAGGGTTGCCCCACAGGCTGTGTCTCGAGGAAACGAATCATCGCATCTCCTTTTTTCAACGTTCGCTCGGTTTTTGGGCGGTCACCACGGAATATATTTCGTAACTCCGTGTCCTCTTTCGGCCAAATCATGCCGCGAAAAGCGAAGAAATCAAAATGTTGGGCTGCAGTCTTCGGCGTGTTTTCCAGACGAATACCAAACTTGCCCACGAAGCCGGTGCGGTAGCCAGCCTCTTTCAGCTTGGCAGGATAGCTCTCTGCAAACTCTTTTGCCGGCAGGGTTCGATTATGAGGATACGTGAACCCTACCTGGTGATCAGAAAGGTAACGCCCGGTAAACATGGTCGTGCGACTCGGCATACAGATGGCCACCGCATAATACGCATTATCGAAGGTCACCCCTTGTGCTGCCAGCTTGTCGATATGCGGCGTAATCACGTCGGTCCTTCCATAACAACCGAGCGTATCCCAGCGCTGGTCGTCGGTCATTAAGAAGACGATGTTAGGTTGCTGGCTTACCCCGGATTGGGCAAAGGAAGTCACCGCGAGCAGGGTCAGAGACACGGCAGAGAGTATGTTCTTTTTTGTTTTCATAATGATCATTCCTTTGTTTATTTAACTGTTTTAAGCGTATAAGTCTCTCCGACAGCGGATGCGAAATTGATCCGGTCTTTTCCGTCACGAGAAATCTTCATCTTGTTGCCACTGCTGTCTGTGACGGTAGCG
>CAWVVN010000133.1:0-4722 GCA_963933605.1 uncultured Verrucomicrobiales bacterium
CAACTTCCTCAGCAACTTCCTCAGCAACTTCCTCAGCAACTTCCTCAGCAACTTCTTCAGCAACTTCCTCAGCAACTTCCTCAGCAACTTCCTCAGCAACTTCCTCAGCAACTTCCACCTGCTCGGCTACCTGCTCAGATACAGGCTCCTCGCTTGGAGATGCTTGTAAGGCACTTGCTGCGGGAACAGCCTTGGCCAAAATTGCCGCAGCTTGATCTTCATCAATTTCAAGTGCTTGAGCGATGTATTCAGCCGGCATTTGTGCCACCAGATCGATGCTGGCACCACCAGCCCTGAAGAGCTTGTCTGCCATTTCGTCATTGATGCCAAGTTCTTCAGCTAAGTTATGAGCGGCGTCAGTTACGCGCTCTTCAAATTGTTCGTGCTGAGTCTCGTCCTTGCTAACCTGGACATCCCAACCCATGAGCTTAGCACTGAGGCGGGCATTCTGGCCACGGCGGCCAATGGCCTTACTGAGTTCTTCCTCATCAACGGTCACGGAGACCACCTTGTTTTCCTTATCAAGGCTGATCGTGCGGATAATGGCAGGCTTGAGAGCATCTACCACAAAGACAGCGGGATCATCACTCCAACGGATGATATCCACCTTTTCATTATTAAGCTCACGCACAATGTTTTTGACGCGTGCTCCACGCAGACCAACACATGCGCCTACTGGATCTACTTTGTCGTCATTACTGGATACGGCAACCTTAGTGCGGTATCCGGCCTCACGGGCGATTCCACGCAGCTCGACCGTATTATCGGCAATCTCTGCTACCTCGGATTCAAAGAGACGACGCACAAAGTTAGGGTGGCTACGGGAAAGAATAATCTCAGGACCACGTGCCTCGTTTTCAACAGCTACAACGTATATGCGAATACGATCACCGATGTTGTATTCCTCAGTAACGACACGTTCACGAGAAGGAATACGGCCTTCAAATTTGCCGAGGTCAATCATGACATCACTCTTTTCAAAGCGACGCACCGTACCACTGACGATATCACCAGCGCGGTCCTTATACTCTTCATAAATCATTTCCTTCTCAGCCATGCGCAGACGCTGCATCATGGTTTGCTTGGCAGTCTGAGTGGCAATACGACCAAAGTTCTTAGGAGTGACGTTGAATGAAACGGTATCACCCAGCTCAGCATCGGGCTTATTCTTACGAGCAACAGAGATAGGAACCTCGTTGAACTTATCGATATAATCGTCATCTGCGACTACGCTCAAGGTGGCGTGGATAGCGGTATCACCCTTACGAGTATCTACATCGGCATGAAGTTCCTCAATAGCGTCTGCTCCAGGCACCATTTTGCGGTAGGCTGAAATGAAGGCAAACTCAAGAGCGTCAAGGACCTTCTCACGGTCGATACCCTTTTCTTTTTCATAGTAATCAATGAGTGCGACGATGTCGTTAGTCATGGCTTTGGATGCGTAATTGAATGTTGTTGAAAATGAAGGCCGCACATTCCGAGGAATTGTGAGGCTTATTGGTCATTTGAATGGTTACCAGAACCCCGAGACACAAAAGAGTGGGTCAAATGACCCACCCCCGAACGTTCCGTAGAGCTGATGCCCGATACCTGTATGGCCCAAACGCTTATCTGACAAGCAGAAACTAGCTCTTTCTTTTGAAAGTCGAGACTCATTTATAGCATTGATGAAGCCGCTTAACGGCCCTCAATCCTAATCTTTGTCGGTGCATTCTTCACCGAAGCTTCATAACGTAAAAAACCCGCCTTAGTGGCGGGTCATTTAAAAGAAAGTACGCAGACTGGGATTGTGCTCATCCATTCGCACTGTGCCAATTTGCAGATTTCCTCCTCCGTAAATCTATATAATGATCGTGCGCTGCGCTCGCCCGCTCACTCTCTACTAGAAGCCATGCCTCCTCCGTCGGCATGTTCAAGGACTTTGGCCGCGATACGCGACCAGATCTGTAGTCGAACCAATACTCTCATCCCAGACTGCTTTAGATTAAAGCCTTCAGATCCCGTTAACGTAAAAAACCCGCCTTAGTGGCGGGTCATTTAAAAGAAAGTACGCAGACTGGGATTCGAACCCAGGACCAATTGGTTAAAAGCCAACTGCTCTACCAACTGAGCTACCTGCGCCTTGATTGGATTTCTTTGGCCTGACGTGCGTTGAGGCAACATCAGGCGGGGCGCAAAATACGTACAGGCTTCATTTAGGCAAGAGAAAATTACCCGTTTCGCTAGTTTTTTTTATAGGCAAACTCGGGAACTTGAATTTAACACCGCCAGTTCCCCGCTCCATCCACCTTTTACCGATATTTCCTGGTCATGCCCCTGTTGCCTTAAAACCTAATCATTTGTGGCTAATGAGCAAAAATAAGTCGTCATAGATGGTTCACCACCTGGTCGCCATGAGTTTCCATCAAGATTTCAAAAGCCAGCACAAGATCAGCACTCATCGAGCCGCCATTAATAACTCAGCGGTAATCCGCCTTCACATGATAGCGGCTGCAGGCAGGACGTCCTGCCGCTGAAGAAAAAGCGTCAGCGCATTCCGCCTTGCGCATCTAACGATAAGCCCCCAATACTAAGCCGCACTAATCTCGTAACGGAGATTCTTAATGATGAACTCCTGACGGTCTGGCGTGTTTTTGCCCATGTAGAAAGCAAGCATCTCCTTGATGCCCTTACCCTCCTCCATGAGCACCGGGTCGAGCCGCATGTCGGGGCCAATCATGAATGCAAACTCATCGGGAGAAATTTCACCAAGACCCTTGAAACGCGTAATTTCTGCGGCTTTACCAAGCTTATCGAGGGCTGCCACACGCTCATCATCATCATAACAGTAGATTGTTTCCTTTTTGTTCCTCACCCGAAACAAGGGCGTCTGAAGAATATACAAGTGACCATCCCTAACAAGCTCCGGGAAAAACTGCAGGAAAAAAGTCAATAACAGCAAGCGAATGTGCATGCCATCGACATCCGCATCCGTAGCAATCACCACCTTGTTATAACGCAGTGCCTCCAAATCCTCTTCGATATCGAGCGCGTGTTGCAGCAGATTAAATTCCTCATTTTCATACACCACGTTACGTTTCATCCCAAATGAATTGAGTGGTTTACCCCGTAGTGAAAACACCGCCTGAGTTTCTACATCACGGCACTTCGTGATCGAGCCACTGGCACTATCACCCTCAGTAAGGAACACGGTCGACTCCTTAGCACGCTTGTGCTTACTGCAGAAATGAGCCCGGCAGTCACGGAGCTTCTTGTTGTGAACCTTCGCCTTGCGGGCGCGTTCACGTGCAATCTTCTTCACTCCAGATAGCTCCTTGCGCTCCCGCTCCGATGCCAGAATACGCTTCCGCAATGACTCGGCAGCCTGTGGATTTTTATGCAGGTAGTTATCCAAATGCTCCTTGAGGAAATTAGTAATGAAAGTTTTGATCGTCTCGCCCTCTGGAGAGACCGCCATACTACCCAGCTTCGTCTTGGTCTGGCTTTCAAAGACAGGCTCCTCAATCCTCACCAGCACAGCAGCCTCGAGTCCATTGCGGATATCCGCCGGGTTATATTGCTTTTTATAGAAGCCGCGGATGGCGTCCACAATCGCACCGCGGAACGCAGCTAAATGGGTGCCTCCCTGAGTGGTGTGCTGACCATTAACAAAGGAGTAATACTCTTCACTGCTTTCAGGCGTGTGCGTGAAAGCAATTTCAATATCCTTACCGCGCAGATGGATCGGCCCATACAGCGCCTCGCTATCCATTTCTTCCTTCAATAAATCCAACAAGCCATCCTTAGACTTGAATTTTTTGCCATTGAAAATAATCGCCAAACCAGGGTTGAGGTAGGCGTAATAGCGGCACATCTTCTCGACATACTTATCCTTGAACCCGGTTTTTGTAGGGAAAATGCTGCAGTCGACATCAAAGACGATCCGTGTGCCGTTCACCCCCGAGTCCTTGCGCGGTTTTTTCATCTCCTCGACGACTTCCCCCTTGCTGAATTCAATCGCCTTCGTCTCCCCCTCTCTCCAGGCCTGAATCTCAAAGAAACTCGATAGCGCATTCACCGCCTTGATACCCACTCCATTCAGACCAACCGATTTCTTGAAAGCCTCACTATCATACTTAGCTCCTGTATTGATCTTGGCTGCACAATCCATCAATTTACCGAGCGGAATACCTCGGCCAAAGTCCCTCACCTCTACTCGGCTATCTTCGTCAATATCGACGGTGATTTCATTGCCGTAGCCCATGACAAACTCATCAACCGAGTTATCCATGGCTTCTTTGAGCAAAATATAGATGCCGTCATCGGAACTGGTGCCATTGCCAAGTTTACCAATATACATGCCCGGCCGCATGCGGATATGCTCTTTCCAATCAAGGGACTTAATGTCTGCTTCAGTATATGCTGCTGCCATGGGATATTTGGGAGATAACGGGAAAAAAGGGGAAAAAAGGAAGAATCACCGGACAGAAACATCCAAATGACTTAGTTAAGATGTCTTAAACGCTACGGGATTGCAACCCTGATTTTCCAGCAAAAAACCAAGCATCTCCTCATTGACATCACCAAGCTCCAAACTACCATCCGGCCCAACGGAGAGTGAAGCGTGCCTGGTGGCCGCCGCGGTTTTCAAAACCGTTGAAGGGCTGTTATGGTCTTTGGTTGGTTCGATTCCTTCCCTCTCCGCCATTTAAGCCTCACAAGACCGAGAATCGTCGGCATACC
>CAWVVN010000134.1:0-4643 GCA_963933605.1 uncultured Verrucomicrobiales bacterium
TCACCTGCCTGCGCGGCTATATATAGCTCGCGATGATCGCGAAAATAGGGCCTTAGCTCTCGGGTCTCTACCACCGAGGGAAGAGATCGAACCCTTTGTCAATCACCCCAAGTTTCCCACTCTTGCGGGTGTATATATAGAGGCGCTTGCCGCCTATATAGCTTGCCGAAAAGCAATTGATGATCAGATGTTTGAGGTGGCTAACGGATTGAGGAATGAAAGCCTGAGAGGCTTGATTAAGAAATTGGCTGGGGTAGTCGATGGCGCCATGATGTCTGCTGATTTCACGCATTACTTCAATGCCGGCAGTAGCTTGGCAATCTATGACATGGAGCTTGCGGGACTTATTGCTGCAGCTGGGGATGTCAGCGTAAGGTCTACGGCCTTGAATCACTTTATGTCTGCCAGAGATAAGCAGGGTGTTCCTTCTCTGATGATGCCTCCGCTTGTTCTCTCGCCGATGGAGAACCGTATAGGGGATCACTACTACAGTATTGGGCGTCATGCAGATGCTTACGAAGCATACTATCAAGGATTGCAGAGATATCCCCACAATATGGCTTCCTTAACGGGGGTCCAACGGTCGTTAGTCAATTTGGGGGAGGCAGATCAGGCAGAGCGCGTTGGTAAGCACATCGAGCTCGTGAGGAAAAAGAATCAATAGTATTGATCTATTGAACCGCATCCAGGCTCGCTTTATCGACACCTCTGAGTTCCATGATTCTGATGATGGTAGATTCAATGAGGTTGTTGGGGCATGATGCTCCAGCGGTTACGCCGATGACAACTTTCTTGTCTTTCTCCAAAATGTCTTGGTAGCTGCTCTCAATTTCTTTGCTGTGATCGATGTCGTAGTGAACGACCGTCTCCAGCGACTTAATGCATTTGGCGTTACGGATGAAAAACGTAGGGAGGTTTTTTTCGCCGATTTCAGCGAGGTGAGTTGTGTTGGAGCTATTATAACCGCCAACTACCAGCAGCACGTCCATTGGTTTTTGCTCAACTTTCTCTAGCATGGTGAAAAGCGCGTTTTGGCGCTCCTGCGTCGCACCGCAAATTGTATCAAAAACGTGGTAACTCTCAGTATTGCCATCACGATCAAGAATGGCTTTTCTGATCTGCTCTTGAAGGGCCTCCGTTTCACTTTGCAGCATAGTGGTTTGGTTAGCTACACCAACGCGTGAGAGGTGGAGGTCTGGATCAAATCCATCCGAATGATCATTGGCAAACTTTTCCATGAATTCCTCCTTGTTGCCGTTGCCACGAATGTAGTCACAGACGTAATTGGCATCATTGAGTGTCAGGATGATTAAATAGTGACCATTTTTATCTTTGCCAAGGGCGCGTGAGGCAGTGGCTCTTGTTTCCTCATGCCCAGCTTTTCCGTGGATGACCGAAGTTACCTCGTTTTTGGCATAGTCTCGCACACGCCGCCAAACTTTCATGACGTCGCCGCAGGTTGTGTCGACCACATGGCAGCCGATGTCAGCCAGACGATCCATGAAGCTTGTTGGAGCTCCGAAGGCAGGCACGATAACCACATCATCTTCTGTGAGGTCATCATATTCGACGGTCATTTGCTTCCACGGTAGTGAGACAATGCCCATGTCGCTGAGCTGCTTGTTGACCTCGGGGTTGTGAATGATTTCACCAATCAAAAAGATGCGCTGATCAGGAAACACTTTACGTGTGGCATAGGCAAGGTCGATGGCGCGTTCGACACCGTAACAGAAACCAAACTGTTTTGCCAAACGTATCGTGGTGTTGCCAACGGTTAATTCGCCACCATGGGATTTGATCTTTTCGACAATAGATGACCTGTAATGTTGTTCGACTTGAGCCTGAACTAGCGCCATCACATCTGGGCGACGTACGTTGACGCGTTTTCTTTTTTGGGGGGCATCTTTTGAATTGTTGGGCATGGGATCGCTGATGAAGTGGTTTGGCTAGGGTGGGCGTAGAGAACTAAATCAAAACTGAGACGAAAAGCACGACCTATTTTTGTTCTGATTTTCTAAAGGGGAGCCCAAGAAGAAAGAACATCAGGCCGGCAATGCAGATCATCAACAAAATATAGAAAGGCCAAGCAGGCATCATATCGAGCAAGCTGGCTTCGCTGGGTTTGTGCATGAGGAAGCCAAAGTTGGTTCCTAAGGTCAAATTAGTGAGGAATGCCACCGCGGCATAGCCGAGAAGCCAGCCAAAAGCCTTGATCCAAGCCCCGTGACGTGGGCGCCAACCCAGTCCGAGAGGCAGTAATAATGCGGTAATAACGACCACTCCGTGTTGCAGAAAAAAAGCAAAGAACACCGGGTGAGGGAAGTCATAGGGGAGATTGGGGGTTAATAAACCTTGGAGGGTGCCAGCAAGACCCCAAAAATAGGATAGTTCACAGAGGAAAGGGTTTCTTGTGATAAGAGCAAAGCCACACAGAAATGCGGCGATATCACAGAGGTGGAGGGGGATGACCGCATCGAGCGTGATCGCGCCCCCTGTGTATTCCCACGCGGCTTGATTGATGGGGTATGCGGCAAAGCAGCAGAATGTAAGCAATGATAAGGCTGACTTGGCGTGTCCTGAGCCAGCGCCTTTACGGCAGCGTAAAATCATCAGTATACTAATCGCCGCCAGACAGACGAGTGCCCCCGTATGGCCAATGCCGTAGAGATCAAATGCTGCAAACATGCATGATTCTAGCTTTAATCGAGCTACCTTGGAACTGTAAACTTGTCACCGCGGCATGGGGAGAGTTGAATGACCGACAGATGGCAGCGACTATTCAGAGCACGATGATCCGTGCATCGGCGGGCAGCGGGAAAACCTTTCAGCTGGCTAATCGCTTTCTTGCACTGATGATGCTCGGGGAAAGCCCTGAAAAGATTATTGCCCTGACCTTCACACGTAAGGCGGCAGGTGAATTTACTGGCAGGATTATGACGAGGCTGGCAGATGGAGCATCAAGTGAGCCGCAAGCGGATGAACTAGCCGCCGAGCTCAGGCAGGTCATTGAGGGCACAGAAGCTATTCCGGCACTTGTTGCTGGCTCAGGGCTCGTTTTGCCGAAGATGGATGCTTCATTCTTTCAGCAGAAGCTCGCCGAGCTCATTGATGTATTGGATCGTCTGGCACTCTCCACATTAGACAGCTACTTTGTGCGCATTGTGCGTAATTTCTACCTTGAGCTTGGCTTGAGTGGTTTTGAATTGATGGAGGATGCCGCAATCTCGGCGGAGCGCATGGCGGTGATGAAGGTTATTTTCTCACACCGTAAAACAAGCAAACAAGATCGAGATGGCTTTATCCAGTCTTTCAAGCAAGCCACATGGGGGGAGCAGGAAAACCGATTGTGTAAAACGCTCGAGGACTTCATCCAAATGCATCAGAACCGCTGGCTGAGTAGTCCCGATAACGATTGCTGGGGGAGTGCTGACCAGCTCTGGCTGAGCGGATGTCCATATCCAGAGGGAGACATCAGGGAGCTCGCCCGTGAGTTGCGGACAATGATGGGTAAACCCTATACCCCGCATACGACCTACATGAAAGGCTGGCTCAAAGTGTGTGATCTACTGGAACAGTATCAGCCTGGAGTCCCGCTTAATCTTAATACCCAACTGAAGCGTGCGATCCCATTGTGGGATCAATACAAGCTGGGGGGAAAGGTTGAGGAGAAAAATAAATATGAGATATCGACTGAGATAGGCAAGGTGATGAGCGCCTTGGTGGGCAATTACATCAAAGCGGAAATCGAAGTCTGCATGAAGCGTACGCAAGGTCTCTACAAGCTCATCTCAGCCTACGAAGAACGCTATCGAGATCATGTGCGCAATAGGGGTAAACTTTGTTTTTCTGATTTAACGATGTTACTGGCAGGTGAGGGCGCACTGCAGATATGGGATGGAGATGATCGAAACCTGATCGATTTCCGGCTTGATGCGCGCTACGATCATTGGCTGCTGGATGAATTTCAAGATACATCCCGGCCGCAGTGGAAGGCCGTGGGTAATCTTATCGATGAGATTATGCAGGATGCCGAAGGGGGGCGTTCGGTCTTTGTTGTGGGAGACAGCAAGCAAAGTATTTATGGCTGGCGCGGTGGCGAACCTCGATTGTTTGAGGATCTCAAAAAACATTATGGAGATCGTCTTGCTGACTGGGATATGGATCTTTCTTATCGGTCGTCACAACCTGTGCTCGATCTGGTCAATACGGTCTGTGATTTATCCGATCCGAAGTGGAGAGCGATTTTTCCAGCTGCTGCGATTGACCGTTGGATCTATCATGCGCACACACCCAATACCGATGGTCCCGGTCATGCCATGGTCATGGAGGCTGATGTGGACGTTAGTGCCACATCGGATGAAAAAAAGGAGGCGCGCTATCGAAGCATGGTCTCGGTGATCAAGAAGGTGAAGCCTCTTGAGCGTGCTATGAGCTGTGCCATTTTGGTGAGTAAAAATGCGCAGGTAACAGAAATCGTGCAATATCTCCGTGCCGAACCTCACTGCTTGCCCGTTGCCTCTGAGTCCGAAACGCATCTTGCTGATGGGCCGATTGGCTCTGTTATTCTTGACCTGTTTCGCTGGTTACGAAATCCGGCACATTCATTTGGCTACATCCATGTATGCAGTAGCCCACTGGGCGCA
>CAWVVN010000135.1:0-4607 GCA_963933605.1 uncultured Verrucomicrobiales bacterium
GAGACTCAGCAGGTCGAGGTTGATGGATTTGTTGTTATGGAAAGCAGGGTGGATAAGAAAGGGGGATTCATACCCTGTATTATGAGAGATCCAGAGGGGGAAACGATCTACGGCACCCGCCTTTTCGCTCAGCCAAACGGGCGTGAAGATGTTTTCATCAGGCCTTCCCCGATCAAGGGGCGCAAAGCCCCGAGCATTAAGTTTATTTCCCAGCTCATTGCAGCTGCTCCGGTGGAGAACAAGCAATAGCCGTTTGGCAATATGCCCCGAACATTCCCCGTATATACCCTGAAAAGCTGCGTATTGGGATGTGTTTCATGTGGGCTTGAATGAAGGCCCGAAAACCCTCAATGCTGGTGGTTTTTTATTATGAAAAACGCTGCTCGTCGCCTCCGTATGATGATGGTGATTCATGTGTTTCTAATTGTCTTTTACCGATGAATCCATATGAACCCATATGAATTGGGCGTGTTTAGGCTCCGAGCCTTATCGATGTTCACTGCATTAATCACTTTGCTTACTTTATGATGAAATACTTACTCTTACTTCTTTGCCTTACATCAGCCCTGACGGCTCAGACAAAACCTAATATCCTGTTCATCTTCACGGACGATTGGGGCTGGGGCGATCTTAGTTGCCATGGCCATCCCTATATCAAGACGCCAAACATTGATCGAATCGCCAAGGAGGGCACTGATTTCCAACGCTTCACAGTGGCCAGTGGTGTCTGTTCACCAAGCCGGGCAGCGGTGATGACGGGACATTTCCCGGCGAGGCATAAGATCGATGGTCACTTCGCCTGGCCTGATGACAATGCCAATCGTGGCATGCCGGACTGGCTTAACCCCAAAGCTCCCTTGCTGCCACGTATGCTGCAAGGGGCAGGCTATGCCACGGCTCACTTTGGTAAATGGCATCTTGCCAACAACATGATCCCGGATTCGCCTTTGCCTAGTGCCTATGGTTATGATGAGTATGGTGCGTTCAACTGTGCAGGTGAGCAAATGCCGGTGCACGAAGACGCAGATAATGCGGTGGCCTTTATTGAGAAAAGTCATGCTGCCGAGAAGCCGTTTTTCATCAATCTTTGGATGCACGAGCCTCACACACCGTTCCACACGGTGCCGAAATACCGCTGGCGCTTTAAGGAGCTTCCAGAAGAGGACAATATCTACGCTTCCGTGCTTTCCCACGCGGATGATCGCATTGGTGAGGTGCTCGATAAGCTCGATGAACTAGGCATTGCGGACAATACCCTGGTTATTTTCTCATCAGACAATGGCCCGGCAAGAGCAAGTCAGCCGGGCAAGCTGGGGCTGTTTCATGATACGGCGACAGGTTCAGGCTATGGAATCAACGCCGCCAAGGGGGTCACAGGAGGGCGCAAGGGCCATAAGGGAGCATTATTTGAAGGCGGTATCGGTGTGCCGTTTCTGGTCAGATGGCCAGGCAAGGTGGCGGTTGGGGAGATCGATGAGACATCACTGATTTCAGCCGTGGATTTATTGCCTACTTTCTGTGCGATTGCCGGTGCTGAGCTACCCAAGGGCTATCAGCCAGACGGCCTCAATCAGCTGGATGTGCTGATGGGCAAGGCAAAGACCAAACGTCAAAAACCTCTCTACTGGAAAATCAACGCTGCCTGGCCAGCTGAAGATAAGAAGCCAGACCACTGGGTGGGCTATGTCGTCGTGGATCAGCAGTGGAAGCTGGTGACCAATAAAGAGGGTAGCTACTGTGAGCTCTATGATATCGCGGCAGACCCCTATGAGCAAAACGATCTGAAGGACTCACAAGCTGATGCGGTGGCCAGTCTGAAACAGAAGCTCAGCCAATGGAAAAGCGAGCTGCCTGCAAAACCTGATGAAAGTTGTTTTTCGCGTCATCGTAAGTAAGCGCGTCTTGACATATCTTGCCAAATTATCAGAATCTACGGAATTCCCAATTATACATGAATACTAATATATTTAATATGAAGCCTGTTGCTGCGATGTGCGCACTGGCGCTGATGAGTGGCCCATGCTTGGCCGCCGATGTTGCCAAGGAAGCGGCTAAGGTGGCCGGCAAGTCAGAGAAAATGGATGAGCTGTGGGGTGATTCCGTAGTAAAACTGCGGGCTTCTGATGCTAAGCGAGGCCAGCTTTTTGATGATGGTAACTATGCGATGTTCATCCACTGGGGTTTATACTCCAATCTTGGCAATAAGGTAAAGGGCAAGACCTACTACGGCATTGGCGAGTGGATCATGAATAGCAACATGGCCGGAATACCCATCCCCGAATACCGGGATCTGGCTAAGGAGTTTAACCCCGTCAATTTTGACGCCATGGCGGTTGCTCAGCTTGCCAAGGATGCGGGCATGAAATACATCATTATCACCAGCAAGCACCATGATGGTTTTGCGATGTATCACTCCAAGTCGAATAAGTTCAACGTAGTGGACGCTACGCCATACGGGCGTGACCCGATGAAAGACCTGGCAGCGGCCTGTAAGGAAGTCGGTATCGGCTTCGGCTTTTACTATTCTCACAATCAGGACTGGACCTTTCCCGGTGGTGGTAAAGGACCCGAGGTAGATGCAGAGGGTAATCCCGCTACCTTTGATGACTACTATCAAAAGAAGTGCCTGCCACAGGTGAAGGAAATCACCAGCGAGTATGGTCCCATTGAAATCGTCTGGTTCGATACTCCTGGCAACATGCCTAAAAAATACGTGGAGGAACTCATCAGTGTAGTACGTAAAAATCAGCCTAATGCACTTGTCTCAGGCCGAGCCGGCCATGGCCTTGGTGATTACCAGTCTTTGGGTGACATGGAGGTGCCTCATCATAACGTTGAGGGTTTATGGGAATCAGTAGATACCACCAATGACTCATGGGCTTATGCCTGGTATGATGAAAACTGGAAAACGCCTAAGCAGATCCTCGGACTGCTGGTTTCCTGTGTTGGTCGTGGAGGTACTTATATGCTTAATATTGGGCCTCGCGGTGATGGTTCCGTGCCACAGCGCGCTGCAGATGCCTTGCGTGGCTCAGGTGAGTGGATCCGCCGCTACCCTCAGGTGGTCTACGGTGCTGGAGCTTCGCCATGGCATCACGGATTGCCATGGGGTGATGTGACTACAAGAGGTAACAAGCTTCATCTGGCGGTCTTTGAATGGCCAACGGGCGGCGAGCTACATCTTCCTGGCCTTAAAAACAAAATCAAATCAGCCAAGTTACTCACAGGCAAAGAAACCTCTGTGGAAATCGATCATAAAAGTGTCTCTGGTTGGACCGTATTTGCTCTGCCCGTGGGCGCCCCCGATAAGCTGGTCTCAGTCATCGAGGTGGAGCTAGAAGGTGAGCCTGATGTCGATCCATGCTTCGCTATTGATCCTGTTGTTGATACAGAAATTCTTGCCGAGTTTTCAGAGGTCAGCGGTGCTAAGCTTAAGCGTAACCGCTGGATGGAGAAGTTCGGCGAGTGGAAGCATGTTAATCAGGCCTGTAATTGGCAGCCAGGTGGTGCCGCTACCTGGGAGGTGGATGTGCTCGTGCCGGGTGACTACAAGGTAGCTCTCAACTACACGGGCAAAGGACGACTTGTCTGGAAGGTGGCAATTGAGGGTGGTGAAGCCATTCAAAATCAGCAAAATGCTTCCAGTGTGTTTCATAACTACCGCATTGGCTGGATCAACTTCCCCAAGGCTGGGCGCTACAAGGTTGGAGCTTCATGCATTGATGGCGACACTCAGTCTGCAGCCCTTAAAGGCATCAAGTTCACTCCATTGAAGTAAGCTAAATTGGCAGCCAATAGAGCTGCCATATTCAGATCAAAGACTCTAAAAAAAGGGCACCTCAAGTGAGGTGCCTTTTTTGTTGGGAAATGTTACCTTGCTCGTCCCGCGCTTATGGAAAGCGATTAAGGAACTTAGGTGGCCAGCTCGCCACGAGCCATGACGACCTTACCGGTGCGCACGGTTTCAATCACCTCGAACTGTGAGAACATGGTGAGAGCGGCATCGATCTTGGTGGTATCACCATTGAGCATGGCGATCATCGAGGTCGGCGTGAGGTCCACGGTTTTTCCACCGTAGTGGTCGATGATTTGCAGGGCCTCGGTGCGATCTTTTTTGGCGACGATGAATTTGACCAGAAGCAGTTCCTTGTTCACTGAGTCTGAGCTGGTGTGCTCAACACAGTGGATGACATCGATGAGCTTGGTCACCTGTAAAATGATCTGCTCAAGTCCAGCGGGGTCGCCGCTGATGCCAATGGTCATGCGTGAGAAGTGCTTATCGCGTCCACGAGACACGACAAGGGAATCGATGTTATATCCTCTGCGTGCGAAGACCTGACAGATGCGCATCAGCACACCGGCTTTGTTGTTCACAAAAACAGAGAGGGTGTGCACGGGTGGACTTGACTGGTCTTCGGATGAAGCTTCAGGTGGAGTATCAGTAGTTACGATAGTCATGGGAATATAAGAAGTTAGAATTAAGAAAAGGAGAGGCCTGAGTTAACGGGTTGGCTGCTTTCATTAGGTGAATCCTAGTTAGAATCAGCGGGTTCTAGTTAGAACCAGTCGGTCCTAGGTGGAACCAGTGGGTTTGGCCAGCTTGCCTT
>CAWVVN010000136.1:0-4599 GCA_963933605.1 uncultured Verrucomicrobiales bacterium
GAAGTGGTCTCCCAAACGCGTATTTTAGCAATTTTCACATTAGGTCTGACCGGATACTCGGCATCCGGTTGGCTCACAAATTGAGCTAGTGATGCCTTGGTGTGAAGGTAGATGGTTCGTGCCATTACTTCAGTTGTCGGGTCTTCACCATCAAATCCGATAATGCGGTCACCATAAGCTTCTTTGAAAAATTCAAATTTAGGATCCTCTGTATTCATACAAAGAGCATGATCATAGGTTTCGAGGAAATCTCCGATCATGCGGGAGATGAGTTTGAAATCAAAGACCATCTCACGATCATCCAGGGTGTCAGCCTCAAATATTAGCTCAACCTTGCGAGTATGTCCGTGAGGAAACCTACACTTGTCAGGGTGCTTGGAGAGTAGATGGCCGTTTTCGACCTCGATCATTTTGCAAATCCGGTAAGGCATGGGTCAGGAATATGTATGTGAACTAATGAATAGGGAAGTTTAAACCGGAGTTGAACCCTCAGGTTTCGATGATCGGGTGATCCTTTAGGAAATCATTTTCTCCGCCAGTGCGATATCCTCAGGGTAGGTGATCTTGAGGTTGGGGTCTTCGTTAGCGACAAGACGGGTGGGGCATTGGATGAGCTCCATTGCGGAAACTTCGTCGGTAACGCGCTGGCCATTTTTTTGAACCAGGTCGTAGGCTTCGATGAGTAGTTCGGCCTTGAAAATTTGGGGTGTTTCCATCAGCCAAAGATTGTCGCGGCAGAGAGACTCGGTAACGAAGCCTTCGCTATTTGCTCGTTTAATGGTTTCGGTGACCGGGCGCGCAGATGAGGCTGCGTTGTATTTAACCGCAGATTTCAAGACGTTTTCGATTTGCTGGCATGATATCAGTGGCCGCGCGCCATCATGAACTGCGATGTAATGTGCCCCTTTTGTCAATTTGCTTAGGCCGGCAGCGACAGAATCATGCCGGTCTATGCCGCCATCAACTCGAGTGATCGGTATATCGCACAATTCGAGATGAAGAGCGCTGTAGCGCTCTATGGGGCAAACAACGATGATTTCAGCGACATTAGAGCAGTTTGCGAATGCTTCAATGCTGTGCTGTAGGACCGGCTTGCCAGCAAGGCTTGCCAGCAGCTTATCAAATCCCATGCGCTGGCTAGAACCTGCGGCGACGATGATAACAGAAAAATTCATGGTGGCTTGGAGGCTGATTGCAAAAACCAGCGTGATGATCTTCAGGGATGAACCCCGTTGAGAGCTGTGTGATTGGGCTTCCCTGTGCGATGGGGACTTTACTGGAGTCGCTTCATGACCTCTTGAGAGAGTATTTTGCCATCGGCTCGGCCTCCTGTTTTTTGTTGGAGTAGTTTCATGACTTGCCCCATGTCTTTCTTGGACTCAGCGCCTAATTCACTAATAGCGGACTCAACGGCAGCTACGATTTCTTCACCGCTAAGTTCAGCGGGGAGGTAGTTCTTCAGGATGTTGATTTCGGCCTTTTCGTTATCAGCAAGTTCTTGGCGATCTGCTTTTTCAAACTGCTCGATGGAGTCCTGACGCTGTTTGATCTGCTTTCGAATAATGCTTATTATTTCGCTATCTTCGAGAACAGTGCCGGCGCCAGACTTCTCGATGCTGGCATTGGTTATTGCTGATTTCAGTGCGCGGATTGTGTTGAGCGTCTCTTTATTGCGCTCTCGCATGGCGCTTTTCATGTCGCTGTTGATCGTTTCGAGTAGTGAAGTCATAACTTGATGGGAATGGGTGTTGTTACTCCTAAATTGAGTAGGGTGGGTGCTTGATCAATAGAGGTCCTCGGCCGTCACCGATGTTTGTTCGCGGCAACCAAGCCAGACGGCTTGATCGACTACTCGGGAGCTGTCACCATCAAAGCGATAACTGTGGCAGTTGGGGCAGAGGTTAGCCCCAGCGCCAACAATAGAGTCGCATCCTTCACAGACCTTATAATTGTCGGGGTTGTTGGCGATCTCCTTAGCCTTGTTCAGACGGGATTGATCTTGGGGATTGGTAGCCATGGATAATGAACTGATAAATTAGGAATTCAGCTTGTCTAGAAGAAATCTAGGCTCTGAAACTAAAAAAGCGACCTCCAACTAAGGAGGACGCTAAGAAAATGTAGCTTATAACCTGATGTTGGGGTGCTGTTGCTCCAACTTAGAGGTTGAGGCAATCACTAGGCACTAAGGTGCTTTTGTGTCTTGCTCTTAAGGTTAGCTGCTTTGTTGGAGTGAATGATGTTGTTCTTTTCACACTTGTCTACTGTAGAGGTGAACTCGGAGTAGGATTTTTGCGCAACCTCCTTATCTCCGGATGCCGCAGCTTCTAGAGTTTTTCTGCGGAGCGTCTTCATGCGACTGGTGAGAGACTTGTTCTGTGCTGTCCGCGTTGCGGCTTGACGAACGCGTTTGAGAGCTGATTTGGAATTGGCCATGGAATAACTGAGTTACTGAGTTGAGATTATCTGAGTCGTCTCATTCAGAGTGAATGAAGATGACATGCTGTAAGGGCGGTGAAGCTAGCCATTTAGGCTGGGCTGTCAAGCTCGATAGCGAGGAAAATGTCTGCTTTTTGAGGCAAGGCTTGATTTTACGTTGGTTGAGAAGAAAAGAACGAGCGACAAGGGTTGTGAGCTCCTCCTTGTTTTTAGCGATTGAGAATAGCTGGGCAGAGCGTTTGCTACTTGCCGACTCTTTCCTTGGCGGGGGATTTGGAAAAGACCGTTAATTGCTGCCCCAGCGAGCTTAATGACGTGAAATAGAAGCCAATGGGAAAGGGCATTAATAGGGTGGCTGCTATCCAGCTGCCATTGAGGGCATTATCCGCTACAATGATGGTGAAGAAAAAGGCGAAGGCAAGCTCCACGAATGGGGTGAGTGACTTGATGGCCTTGTAGCGGCTTTTTTTGAAGGCCGATTTTTCCGTCTTTGTGCTGCTGTTAATACCGTGTTTGGGGGTGCGCACGAAGCCGGATTGATGATTAAAGAGAGCTTCTAAGACAGCCTTGGCATTGTTGACAGACATGCCGATTCCCAAAGCCAGAAGTAGAGGCAGGTAAAGAATGTCTTTTAGCCAGGTGTCTGGGCGAAGGGCTTTCTGGCTCATGATGTAAAACAGAGCCACAGATACACTACCGAAGAAAAAGATAGGGAAATTCAGTAGGTGTTCAGATATGCCATGTTCTTCAAACCATGACATCTCACTCCGCTGTTTTGGGATGATCAAAAAGAGCAGCGCGAAAAGTAGCAGATATGCAAAATTTGATGTTAAGTGAGCGGTGGCTTCCAATTTGCAACTGAGAGGGGCATTGCTTTTCCAGATATCCAATAGGCATTTCTTACATACTTGAATGGAGCCTTTGGTCCAACGGTGTTGCTGGCTCTTGAAGCCTTCCATATCAACGGGTAGCTCCGCAGGGGTAGTGACATCGTTAAGGAAGATGAATTTCCAGCCTTTCAGCTGCGCGCGGTAGCTGAGGTCCATATCTTCTGTCAGCGTGTCATGCTCCCAGCCTCCAGCGTCTTCGATGCATGATTTGCGCCAGATGCCAGCAGTGCCGTTGAAGGTGAAAAATCGGCCGCTGCGATTACGAGCGGTTTGTTCCAGCTCAAGGTGCCCATCGAGAAACATTGCCTGTATACGAGTCAGGGTGTTGTAGGTGCGGTTGATGTGTTCCCAGCGTGTTTGGATCATGCCGATATTATTATCGGTGAAATAATGAATCGTTTTATGAAGCACATCGGGATTCGGCACAAAATCAGAATCAAGAATGAAGAGATAGTCGCCTTTGGCGGTCTCGGTGCCATTCTCCAAGGCTCCCGCTTTGTATCCTGTGCGGTCGATACGATGAACATGCTCTGCGTCAAAACCTCGTTTGATGAGCTTTGCTACCTCAACCTTACAAATCTCAGTGGTTTCGTCTGTGGAGTCATCTAAAACCTGAATTTGAATCTTATCTTGTGGGTAATCGAGTCTCGATACAGATTCCAGCAGCCTCTCCATGACATGCATCTCGTTGTAGCAGGGGAGCTGAATGGTCACCAGTGGTAGCTCCTCGAATTGAGCCTTTGGCTCTGGTCGATTCCGTGAGTGTTTGAGATACAAAGAGAGAATCATCAAGCGATGGAAGCCATAGCCTGAGAGTCCGATGAGTACGAGGAAGTAGAGAGTGATCCAGAGCAAGTCCATAATAGGTGTAAGTTGAGAGAGAAAGAGGAGCGTTCCTTACTTGGATTGCTGCCTGTTGTCAAGGCAGGATCCTGCCATGATAAAGGCCCTTAGATGCATTGGTCGGCCTTAGCTCGCTTGATGGATGATTGTGCTTCCTATCATAAATGCACCATGTTTGATTGCTGCTGATGGATATTCCTAGTGGTGATCGAGAAGAATTCCGAGCAATATTGGGTGAAATAGGCAATACGTCTATGCCTTTTGGCCGATTTGGGCCTAAGGATTTCCCTCCGCGCGGATTGCCTATAATGGACTTACCTGAAGAGTATTTAGCGTGGTTTCAGCAGCGGGGATTTCCGAATGGGCGGCTGGGCGAGCTGCTGGAGGTGGTCTGGGGTATCAAAGATGTCGGTATGGACAGCGTCTTTGA
>CAWVVN010000137.1:0-4385 GCA_963933605.1 uncultured Verrucomicrobiales bacterium
CAAGAATGTCCGGCACAAGGAACAAGAATCAAAGATGGTGGGGCGGGGGAAAGAAGGGGGACGGGATAGGATTGTTGCTATGCCAGAGTCCTTTATTTTATTTTTTTGGCTTATTTTTCCTTTTTTCTTGGTTGAGAAGGCCTCCGCTATGTATGAGGGTGGCGTAACAGCGGATGTCGCCGCTTTATCAAGCAGGACTCACCTGTCAACGATTCACCTGTCACGAGAACTACAACAAGATTGACCCATGGCCTTCACACCAAGCAAAGATCAGAAACGCCGCGAGCGAGAGCAGAAGAAGCTGGATAAGCGTTTGGCTAAAGATGAGGCGAGGGCCGAAAAGCTGGCGATTCAGCAGGCCGAAGAGGACGCGGCTTTCGAGGAGGCCGAAAAGGAGGCCGCCGAGATGACTGAAGCCGAAATCCAAGCGAAGTTGGAGGCAGATTTTGAAGCCGAGCTCGCTGCAGAAGCTGCAGAGAAAGCCAAGGCCGAGGGGGCTGAGGACTCAGAGAGCTAGGCATTTGTTTGTTGGCTACGGTGCCCGGAGGGCGCAAAGTTAGCGTATTATTAGCGCATGACGATTGTAAGTCATGGACAGTCCTTCCTGAAACTCGCCCTAATCAATGGATGTTTTTGTTGTGAGCATAGATCAAGTTATGCTAACTAATCGCCATGCAAAAACATCAGGGTTCCGGCAATTCTTCCGAAATGCACAGATACAATGCACAGGTTGCCGGTGGTGCGGTTTCAATACCTAAGCAAAAAAGTAATACCATTGCCATTATTGTGAGCTTTGTGCTGCTGGCGGTGATCATGACCTTCGTGCTCTATGATTCCGCTGAGCCAGAGGTCGTCGTGGTGGCCCCTAAGGTCGTCGAGGCGCCTGAGAAGAAGATTTTTTTGAGTCCAGTGGTTGACTCAATTGTGCTGACCGCTCCTTTATGGATGAATCCTCCCGAAGACATCAATATGATCGAAGTGGAGGACATGGTGGTGAAATTTAAAATGACCAACCACAATGCCTATCCTGTCACGGGCATTACCGTCAGATTTTCATTTCATGATATATCAGATGTTTATTTGAAAGGCGCTCGAGAGATCACTTTTGACGACATCATCGAGGCTTCAGGTGAGGTCGCTTTTGAGGACCTTGTTCTCGGCCAATATCCTAGTGAGACCATTAGGGTGAAAGGCGAGGTGGTTTCTGTAGCGGCGGCTGAGTAAGGCGGCTTAGATTGAACTAAGGCATAATGCTAATCATTGAGTGTTGCGCTGACAGGCTATTTATTTTAGGATGCGAAATACTTTAAATTATGAAGTCTAAGAATCAGAAGGCAAAATCCCAAGAGCGTAACGCGGAGCTCTCATCAAGATCAGAAGAAGGGCGGGTTGAGCGATCAGAGCGCTTACGTAATCTCGACACGATGGGAATGCCTGCAGGACAACAAAAAAAGTCTGCCCAGTCGGGGTTAGACGGTTTGCCCGGGGTGGATAATGATGCTTTGCCGGCGATACATGATGATAGGCTTGGGTCTAAAACCTTTGTTCCCAATGTCGCTCTTGAGCTTTACGAAATAGCAGCTCAGCAAGGTGACGCTCAAGCGCAATACAGCTTAGGCCTTTGTTACCACTATGGTGAGGGTACTCTGAAAGATCCTTTCAGTGCCTTTAAATGGTTTGGTCAGGCGGCAGAGGGAGGCCACGCCGAGGCTCAATACAGCGTCGGTGTTTATCACCAGCAGGGTATAGGCACAGAGCAGAGCTCTGAGAATGCCTTCAGGTGGTTTGAAAAAGCCGCTATTCAAAATCAGGCAAAAGCCCAACATGAACTGGGTGAATCTTTTTATCACGGTCGAGGGGTTGAAAAAAACCCAGCAATGGCAAAAAAGTGGATCAACAAGTCCTATGTGAACGGTAACAAGCGTGCCAGCGAATCATGGGATAATTATGAGTTGTGGAAGTATTGAGCGTAAAGCGCTAAGCTCAAGCCACGATGGGCGAGGGTATTTCTGAGAGTCATGGCAGGCACAAAGACCATGAAACGGGCATATCAATGCTCCATGAGGACATCAAAAATTCAGGTAACGACTTGACACAGCTCGTAAATAATGCATTTTCCCCATCCCGCCGCGCCGGAAACGTGGTGGCAGTAACTTAAATTAATTATGAAACAAGATTTGCATCCTGAATATCACCCCGTCGCCTTCCAAGACATGACAACTGGCACACGTTTTGTAACGCGTTCCACTGCTAAGTCCGCCAAGGTTGAGCAAATCGACGGTGTTGACCACTTTATCATCTCAATGGGCGTCACGTCCGATTCACACCCCTTCTTCACAGGCCAGAAACAGTTTGTGGACACTGCGGGACGTATCGACAAATTTCAAAAGCGCTTCGGCTCAGTTCGCCGAGCAGGCAAGCCCAAGCTCAAGGCCTAATCAGGACCGGCTTGTCAGCATTGCCATCCGGAATATATCCGGACCTTTCAAGACTCCTTTCGCTGTATGCGAAAGGGGTTTTTTGTGTTCAGGAGTAGGCTGGTTGCTTTTGTTTCATTTGGGATTTGGCATTGGGTTAAAATCCGTTAGATTAAATCTATGAATTGTCGTGAGGCGCTGATAGCGCTTAATATGCTGCCCAAGATAGGGCCGGTAAGGGTGAGGCGCTTGATGGATCATTTTGGCAGTGCTGGTAAAATTTTAAGCCAAACGCCGGCCAGCCTGATGGCGGTGCACGGCGTTGGCGCAGAGACGGCAGAGATCATCAGCGATTGGGAAAGCCGAATTGACTTGGCGGCGGAGATTGATGAGGTCGAACGTCGCGGTTTGTCGGTCCTTACCCTAGAGGATCAAGAATATCCAGAGGCTCTCAAGCAGAGTTATGACCCGCCATTGGTGCTTTACGTTTGGGGATCAATCGAACAGGCCGATCGTCATGCATTGGCAATCGTCGGTTCCCGTAAAACATCACACTACGGGATTCAGACAGCTCGCCAGTTTGGGTTTCAATTGGCAACGAGCGGATTCACCATCATATCAGGCCTCGCTCGGGGCATTGATACCCATGCTCACGAGGGAGCGGTGGCAGCCAATGGCCGCACCATTGCCGTGATCGGATCAGGGCTTGGGCAGGTGTATCCACCGGAAAATATGGCGTTAGCTGAAAAAATTGCCTCAGGCTATGGCGCGGTAGTCTCTGAATTTTCATTGAATACCCCACCGAGTAAAAAAACCTTCCCTATGCGTAATCGGATCGTAGCGGCATGGTCGCAGGCGGTGGTGGTTGTTGAGTGTCCAGAGTGGTCAGGTGCCCGCATCACTGCCAATATTGCGGGTGAGTTAGGACGGCCTATTTATGCTGTTCCTGGACAAATTGACCGTCCGTCTTCTGCTGGATGTAACGCGCTCATCCGTGAGGGGGCGACCCTGGTAACGGGGGGCCAAGATATCCTCGATGATCTTTCCATACTGCCTCTGCAGAGCGAGATGCTTACATCTGAGGCTGCAGAAGCGGTGGGGCCAGTATTTCCAGAGCTTGACGGTGTGGAGCGGGTCATTCATGATGCCCTTGGCAATGATGCCCTGAGAGTTGATGAAATTCTCACGGAAACCCGTCTGCCGCTACCAGAAGTGAATGCCATGCTGCTGAAGCTTGAGATTCAAGGTCTTGTATGCCAGTTGCCGGGTGGTCGATTCGCCAGAAAATGAGCCTGATTTGCTGAGAATCGGGAAAAATAAGCACGAAAAATAAGCAATTTTAATCATATCTGTATAAATTGGCACGATGCTTGCTTGCCTTATTAACTACAAACCATAGATTACCAACCACTGACCATCATGAAAAAAATCGAAGCCATTATCAAACCCTTCAAGCTTGAAGAAGTAAAGGAGTCCCTCGCTGACGTAGGCGTTCAAGGAATGACAGTAACAGAAGTCAAAGGATTCGGACGCCAAAAAGGACACACCGAGATTTATCGCGGTAGTGAATACACGGTCGATTTCCTTCCCAAGGTGAAAATCGAAATCATCGTTGATGATGAAGATGCAGCCACTGTTGCTGAAGCCATCGTCAAAAGCGCCAACACCGGAAAGATCGGTGACGGCAAGGTGTTCATTTCACCAGTTGAATCTGCAATCCGCATCCGTACCGGCGAAACTGGTAACGATGCTGTTGCCGTCAACTAGCAGAGCAATCTGAACTATTTGTCACCCGTCCATTGTCATTGTGTCAATGGGCGGATCAATGACCATCCAAATTACAAACCACGTCTTCGACGTGGTTTTTTTGTGGATGCGCTTAGTTCACCGGCTCGGCTGGTTAATGTCTCAGCTGTTTATTCCCTGTCGCTGTTCCATCTGACGTTGTTCCATCTGACGTTGTTCCAT
>CAWVVN010000138.1:0-4367 GCA_963933605.1 uncultured Verrucomicrobiales bacterium
TGATGCATAAATGAAATGGAGGGTAGATTCCCATGGCTCTTTAGCTGATAGCAGATAGATGGCGGTCGCCGCGACGGTGATGGAGGCGGCTCGACGTAAAAAATTCTTCTTACCTACACCATCGGTGGCACGGTCTCAGGGTCAAGTGGTAATTAGCATAAACGCTTTTGTTATTTTCACTTTTCTATGAATAAAAATGAGCTCAATGCCGTCTACTGGGCATGAAACGCAATAACTCATGGGTTAAGTCGGTGGTGGTAGCGGTGGCATCAGCAATGATGTTATCAAGTTGTGTAACGTCCTACGACCGCAGCGGAAGACCGATTCAGACCGTTGATCCGGTGGCAGCTACGGTTGGGGCTGTGCTCATTGGGGCCATAGCTTACTCGGCAGGCAACGATGACCGTGACGATTACCGACATCGCGGCCATAGGCCACGCAGGTATAATCATTGTCGCTAATCGGTGCAGGATACAGCCGTGTTTTGGCTGTTGGCGCAACAGATACAGGTAATATTTTTCTCGCCTGAGGTGGCACTATGCCTTAACGATTGGGGCACGTGGAAAGTGCAGATTACAAAGTTAGGCTGGATATTTTCGAAGGTCCCCTCGACCTTTTACTCTATCTGATCAAAAAGGATGAGGTCGATATCCATACCATTTCCATCGAGCGTATCACGAAGCAGTATCTTAACTACATCGATACCTTCAAGATGCTCAACATCGATTTGGCCTCGGAGTTCATCGTGATGGCAGCGAACCTGATGTATATCAAAAGCAGGACCTTGTTGCCAAAGTCAGTTCAGCCTCCCGAGGAGGATATAGAAGAAGACGACCCACGCTGGGAGCTGATTCGACAGCTGATTGAATACAAAAAGTTTAAAGATGCGGCCGGGTTTTTGTCTCGTAAGGAGACAGAGCAGGAGGATCTTTTTGCCCATGCGCCTGAAAAAATAGCGCCGCCAGCTGCTGAGGACGAGCCGCTTCCCGATGTTAATATTTTTGATCTCATCCGTGCGTTTCAGAATGTGCTTAAGCGCTTTGAGGAGTCAACGGACCTCGGTGATATTGTCGATGACCGATACACGGTGGCTGATAAGATTGAATACTTGCTAGGTGCGATGAAACCAGGTGGAGCGATGCAGTTCACCTCTTTGTTTGCCGAGGCAACATCAAAAACAGAGGTCATCGTCACCTTTCTCGCCGTGCTCGAGCTGATGAAGATGAATCAGTTCAGGATTAGGCAGGACAGCATCCTTGGAGAGATCGAGGTGCAGCGTAAAGAGGGCGCTTAGATTCGCCGCCCACGAATTAGTGCGCCTGCAGCCAGTTTGACCCTGTGCCCGAGTCCACTTTGCAGGGAATGTCATGTGGTAGTGCCATGGCGGTTTCCATTTCATGAATGATCTTAGGCGTCAGTGATTGCTGCTCGCTGAGGTGAAGATCAAAAAGAAGCTCATCGTGAACTTGTAGAATTAGCTTCGTCTTTGATTTCTCCTTCGCCAGTAAATGATGAACCTTGACCATCGCGATTTTAATCATATCCGCGGCAGATCCTTGCACGGGGGCATTAATGGCGGCGCGCTCAGCTCCACTGCGGATGGTTCCATTTTGTGAGTCGATATTTCTGACCCAGCATTTGCGACCACTGAGCGTGCTGACATAACCGTTCTGTTTGGCGGACTCGATGGTGTTGTCCATGTAGTCCTTAATGCCCGGGTATTGCTTGAAGTAAGTTTCGATGATCTCGCTTGCTTCGGTGCGGCCGATGCCAAGTCTTTGTGATAAACCGAATGCTGAAATACCGTAAATGATGCCAAAGTTGACCATTTTAGCACTGCGGCGCATATCAGAGGTGACCTCCTCGATGCTTGTGCTGAAGACTTTGGCGGCGGTTGCGGAGTGTATGTCGAGCTCGTCTTTGATGGCCTGGATCATGGACTCATCACCAGAGAGCGCAGCCATGACGCGCAATTCAACCTGGGAGTAATCGACAGCAAGCAGGGTGTGCTCAGCATCACGCGGGACAAAGGCCTTGCGGATTTCCCGTCCAGCTTCTGAGCGTACCGGTATGTTTTGTAAATTGGGATTACTGGATGCCAAACGACCGGTGGAGGTCATCAATTGGTGGAAATGGGTGTGGACGCGACCTGTGCGGGCAGAGACATGGGTCGGTAAGGCATCAACGTAAGTGGACTTGAGCTTGCTCGCTTCACGGTAGTCGAGGATATCCGCGATGATGGGGTGTTTAGTAGCGAGTCCTGAGAGTGTTTGCTCGTCGGTCTTGAATTGGCCTGTCTTGGTTTTTTTAGGCTTCTCAACCAACTGCATCTCTCCGAACAGGATTTCGCCGAGTTGTTTTGGTGAGTTGAGGTTGAACTCTTTTCCTGCAGCAGTGGTGATCTCTTGGGATAGATTAGAAATACGTTGAGCAAGGGTGTCGCCAATGTCCTTGAGTGCCCGGACGTCCATGGCAATGCCCTCGTTCTCTATGGCGGTGAGTACTGGCAGCAAAGGAGCCTCGATGTCTCGGTAGATGGAGACTTGCTCACAGTCTTCAAGAAGGGGGCGAAGTTTGTCAGCAATTTGCAGGGTGATGTCAGCATCCTCTGCTGCGTATTCTGCGAGATCACTGACTGGGATCAGTGACATGTTGAGCTGCTTTTTCTTGCCGCGTTTTTTCGGAGCTTTGGTAGTTTCTTCAGCTTCATTTTCAAGTCCGAAGAGATCACTCTCAGGCTTGATTTCTTTCTGTGCAAGGTCCTCGAGGTTGACGGGGCTGTAACCTAATAGCATTTCTGAAATCTGATTCATGCCATGACGCTGATCAGGCGAGACAATGGCATGAACGAGCATGGTGTCAAAAAACGGGCCGCTGACCTCACAGCCGTTGGCAAGCAAGACGGAGAGGTCAAACTTGAGATTGTGTCCCAATTTTTCCTGTTTGGACTGAAAAATGACACCGAGCTTATCGAGAGTCGTTTGCGGGGAGAGCTGACTTTCTGGCCCGATGTCAACGAAGTAGCCATCATGAGCGGTCGTTGCAAAGGCGATACCGAGGATGTCACAGCTTCTGGGGTCGAGGGATGTGGTCTCGAGGTCGAAGCAGAAATGATCTGCAATGGAGAGTTTTTTGACCAGAGAATGGAGTTCGTTGACGGTTTGAACCACCTGATAATGGTGCTTCGTATCTGAGATGGTGCGCAGTGCCGCCGCTGGGTTTTCATCGTTAGCTTGGTCGCCTGTTTGATCGCCCGCTTGAGCATGACTATGCCCGCGGCCTGCAGCAAAGTCTTTGCCGAGTATGCGTTTGCCTAGGGTGTTGAACTCGAGCTGGGTGAGTAGGGCTTTGACTTTTTCATCATCGCGCCCGCCTACAACGAGGTCGTCCCAATTGGAATCAATCGGCACATCGAGAATGATGGTGGCCAGTTTTTTTGACAGCAGCGCCTGGTCGGCAAAGTTTTCGAGGTTTTCCTTCTGCTTGCCTTTTAGTTGGTCGGTTGATTTGAGCAGGTTTTCAATAGAACCAAACTGGCCGATGAGCTTCTTGGCAGTTTTTTCACCAATGCCGGGCACTCCGGGAATGTTGTCTGCGGCATCACCCCACAGGCCAAGGATGTCGATTACTTGATGCGGTTGCTCGACGTTCCACTGGTTCTGTATGCTGGCAATATCGAGTAGCTCGTGGCTATTACCTTGTCGGCCTGGCTTCCACATGGTGGTGGTTTCACTGACCAGTTGAGCGAAATCCTTATCCGGAGTGACCATGTAGGTATGAATGCCGCCATGTTGATCTGCTCGGTGAGCAACTGTGCCGATAATGTCATCCGCCTCGTAGCCATCCAGCTCGAGGACAGGGATGCCGAGTGCGTGGCATAACTCTTTCACATACGGGATTGCTGTTGCCAGTTCCTCCGGCATGGCTTCACGCTGTGCTTTGTATTCTGGATAGATGACGTGGCGCTCTGTGGGTGCTTTGGTGTCAAATGCCACACCGATGTGGCTGGCATCATGGTTTTCCATGATATCGAGTAGTGCATTGGCAAAGCCGTAAACAGCGGATGTGTTGAGCCCTTTGCTGGTAATGATTGGATTACGGAAGAAGGCAAAATGGGCACGATAGACGAGTGCCATGCCGTCGAGGAGAAAGAGCTTATGCATTACGAGCTCAGAGTGAATGCTTCTCCACCAACTTGGAAGGATAAAGGTGCACAGCTCAGCTTGATAAACAATGCCCGGAGCTCATGTAGCGCATGCCTAGGCATCATCGCCATGTATTCTAGATGGAGCTCTAGGTGGAACTTGGAACCCTAGGTGGAACTTGGAACCCTAGGTGGAACTTGGAACCCTAGGTGGAACTTGGAA
>CAWVVN010000139.1:0-4183 GCA_963933605.1 uncultured Verrucomicrobiales bacterium
TTCTTCTGAATCGACCTATAAACCGGAAAACTAATCCCAGCCAGAGCTGCGATCATTGAGATGACGACGAGCATTTCGACGAGGGTGAAACCACCGCGTGACTTGTTTTGAGATAGGTGTGTTTTGGCTTTCATAATGTCTTTGGAGTGTATGTGGGATACTGCTTGCAGAGAATATTACAGAGGATGTTCACCATACATTGTGAATACCATTTGCAATACATTGTTCATACATAAATACCATCGCTTTTAGGCCTTCGCAAACAAAAAAGCCTGACTTTGGACACCCTAAGGGGCTGAAAAAGAATTAGCCAAAACAGAAAATCATGTTTATCTTGCGAAATTAAACTAAGATAAACCCATGAAGAACCTTCGCCAGCGCATTCAGGCGCTGCTCAAATCTCCGGATTACCGACCTCTGAACAAGTCCGAGTTCGCCCGCACTCTCAATCTCAAACCCAACGAGCGCTCCGATCTGCGCGCCGAACTTGCCCGCCTCGAGAAAAAAGGCGACATCGTTTACGGTAAAAAAGGTCGTTTCACCCCGCGCGCCAAGTCCCAAGGCAAAGGCGGCAAGGGCAAATCCGCGCCAGGAGCACTGCTCATCGGCACGCTGCGTTTTCAAGGTTCAGGCCACGCCTGGTTCTACCCTGACGCCAATGATGCCACCAATGAGGCCGCCGGCATGGACTTGAAAAAATTCTCCCGCATCTTCATCCACTCCACCAAAACCTCCACCGCCATGAATGGTGACAGTGTTGCCGTCAGGGTCGATCGCATCGGCCAGCCAGACTGGACCAAGCACCGCCGTGGTCGTGAGCACCGCGCCTTAGGCATGGCCAAGCCCGATGATGAGGCGGCTGGCTACGTAGAAAAAATCATCCAACGTGGCATGGCCCGCATCGTCGGCACCTACTTCCACAGTGGTAAATTCGCCCACGTGCAGCCCGATGACATGAAGATTCCGGATGTGAACATCGAACGTGAATCTCTACCTAAGGACAAAAAAGACGCTCCCAAGTCAGGTCAAGTGGTCGCCGTTGAGCTCACCCGCTGGGACAATCCCAACTCGAAGCCACTCGGCCGAGTCACCGAAGTGCTCGGCTGGCCAGACACACCGGGCATCGACATGCTTTCCATCGTGCACAAACACGGCCTACGTGATGAATTCCCCCCTGACGTGCTCGCCGAGGCCAAGGCCTTTGGCGACCGTGTCACCGAAAGCGACCTCCAGGACCGTGATGACTGGCGAGACCTGCCCGTGATCACCATTGATCCGCATGATGCCAAGGACTTTGATGACGCCATCAGTGTCAAAAAAAATCCAGACAGCGAGGGTGGCAACAATGATGGCGGTTGGGAACTTGCCGTGCACATCGCCGATGTCTCCCACTATGTCAAACCGGGCAGCGCCCTCGACAAAGAGGCACGCGAACGCGGCAACTCCACCTACATGGCAGACCGCGTGCTTCCCATGATCCCACGCGAGCTCTCTAACCACCTCTGCTCACTGATGCCCGAGGTCGACCGCCTGACCCAGTGCTGTGTGATGAAGATCAACAAGGACGGCAAGATCCGCTCCGCCCGCTTCACCCGGGCCGTGATCCACTCCGGACGACGCTTCACCTACGAGCAGGTCCAGGACATCCTGATGAAGCCTGATGAAGAAGTCGCCAAGCTCTTCCCCAATGAAGACCCGACCATTGTCAACATGCTCCACGATGCATGGGCACTCGGCTCCCTGCTGAGAAAAAAACGTTTTGCCGATGGCGCGCTCGATCTCGACATGGCCGAGGTCAGTGTCACCTTGGACGACAAAGGCAAACCCACCGGCATTGAAAAGCACGAGTACAACGAGTCCCACCAGCTCATTGAGGAGTTCATGCTCTTGGCCAATGAAAGTGCCGCCAAGTTACTCAAAGACCGTTCACAGACCACCATCTACCGCATCCACGAAGATCCGGATCCAGATAGGCTCAATGATTATGCCGAGCTTGCCCGCTTACACGGCTACAAACCGGGAGACCTGACCAATAAAAAACACATTCAGCAACTACTCGACGCAGCCAAGGGCAAAATCGAGGAACACGCCATCAAGATAGGGCTGCTCAAGTCCCTCAAGCGCGCGGCCTATTTCCAGGATCCGCTCGGCCACTACGGACTATCCAAGGCCGACTACTGCCACTTCACCTCACCGATACGACGCTACGCAGACTTGATCGTGCACCGCGGACTACAAGCCCACCTCGGCACCCCGCCGAAGAAAGCCGACCGTGTGCCCTCATCTGGCGAAGCAGCTCAGATCGCACAACACATCTCCGAGACCGAGCGCACCTCCGCCGAGGCGGAAAACGAATCACGCCGTTTGAAAATGCTTCAGTATCTGCACATGTGCTCACTGGAAAAAGACCCCCCAGTGTTCAACTGCGTGGTCACCGATGTGCGCCACTTCGGCCTTTTTGTCGAAGCCATCGACATCATGACCAAGGGCCTGATCAAGAGCGAAGATTTCCCACACTGCCGAGAAGGTGGCGAATGGCGTTTTGAAGCCAACCTGCTGCGCTTCACGGGTCCCAAGGACAGCAAACTCACCATTGGCCAACAGCACCTATGCCACATTGCCAACGTCGATATGGAGCGTCAGATGGTCGACTTTAAATTTGTCGAGCAATAGCAGGATAACAGGTTACACTCGCCACTTCTTTGTTCCTGAGCCATGCATTGTGGGCAAGAACCCGCCTCGATCAATCAAGTCGAGTCTTAGCGCGACCTCTTTTTCCGGCGGCAGTTTGCTACCACTCCGCCACCGCCACTGTAGGGTCCTTGGTAACGTTTGCGCCATGCCGTATCTGGAAAGTGATAAACCGCAGGGCATCTTTTTTTCCGTGTGCTGCTGAAGAAAAAGTAGGCTGCAGCCGCTAGTAAAATGAGCAAGCCGACTCCGCTGACCATAATGATTCTTTTCCACTTCTCTTTACTGATCCACTCACCCCGCAACTCATTTCGTTTCTCTACAACTGCGTCGACACCCAGGTCTCTGGCATTATGCATGAAACGCAATACCTCAGCGCACTCACCCCATGCCGCCATGACGCGGTCCTTTTCAGTCATTTCCCTTCTCGCGCGCCTCGACGCCTCTGAAACAGCTCGGTTCACTCTCGCCGGATCCAGGCCCAAACCTCCGGCTTGAACTTTAAAACCTGACGGATCTCCAGGCACGTAAAAAATAATACACCAGACAGGTGCTCGAGACCACGCCTCACCTAGAGCACGAGCATAGGTCTTGGCCCCTTGCACTGGCTGCTTGGCACGCGTTACGATATAGATATCAATTTCATGCTCTTTGTATTGCTTGGCCAACTGAAGCTGAATGCTGTCTTCCTCATCAGGGCTTAGCCACTTGGCAGGATCAAAAACATGACTCGGAGGACGCTGAGGAATCATCGAATCATCGACATCAAACGCCTCTTCTTGGGCCTGCGTGCCTGTGACCAGCAAAAAGCAGACTGCGACGGCATTGAGCCAAGATCGATATTTCCAACTCATCTTCATTTCTGATTCTTCTGATGCTTCTCATTCTCCTTCAGCATCTGCATCACATCCTGTGCGGATTTACGCAGCAACTGCGAGCTGTCCTTCACAAAGCCCCTCAACGACAAACGATAATCATCGGCGATCATATCAGGGATCATCATCTTCAGTGTCTCTTGCCAATCAGCATCATCCATGAACGCCTCAATCGCGTAACCAGGTGTGAGCGATAACAATTTACGTTTCACATCAATGAGTAAAAGAATACTCCATGCACGCTGCTCTTCACTCTGCCCTTCCTCAAGACGACAGGCATTCATCATCCAAAAACCAAATTCCGACAAGCTGATTGGATCATCGAGCTCAACGGTGCAAATAGACAGGCTGACTTGCGGGAATTGCTTAATGATGCGCTCAATCATTTGATCGACCTCTTGCCGTGCGGCTTGGTCAAACACCTTTGCATTGTCCATCCAGCGCTGCATGACGGGAGGCTGAAACGGAAACTGCTCGACTACGCGCTGGGCATCAAATTGACAATTAGGACACTGATCCACTCTTTCCTTGAAACGTATCAGGCAGGATGGACACACCACCGAGGCACGCTTAAACATTCTTGCTGGGTAGACCCTCTTTTTTTCGCGAGGCGCTGT
>CAWVVN010000140.1:0-4061 GCA_963933605.1 uncultured Verrucomicrobiales bacterium
GGTCACCACGGTCACCACGGTCACCACGGTCACCACGGTCACCACGGTCACCACGGTCACCACGTGCGCCTCTGCGGTCGTCACGATCATGTCCTTTTTCACGACTGCGGCGTGCGCCACGGTCTTGGTTGGCATTGTAGTCAGGGCGATCTTCCATGATTTCCTCGCCCTCGCGGCCAAGGGACTCGCGTAGGAGCTCAAAGAGGGAAGAGGCAATATCGGTGGCGGTGTGGCCTTGGTCGAGCAAGCGATCGATGTAGTGGCGGTAGCTGCGGCTGACTTCTTTTTCTAGGCGAGCTTGCACCAGCTCGAATAACTGGTCGGCGCGTTTGCCCTCGACTTCTTCTTGGGTCGGGATTTTTGCGCGTGTGATTTTTTGCTTGGTGTAGCGTTCGATGCTTTGCAGACGATAAATATCACGGCCAAAGACAAAGCTTACGGCACGACCTTCACGGCCGGCGCGCCCCGTGCGTCCAATGCGGTGCACGTAGTCTTCGGGGTCTTGGGGGATGTCGTAGTTGAAAACGGCTTCGACATCATCGATGTCGAGTCCACGAGCGGCGACGTCGGTGGCGATGAGCAGGTCAAATTTCCCTTCACGGAATCGTTTGGTGGTGCGCTCGCGAGCTTGTTGGCCGATGTCACCGTGTAATTTATCAGCTGCGTAGCCACGTGCGGTGAGCGCATCGGTGCATTCGTCAACACTGCGTTTGGTATTGCAGAAGACCACGGCGAGTCGTGGGCTGTCCATGTCGAGTAGGCGTGTGAGTACTTCGACTTTAGATCGGTTCCGAACTTCGTAATAGCTCTGAGTGACGGTGGAAACAGTTTTGGTCTGCCCTTGGATGGAGACTTCTTCTGGCTCATTGCCGAATTTTTGAATCAGCTTCTGCACCTGCTTGTTCATGGTGGCTGAGAAGAACAGCGTCTGGTGATCAGCTTGCATAGCGCCGAGCAGGTCTTCCATGTCTTCACGGAATCCCATATCGAGCATGCGGTCAGCCTCATCGAGAATGGCCAGCTTGATGGTGGCTGGTTTTAGGGTCTTGCGGCGTAGGTGGTCGAGCAGGCGGCCTGGTGTGCCCACAATAATATGGGCGCCACGTTTGAGCTGGGTGATTTGGCGATCGATCGGGGTGCCGCCATAAACAGGCACGGCGCGTAGCCCCTTGACGTGTTTTCCGAGGCGGTGCACTTCCTCACAGACCTGAACACAAAGTTCGCGGGTGGGAGAAAGGATGAGCACCTGAGCCACATCGGCATCGAGGTCGATCATCTGCAGAGCAGGTAGGGTAAAGGCGGCGGTTTTGCCTGATCCTGTTTCAGACAGGCCAACGATGTCCTTGCCCGCTAAGATGGGAGGGATGGCAAGGGCTTGAATTGGGGATGGGCTTTCGAAGCCTTGGTCGTTGATAGCCTCGAGCAGTTCATCACAGAGGCCGAGGGAGGAAAATGGAATGTCAGTCATATTATTAATAGTTGGTGTTTTGTTGATGGTCCGTTTGGATCATCTTTAAATACCGCTTGGGCTCCTTGATTCGGAACGATTAATAACAAGCCTGGGCGGTGGGAGAGCGAGCCTATAAGCTCGCATTGCCAGAGAAGCAACTTTAAAAGCGAACCAGTCTGGGCATTGAGGTTCCAATCCAAGCGTGGTCGATGACTCACATAGTTCGATAAATGATCAACACAGCTATTGACCTGTGGAATTTGGCAACCATAATCCCGCCCCGTTCTGCAAACGCATAACGCAATCAATAATTTAATATTACAACCATGGCTAATTACGCAATCAATGGATTTGGACGCATCGGACGCAATGTATTGCGCGCGCTTGTGCAGAATGGCGAACTCAAAAATGTCGTCGCCATCAACGACCTCACCGACAACAAAAATCTGGCTCACTTGTTGAAGTATGACTCCTCACAGGGGCGTGTTTCTTACGACGTAACTTACGATGATGATTCAATCATCGTTGATGGACACAAAATTCACGCCACCGCTGAGCGTGACCCCGCAGCACTCCCATGGGCAGAGCTGAAAGTGGACGTTGTTCTTGAGTCGACTGGATTCTTTACCTCACGTGAGGGTGCCCAAAAGCACATCGACGCTGGAGCTAAGAAGGTGCTTATTTCTGCACCTGCCAAAAACCCAGACCTCACCATGTGCATTGGCATCAATGATGATCTTTACGATCCAGCTAAACACAACATCGTTTCCAACGCATCCTGTACCACTAACTGTCTTGCACCACTCGTTAAAGTGCTTAACGACAAGTGGGGCATTGAAAAAGGCTTCATGAGCACCATCCACTCCTACACAGGTGACCAGAACCTTCTTGACGCACCGCACGGTGACCTTCGTCGTGGTCGTTCTGCTGCTGTTAACATCGTGCCTTCTTCTACTGGAGCCGCTGTTGCCATCGCCGAGGTGATCCCCGAAATGAAGGGTAAGCTTAATGGAGGTGCCTTCCGTGTTCCTACTCCTACCGGATCACTCACCGACTTTGTTGCTATTCTTAAGAGCGACACGACGATTGAAGAGGTCAACGCCGCTTTCAAAGAGGCCGCAGCTGCAGGTCCTATGAAAGGTATTCTTAGCTACTCTGAAGATCCATTGGTTCTTCAGGACATTGTTAGCGATCCTCACAGTTCTGTATTCGACTCAGGTCTCACCATGGTCAACGATGGTAACTTCGTTAAAGTTTGTTCATGGTATGACAACGAGTGGGGTTATTCCTGCCGCGCTGCTGATGGCCTAGCCCTGCTGGGTGCCTAATTCAACGGACACTTTACCAAAGGCGGGGGAGGGAAACTTTCTCCGCCTTTTTTCTCAAATCTATCTACCCTAATACAGAATGGCCAAACTTAGTATTCGCGATCTTGATGTTAATGGCAAAGCCGTACTGATGCGCGTTGACTTTAATGTGCCTCTCAATGACGCCGGTGAAATCACCGATGATACACGCATCGTATCAGCCTTGCCCAGCATCAAGCATCTACTTGATAGCGGTGCCAAGCTAACGCTGTGCTCGCATCTAGGACGGCCCAAGGGTGAGTCAGATTTAAAGTATTCACTGCGCCCGGCTGCGGTTCGCCTTGGCGAACTCCTTGGCAAGGATGTGGCTTTTGCTGAGAGCTGTGTCAGTGAAGAGACTGCTGTTGCCCGTGCGGCCATTCAACCAGGAGAGGTCATGCTTCTCGAAAACACCCGTTTCTATGCTGAAGAAAAGGCGAATGAGGCTGGTTTTGCAAAGGCCCTTGCTGGCGATGCAGAATTTTTTGTCAACGACGCGTTCGGAACCGCTCACCGCGCACACGCCTCCACTGAGGGGGTGACCCATCACATCGCCCAAAGCGCGATGGGTTTGCTCATCGAGCGCGAGCTTGAGTTTCTTAAGGGTAAACTTGAATCTCCCGAGAAACCGTTTGTTGCGATCATGGGTGGAGCCAAGGTTTCGGATAAAATCCAGGTCATCAAAGCCATGATGGATAAGGCTGATACTTTCATCATTGGAGGTGCCATGGCTTATACCTTCCGCAAGGCGCAGGGCTACAAGATTGGCAAGTCGCTTGTTGAAAACGATTGCCTCGAGCTGGCACTTGAAATTCTCGAGCTAGCAAAGACAAGAGGGATCAATTTTCACCTTCCCGCAGACACGCGGATCACCCAGGAATTCTCTCCGGATGCCGAAACCAAGGTTACCGCAGTTTATGGAGAAGGGGGCGAGATTCCAGATGATTGGGAAGGTATCGATATCGGCGACAAGGCGATCGGTGATTTCTGCCAGATCGTAGGCAATGCCAAGACGGTTCTCTGGAACGGTCCCATGGGTGTGTTTGAGATGGACAATTTTGCTGCAGGCACCAAGGCTCTCACCAAGGCGGTAGCGGGATCATCCGCATTGACTATTGTTGGCGGAGGTGATTCGGTAACAGCTGTTAAGAAGTTCGGTAACCCGGACGATTTTGATTTCATCTCAACAGGCGGTGGCGCATCGCTTGAGCTCCTCGAGGGAAAAGAGCTCCCGGGAGTCGCCGCCCTCACCAACAAATAACCGT
>CAWVVN010000141.1:0-4035 GCA_963933605.1 uncultured Verrucomicrobiales bacterium
CGAGTGGATTTTCAGTAGGAGCAAGTATCCCATTCACTTGATAAATTTCCTGAAAAAAGGCTTCACTTGAGCCGATTTCGTTAGCCCCTTGTGTCTTGGAGCCTGCAGCAATGTAAATGGCACCGTTGTCGACAATGGCCTGAGTTGCGTGTCTGCCAAGGTTGAGTGGTGCCAATGAGCGCCATGTATTAGTCTGCGGGTTGAGAGCTTCTACTTCATTATGCGCTGTGGCCTGAGCGCTCTCACCGCCAAGAACAATGAATTCTCCATTGTAGGTCACCGCTGCCGCTCCTGCACGTTTGGTCGGAATGTCATCAGGCAGTGTGTCCCATGTATTGGATGCAAAATCGTAGACATCAACCTCGCCGATGACGGAGCCAAATAAATCAGAACTACTGGAATCGCGGCCGCCAGCGACATACATTTTGTCGTTAACGATGGCTACTTGGAAGTGGTCACGTCCACGAGGGGCATCAGCTAGCTGAGTCCAAGTACCCGTGGCAGGATCAAACTCATCGAACCATGCAACCAGTGTTGCCCCAGTGTTGTGACCACCATCATTACCTGCAACGACATAGATTTTACCTTTGTAGGCGATAGCTCCCGTCGAGCCGCGATTACGGTCCCCAGGAATAGCAGGTCCAACACGCCATGAATCGATAGCCGGATTGTAGATATAAATAGTATCGAGGTTTTGCTCATTAGGGGATTCTCCCGTCCACGCACCAATAACATAAATCAAGCCATCTAATTCAACGGCTTGAAAGTGATGCATTTGAATTGGCAAGGAAGCTCCAGAGGACCAGGTATTGACTACGGGATCATAAATTTGCACCGAACGCCCGTCTCCACGGCCTCCGATCAAATAATACTTATTGCCAGCCTTTATGTAGGCATTTTCGTGGCATTCACAACTCGGTGGGGCGGGTTCAGCTGGGGCAAGATCGCTCCAATCACCTAAGGCATCTGAGGCCACGGGTGTGACATCAATGAAGTCCCATTGCGCTGTAAAATCTCCGTCGTCATTAGTGGCACTGGCAATCACGCCAACGGCCAAAGCATCGGTGCCCTGCAGTGTGCTAAGTAAGTTGCCTGACAAGGGAATGGGGGCGCCCAGGTTGGTCACAGGGCCGCCATCAATGCTGTATTGTGGCTGCACCGTGCCTAGTCCTGGATCGACTAGGAAAAAGAGGTTGAGGTTTACCAGCTGTGTGAGGCTAGTAATATTGGGCAAGGGGGTGAGCGTTTCAGCGACCGCATTATTTTCATGCACCAAGGTCAGCTCTGGACCGCTGCTGGTAGCCACTGCAGCAAACATCAAATAATTATCCTGATCCCCAGTGCCGATGTAGGCCCCTATCGAGCGTCCATCTGTTGGTATGATGCTTCCGAATACATCGCCTGCCATGCGCACATGGATGATGAATGCTCCTGAGGTGGAGTTGACATCAATGCCGAACTGTAAGGCATTTTCTTGATCATTTTGACCTTCAAAAGCACTGGTTTGAGTAACGCCATCAATGGTTAATACGCCCGATGTGCCGCCTGGAATGAGCAATTCGTCTTTAAGAAGGGCCAGATAATCATCAGTCCCATTACTCATTAGGCCTGTGAAACCTAATCCATAAAATCCTATTCCAGGATCTCCATTGAGCATCGGGTAATCGAGTGGGATAGCTGTCGAGCGACCATTATACTTGTCTTGTGGATACGGGTCTTCAGTATCCAATATGCCATCATTGTCATCATCGGGGTCGAAGAGGTTTGATATAATGTCTCGGTCAAAATCAGCTGGTACATCCGAAGCCGAGCAAGGATTGCTGCCATTATCAATTTCCTCAGCATTAGAATAGCCATCCCCATCCTCATCGATATTAAAATCATAAACCCCGTTGCAGACAAAATCATCGCCGCCATCGTAGTCAGAAGGTTCAAAAATGGAGATGTTGTTACTTCCGTAGGTTGCCGCCCAAATCGTTCCGGGAAAGGGCTCGTCGTCTCCTTGAGCGACCACGTCTAAAGGAAGGGAACCGAAGTTGCTGGCAAAGGTCGATACATTCGTTGCTTCGGTGCCTGTGGCATTAAGCTGAACCCGTTCTAGGTTACCGCTAAAACTTGCCAGCACGAGGTCTCCCTGAAGTTCACCGCCAAAATTCGACGCCGTGTATTCGGCAATGCCATTGGTTGACTTTTCAAAAGTGGCGAGGGCATTATCATCTACTCCTGGTTGCAGGTAGTCCCCTTCAAGCGGGTTGACCATACTTGGTGGCACAGGAGGCCAATCAAGGGGAAGGTCTGAGGCTTGCGTTCGCCATGTTCCTTGTGACGCATCATCCGTATCATTGGTGTAGAGGCCAGCACCCGTGGGGTTGGCTCTTATGGGTGCGGGGTGACCTCCATAAAAACCCTCCGTGACAAAGTGTAGATTATCTAGGTTGTTTACTTTAGGATCGCCACCTGTGCCAGGGCCAGTCGATCCTGGTTCCCCCGTCAGGTATTGGTTGGTGGCGCTGGATATCCCATCAATGGCGGGACCTTCCCCGATAGGGTGTCCACCCCAACCGCCATTGGGTCCATTATCCACGGTGTACATCCGTCCTTCTTTGCCGGGTAAACGCGTGATCAGAAAGTCATAGGCATTGCGAAAACCCGAGGCATAAATCTGCACGGGGCCTCCAACAACAAGCTTGGCTTGATTGAGCCCATCATTACCCCCCCAAGGATCATTGATATCAGATGGGGTTTCACGATCTGGATCATCAAGTGTAGGCAGATCATATTTATAAAAAGCGGCCAGGCCGAAATCAGTTTGTGTCGGTAGGGCATCAATTGCATCTAGATCAATGGAGAGGATCGCACAGGAGTAAGCATACTCCGTCAGCGATGCAAAATTCTGCGAAGGGGCACCTGCGTTGGTGTTACCGCCAACCGCCAAGTAGAGTGTATTGCTTGTCTTATCCAACTGCATGCCATTGACCGCGTGGTTTTCCTCTGAGCGTGGAAGTCCGCGAACCAAGTCAACTTTATCCCAACCGTTGCCGTTCCAAATTAATCGAGAAATGACCCCAGAGTTTGTATCTAAGTTTAGATCCCCGCTTGGCCCCCCCTCTCGAGGGTCACTCGAGGATACATACAATACAGGTTGCTGAGCAGTTCCTGAGAGCAGGATGCCTGTAACCTGACGTTTGCCTAGCCCAGCGTTTACAGTGCCATCGTCATTGTGATTGAGCATGTTTTTAACCAAGAGAATCGTCTCTACATTGGTTACGACATAGTTATTGGAACCTTGTCTGCTGACGGTGTATGCAAAAATAGTGCCGTCCTGCTGAGATACGTAAAGGCGGCCATCTGGACCGAACTGTAAAGACGTTGGATTGTTTAAGGACTCACCCTGTAATCCACTCGAATTAAAATTAATGGCCGCGTGAAGCTGCAGTGTGCTGAAGAGAGCTAGCGCACTAAGGAGAAGCGCTAGCAAAGTATTTTTTGAGAGGGGTGAGGAACGAGGCATTCGGGAAAAATTATCTTAGCTAAGCTTATTTCAATCAGCTAACAGGATGAAGATTTTTCTAAAAAGACAAACTAAGCAGACTTTATATTCTTTGGTTTTAGATAGTAAACTCGGATTAGCTTCATGAGCTGTATGGCTATCTATATCGAAAAAACGATGTCGTATTTCGCCGAAATTAAGAGCGTCATGAGAAAGGTTTCCTCGGCTTTTTTTTCAAATTCCTCCTTGGATTTGAGCGGGATTTCTACAGGAATCTTAAGCGAAATGCGGCCACTAAAAACAAGGCTTCGTAGAAGCGTTTATCTACGGCATATTGAGTGGGATGAAGCTGAATGCGGATGTGGGTGAGGGCGTTGGTGATGATGAGTCATTGTTTCGATGGATCGAGATGGCTAACGTTGCCTGTGGAGCTCATGCAGGTGGGCCAGGGGAGATGGCAGAGGCTGTTGATCTTGCTATGAGTTACGGAGTAGCAGTCGGTGCGCACCCAGGATATCCGGACCGTGAGGGCTTTGGGCGAAAGT
>CAWVVN010000142.1:0-3938 GCA_963933605.1 uncultured Verrucomicrobiales bacterium
TCGCTGAAACTCTGCCGCCCCTGAGCAATAATCAAGTGCCGCAGGATGCTCAAGCCATGTGGACAGGCTTCGATCCACGTGCAGAGCCGCTCGACACCGAGATCCTCAAGGAATGGGAAGAAGACGGGGTCGTTCTCAAGGTCCTGCGCTACCGCATCGGTATTTTCAAAGGGCAAAAATCAATGATGGCTGCCGTCTATGGCTACCCTAAAGCGATGAGTGATGCGGGCAGCAAGATTCCCGGACTGGTTCAGATCCACGGTGGTGGCCAATACGCCGATTACCAAGCCGTGCTCACCAACGCCAAACGAGGTTACGCAACCATCTCCATCGCATGGGCCGGCCGCATCTCCGCTCCCAACTATCGTGTCAGCCCTCACGAGGTGAAACTTTTCTGGGACAACAAAAAAGAAGACCCTCATTATAAAATCACCACCGACTGGGGTGCACTCGATGCCTACCACGCACCGAGTAAAAAGGACAAGGACGCCTTCACTCAGTTACCAGCTTATGACTGGAGCTTGGACCCCGTTGCCTCGCCGCGTAACAACGCTTGGTTTCTCTGCACCCTGGCCGCACGCCGCGCACTCACCTTCCTCGAGCAGCAAGCTCAGGTCGACGCCAACAAGCTCGGTGTCTACGGCCACTCCATGGGGGGCAAGCTCACTGTGCTCACCGCCGGCTCTGACAAACGGGTCAAGGCAGCCGCCCCCTCATGCGGAGGCATCAGCGATCGCACCAAAAAAGATGCCCTCTATCTCAATACCGTCAGTGACCCCGCTAACCTGAAAAACATCAGCTGCCCGACTATTTTTCTAAGCCCTGCTAATGACTTCCACGGCCGTATCTCGGACCTCATCACCACCACCGAAGAACTGCGTGGCAAGTTAGGCACGCAAAATTGGCGGGTCACCTGCTCAGCCCACATCAACCACAAGGACCTGCCAGAAAACGAAGTCGCCACCCAGCTTTGGTTTGACCAGCACCTGAAGGGGACTTTCCAATGGCCAGCCAATCCTGCTAGCACACTGACCCTGAAAACCGAATCCGGACTACCTCACTTCGCCATCAGGCCAGACACCTCAAAGCCCATTATGGCTATCGATATTTATTACACCCAGCAGGGTGAAGTCAGTGGCGACATGCATAACCACATCAACCAGTTCTGGCATCACGCGCATGCGCAAGCCACCGGCAAAGACGGCGTCTGGTCTGCAAACCTGCCGATTTCCACAACGGACAAACCCCTCTGGGTTTACGCCAATGTGCTCTACGCCCTCGATCAGCCGATTACCGGTGCTGGCTACTACTACGGCCGCTACACCACCAAGACCTTCAACCTGTCCACTTTACTGAAAATCGTCAGTCCCGCCGAGCTGCAACAGGCAGGAGTCAAAGCCACTCTCCAAGCAAGCCCCGTGATCGAAAGCTTCGCAAGCAATTGGCAAAAAGAGTGGTTCACCACCAAGCCTTCCGAGTGGGCACGCAAAACCCACAAGCTTTACCACCCGCTCTGGTCCGCGCCTAAAGATCAAAAAGACGTGAAGCTCGCCATTGATGTTCGCTCTGAACAAGCTAACAAAATCATCCTTGGCCTCGATAAGCATGTTGCTGAAATCAAGCTCGCTGGCTGCACCGACTGGCAGCCGATCACCTTGTCCCCTGCCGACTTTCTTGATGCCGACGGTAGCGCCCTCGCCTCTTGGCAAGACATCAAGGAGCTGCGCCTTGGGCCATCCGAATACCTGACCCCAAAAAATGGCGGCAAAAGGCGTCTCGTTGGCTCAGGCAAATGGCAAGGTGCCGCGCCACAGTTTCGCAATCTACGTTGGCTCCCGACAACGCCTTGACAGGCTCTCAGCGCTTTACCATTGTAGCCCACCCTTACAGCACACCACACTCACTAAGCGATGCAAACACCCACTATTTTCACACGCATTCTCACCTGCCTTTTCGCCGTCTGCGCCCTGTCACTGCCCGTCACTGCGGAGGACCAACGCCCCGCCAAACCCAATGTGGTTTTAATGTTTGTCGATGACCTCGGCTGGCAAGATGTCAAATGCTACGACGTCGACAAACCTAGCCCGATGGAGACCCCCAATCTCGACAGCCTTGCCAAGAAAGGTGTCCAGTTCTGGAATGGCTACTCCCCCGCACCTACCTGTGCCCCATCTCGCTGCGCACTGCTCAGTGGTGTTCACCCCGCAAGAGCTCAGAAAACCCACGTCGTTGGCGGAGCTCCACCACATCCACACCACGATGTCGGCAGCACGGTCATGTCCCCATGGTACAGTGGCCGCATGCCTGAGACCACTTTCAACCTAGCCAAGGCCATGAAGGCGGAGGGCTACACCACAGGCCACACCGGCAAGTGGCACATCGCAGTCGACCACCACGCATTCCCCCAGCCCATGGATATCGGCTTTGACTTCACCACCCACCAGCAAGGTTACAATACTCGTGGTGCTCAAAGCGGCATGGGAAATCGACTTGAAGGTTTTGCTACCAACGCCAAGGACGACCCTTACCGCCTCGATGAAAACGGCTTCGCCACTGACATCGTCACCACCGAGGCCATCAAGTTTTTTGACGACAACAAAGAGAAGCCCGTGTTCCTCTACTACGCCACCTGGCTAGTACACACTCCGATCCAGATTCGCAGCAAACGCTTGCTCGAAAAATACTGTAAAAAGCTCGGGGTAGACATGCCTACCGACCCTGGCAAATGGCTACTCGAAGGCCAGAACAACCCGTATTACTGCGGTATGGTTGAGACCTTGGATTACTACGTTGGCCAAATCATCTCCTACCTGGAAAAAACCGACGACCCACGCTGGCCGGGACATAAGCTCATTGAGAACACCTACCTTGTCTTTACCTCTGATAATGGCGGCATGGAAGGCGGCGGTGGCCACGAAGTCATCACCGACAACTACCCATTGGACAAAGGCAAGATCAACGCCAAGGAGGGCGGCACCCGCGTCCCTTTCCTCATCGCCGGCCCCAGCATCGCCAAGGGTGTGCAATCCGATGTTGTCATCAACGGCCTCGACCTCTACCCCACGATTCTCTCATGGGTAGGAGCTAAGCCCAAGGAGGGTAAAATTCTCGATGGCTCCGATCTTTCCACCTTACTCAAGACAGATGCTACCAAAGCAGATCTGGTCAAGGGCCACGATGGCAAACCCCGTGACACCATGATCTGGCACTTCCCACATGGACCCATGCAGAGCACCATCCGTACTGGCGGTTACAAGCTCATCCGTAATTATAGTTACCTGTTCCACCCCTCCATTCCTCAATACGAGCTTTACGAACTTTACGATGAAAGCGGCAAGCGTGTTGACATCGAGGAAGCTAACAACCTCGCCGATCAGGACCCAGAGCGGACCCAAAAAATGGATCAGCACCTGACCGAGATTCTCACCGAAATGGATGCCAGCCTACCCTACTATAATAGGCACGGCCGCCACGTCTCAGCCGAGTTCAAGAAAAGCGCTCCCAAGGCGGTCAAACACAGCCAATCTGGCAATTCCGTTACTCTCAGTTACAAAGAGAACGGCGCCTCTGTTAGCAAGGCCTACATCGTCTACACCACCAAGGAGGAAAAAGTATCAGAGGAATGGTTCCGCGCATCAGCGACCATCAATGCCGACAAAAGCATTACTGCCACCATCCCCGAAGGCGCTACTCACTTTTATCTAAACCTAATTGACTCTAACCAAGTTCTTGTTAGCTACCCAGAGTGTCCCGACAGCCGCGCTCACAGCAAAGCAACCAACGAAGCAGCAGGCAAAAAAGCACACCACGCCTCCTTCACCCACTTCGCCCTCCCCACCAAGCCATAACTCTCACTGCTGCGTGGCCACCGACCTTGCCGGGGCAAGTGGCTACTTCAACTTCAACTGCCACAACGTGGCTTCACTTCAACCGCCGCT
>CAWVVN010000143.1:0-3923 GCA_963933605.1 uncultured Verrucomicrobiales bacterium
AAATTTTTTGCCAAACGCTTTAGAGCTTTGCTCTGTAATAACGAAACTGGGCAGGTGCCATGGCTTGGCGCGGTAGCAGACGGAGAAGGCCCAGGCCTCTATATGCCTGATGATGCACCTTGGGTGATTCATGCCGATTTGGCGACGATGGCGGGTGGTGTGCGTGCTCTCTTGGTGCAGGCATTACATCCGGGTAGTCTGACAGGTGTGAAGGATCACTCACGCTATAAGGATGATCCTCTCGGTCGGCTAGCGGGCACGATTCAGTGGCTCACGGTGACCACCTTTGCCTCGAAGGAGCATCTGATGAAGGAGGCGGAGCGCATCAAGTCGATGCACAAGAAGGTCAAGGGCAAGTACACCGACGCGCGCTCTGATACCAAGTCCTACAGTGCTTATCATCAGGATCTGCTACTGTGGGTGCATATCGCCTTCATGGATTCCTTTTTAAAATGCCATCAGGCGTATTCATCGACACCCATCCCCGGGGGGGCAGACGCCTATGTGAATCTCTGGGGTGAATCTGTGAAGCCTCTAGGATTAGAGCAAAGCCCGACTTCGGTGGCTGAGCTCAATGAGGTCCTTGAGCGCTTTGAGAGTGAGCTCATCGTCACCGAGGACACCAGAGAAGTGATCAAATGGATTTATGACGCCCCCCTTCCCGGCCCGGCTAGATTAGTCTACAAGCTACTCTTCCAAGCGGCTTATCTGACACTCTCTGAGAAGCACCAAGAAATGATCGGCATAAGAACCTTACCCGCATGGTTGATCCAGCCAGCGACTAGAATTATGCTCACCTGCATGAAAGCCATGCTAGGCAATGAAGACCCTCTCCAAGATGCCGCCAGGGCACGCCTGGCACGCTGGGAATTAAAGAAGCAGGAGACGATTCAGGAAGAAGGAACCAAGACTACGTAAAAGCAAGCAAGACTACGTAAAAGGAAGCCAATGACTGGCGCACAGTAAACGCGGTAATGAAAGATACGGCAGCTTACTAAAAAATGGCACACCACTTGCCTGTGCTGGCACACCAATTGCTCAGGTGTATATTGTATTGTTTATGGGTGTATTTCGGGCTCAATGAGCTCCCCTAACAGTGTGAGGCTTCCTTGTGTGGAGGGAGCCTCACATTGCCCCCCTACTCCACTCGCTAATCTTGTCCCTGCGCGTGCTCGCGGAAGATGAGGTGCTCGTTGCGCTCTTGGAGCGAGCCCAGCATGTATTTCGAAGAGAGGAGCACGACCCAGTTCCCATCCTGGTCTCGGGCGATGGAGCACCCTGATGGCAGCTGCACCTCAGGGGCGTCACGGTCACGTCTGTGTGGATCAGGCTCTTTCTCTTCAAACCAGCGCACCAGTGTCCAGGGAGAATGCTCAAGCCGTGTCTCGCATTGATACTCGGAGATGAGGCGTGCTTGCAGTACTTCGAACTGGAGAGGCCCCACTGCCCCTAACATGGGAACAGCCTGGATACTGCCATGCACATGGTAGGCCTGGGCGACGCCTTCTTTCATCAGCTGCTCCATTCCTGAGCGGTAGCGTTTGATGTTGGCGGTGTCTTTATTGACGATGTAGGTGAAGCACTCCGGTGTGAAGCGAGGCATCTCATCATAGACGACCTTAGGGTCGCTGGTGAGGGTGTCGCCGATAAGAAAGTCATAGTTCCCGACGAGAGCGAGGATGTCTCCAGCATAGGCGGTGTCGAGTGTCTCGCGGTCTTGACCAAAGAGCTTCTGAGCATTGCCCAGCCTGACCTTCTTGCCCGAGCGCTGATCGACGACCTGCATGTCGCGCTCAAACACCCCAGAGACGATGCGCACAAATACCGCGCGGTCACGGTGCCGTGGGTTCATGTTTGCTTGGATCTTAAAGACAAAGCCGGAGAAATGATTGGTATTGGGGTGCACCATTTCGCCGCTGCTGACTCGTCCAGCGGGAGCTGGTGCCATGTCCAAAAAGCTCTCGAGCATGTTCTGCACGCCGAAATTGTTCATCGCACTACCAAAGAAGATCGGCATCTGCTCACCAGCGAGAACCCGCTCAATGTCCAAAGGCTCAGTAAGGCCGTCGAGCAGCTCGACTTCCTGGGTGACGGTCTCGTAGAGGTCTTCACTCAGTGCTTCGCGGACTTTATCATCCTCGATGCCGGCGACTTCGAGAGGTGCCTTGAAGGTGCCTCCAGAGGTTCGCTCAAAGAGATGCACCTCTTCTTTTTTCCGATCATACACCCCACGGAATCGAGGCCCGTCTCCGAGTGGCCAGTTGACGGGAGCCGGAGCTAATTTAAGAACTTTTTCCAGCTCGTCGATGAGCTCGAGCGGTGGACGCGAGGGCCGGTCCATTTTATTGATAAAGACAAAAATAGGAACGCCTCGCCGGCGGCAAACCTCAAACAACTTCAAGGTCTGTGCCTCGATGCCTTTACCGGCATCGATGACCATGACCACAGCATCAACCGCCGAGAGCACGCGGTAGGTGTCTTCAGAAAAGTCGTGGTGACCAGGGGTGTCGAGTAGGTTGACGCAGTAGTTGTTGTATTCGAACTGTAGAACCGTGGAGGAGACTGAGATCCCCCGCTCTTTCTCCATGGTCATCCAGTCACTAGAGGTGGACTGCTGTTCTTTTTTAGAGGTGACGCTACCAGCCAAGCCAATCGCTCCTCCGTAAAGAAGCAGCTTCTCGGTGAGCGTCGTTTTTCCCGCATCTGGGTGGGAGATGATCGCAAAGGTGCGACGGCGTGAAATTTCACGAGAACTAGCGGCAGGCACCGCATTGATGGAAGCTGGAGTGGTCAAAGCGAGAAACTGGTAACTCAAAGCAGCGCCTATGGCAATGCCAACCCGCCACGCCCAGTGCCGACGCAAGCTGAGAACTCAAACTCACCCCGCTCTTCATCCAAAAAAACAAATTTCTAGCCATCCTCAGCGCATGGGATCAATCTATGGACCATTCGGCAGCAGCCACGATTCGCATGTTTCACTATTCACGCCTTTGTTCCGCTCTCTTGTTTGTCTTGATTGCGTCCTGCGCCAATCCAGGCTCACCTGCCATGCGTGATCATCAGGCACGACTACTCAGCCGTGATCTGCAAGGGCTCTCAGCCACTGTCAGTGCTCAGGAGGCAGACAAGATGGCGGTGACCGCGATCGAGCAATCAATCCGGATCGCAGAAGATTACAAACCGGCCCGCATAGGCTGGCTAAATAACAGCCTGGTAAACATCGGTCTAAAAAAACGCGGCCTCTGCTACCACTGGCGTAATGATTTGTTTCCGCCCCTCTTTAAGCTGCAATCAAAAACGCTCAAACTATGGCTCGCCACCTCAAACCGCGGCAACTACTTCGAGCACAATGCGATCGTTGTCACCGCTGAGGACCTACCCTTCGAGCAGGGTCTGATTCTTGACCCGTGGCGCAGAGGAGGACGCCTTTGGTGGGGGCACTTTGCTCAGGATAAATATCCATGGGTGCTACTAGACCACGAGCAAACCCCAGTGGTGCTACGGCCTCTGCTAATGCGGCCTCTACTAACGCCAAAGCAGAAGTCAGATCAAAAGAAGCCCTCGAACTAAAAAATTGAGCTGAAAACTCGAAGGCAAACTTCAACGAAATGGCTTCACCCTATGGCCCCAGTTCATGGGCTATGCGTGCAGGCCAAACAAGAAGTGCACACAAATGAGCAAGATCCGCGAAGTAGCGGCTTCTATTTCTCTGTAAACGTTAGGTGTAGTAAGAAACTACATGAAATACTATGAAAGCTCAGCAAACAACAGATGAAGTTGAACCTTGGACTGAGGGAAACAAGCAGGGACAACCAACTAATCAATTCCTAGATTCGACATGGGTCTATCTACTAACGACTTTAGCACTCAACTTAATTTGCTGGCTGGTATTTGCCTGGTTAATCACCACGGCGATTAATTTG
>CAWVVN010000144.1:0-3914 GCA_963933605.1 uncultured Verrucomicrobiales bacterium
ACGCTGACCTTCAGTGGTAACCTTGTTACGGGTGCTGGCGGTAATGCTGGGCTTATAAAGGCAGGTGCCGGCACACTGGTGTTGGAGGGCACGAATACTTATAAAGGACCAACGACGGTGAGTAGTGGAACGCTCATTGTTGATGGGAATTCATCGGGAGTTGCTGGAGCCATGACTATCGACGTGAGCGGAACTCTTGCCGGCAGCGGCACGATCGGTGCTAGCCTGTTAACCGTCAACGGCGTCATTGCCCCCGGCAACTCACCCGGCACACTAACTACTGGTGCTCAGCTCTGGAACGATGGTGGTGCTTACCTCTGGGAAATCAATGACATGGCTGGAACAAAGGGAGATGACTCAGGCTGGGACTGGCTCAGCATCGGTGGCACACTAACCATCAACCCCACCTTTGACATCCTGATCACCTCGCTGACTAACCCCGGCAACGTCTCCGGCCTGGCAGATGGCTTTGATTACACCGGTCTTTCCTATCTGGATTCGTATGCCTCCTTTACCATTGCCACAGCCACGAGCATCAGCGGCTTTGACGCCAGTGATTTCAATCTCAACGACAGCTCCTTCCTCAACCCCAAGGTGGGCTGGAGCATCGAAAATATTGGCAACGACATCGTGCTCAACGCCTTCTTCGTGCCCGAGCCTAGCTCAACAGCACTTCTCGGCCTTGGCGGACTCGCCCTCATGCTGCGCCGCAAGCGCAGCTAATGAAGGATGTCGGATGAGCGATAGCCGCGCCGCTTCAACTTAAACTCTCAAAAAGCCCTGCCCTTCAAACGGCGGGGTTTTTTCGTTTTAGCTCTGAAATCTAAAAACCAAGAACGAGGAACTAAGAATCAAGAACAGCCGCGCAGCGGCTCCCTACCCACCTGCGGCGATGGTAATGATCTCGAGCTGATCATTGTCCTGTAGATCGCTATCGGCATACTCCCGTGGGAAGAGTGCTTTTTTATTGAGCTCTACGATGACGGGTTTGCCGGCAAGGCCAATGGATGCCAGTAGTGTTTCCACGTTGATGACCGTATCTAGGGGGTGATCTTTGCCGTTGAGTATGATCTTCATATCGTTTGGAAAAGCAGGCTGATTACTTGGCGTTGAGGATGGCCTCATCCCAGTCTTTCCAGACGGATTCGTATCCTTTGGAATGCAGCATGCCGGTGATGTCATTGATGCCACGCTTGTCATCGATGGTGAACTGCTCGGTGGCACGGCTGCAGGATGATTTATCGCTGACTTCGACACGTTTGCCCTTGAGGGTCATGTGCAGGTCGTCGGTGCCGGCGCCGGTGTAGCCGCCAGGGTCGGTCTGGGATTCGGCTGACATGTGAGTGACGCCGAGGGGCACAAGGGCGTCTCTTAGGTTGGCTGGCTCACGAGTGCTGACCACGATGCCGACATGAGGAAAACAAATGCGGAAGGCGCAGACGAGCTGGACAAAGTGGCGGTCGTTGAGGAAGAGCTCAGGATTAGGCTCATACTGGTAGTTACCAGCATAGGGACGCATGCGGGGGAAGGAGACGGTGAATGAGGCCTTCCAGCAGTGTTTGTAGAGGTATTCCAAGTGAGAGGCGAGGGCTCTAGCTTCGTGCCGCCAGTCGGCTAGGCCAAAGAGGGCGCCGATGCCGATTCTTCGGAAGCCTCCGGCGTAGGCACGCTCTGGGCACTCGAGGCGCCAGTCGAAGTTTTTCTTGGGCCCTGCGGTGTGAAGGCGTGAGTAGGTGTCACGGTCATAGCTTTCCTGATAGACAACGAGTCCCTCGGCGCCGTGCTCGACGAGCTCACCGTATTGCTTGTCCTTCATGGGGCCAACCTCGATGCCAATGGTGGGGATGAATCCCTTGATGGCATCAATGCAGTCCTGCAGGTAGCCCTCACTGACAAACTTAGGGTGCTCTCCGGCAACAAGGAGGATGTTGCGGAATCCGAGTGCGTGCAGGTGCCGTGCCTCGGTGACAACCTGATCAATGGTGAGGGTGGTGCGCAGGATGGCGTTATCCCGTGAGAAGCCGCAGTAGCTGCAGTTGTTGACGCACTCATTAGAAACGTAGAGGGGGGCAAAGAGCCGCATGGTCTTACCGAAGTGCCGGCGCGTGATGGAGCGGCTGTTGACAGCCATGGACTCGATTTCCTCACGCGACTTTGGCGCGAGTAGTTGCTCGAATTTACGCAGTAGCGGAGTTATCTCGCCACGATTGAAGGTGTCCACAAAGCTCACGCCCGCAGACTAGGACAGAAATTCAAAAGCACAAATCCGAAATCAGCGGATCCTGCCATGGCTTTATCAATGAATGTAAGCTCCAGCGCTGTCGTTGCCTGCTGGCTCGGTGATGATGCAGAATTTTCATGAAGAATTTTACATGTGCGTATATTTATGTATTATAATATACGTAAATTGGTATTTCCCCGTGCGTTTTTCAGATTGCGGGTGTCGGCTAGGTAACCTTTGCCCGGTCGCTGAAATAATTACTATCTATTCAAATGGATCTATTAACCTGGCTAGGTATAGCCGCATGTTTATCGCAGTCGGCGATGTTTTCTGGCTCGAACCTTGCCTTCTTCTCTCTGGGCCGCATGCGCCTCGAGGCGGAGGTGGAAAAGGGCAATGAGTCCGCGCTGCGTATCTTGAATTTACGCAAGGATTCTAACCTGCTGCTGTGCACGATCCTCTGGGGCAATGTCAGCGTCAACGTGCTGCTAGCCCTGCTCAGTGACTCGGTGATGGCGGGTGTCGGAGGTTTTGTATTTGCTACGGTGGGTATTACTTTTTTTGGTGAGATCATCCCGCAGGCTTACTTCTCACGCCACGCGCTTAAAGTTGGGGCTAAGCTTTCTCCCTTGCTTCGTTTTTATCAAATACTGCTGTTTCCCTTTGCGAAACCTTGTGCGCTTATTCTTGATGGTTGGATCGGGCCCGAGGGTCCTGCGTTTTACCGAGAGCGTGATATTGAGATTATTCTTGAGAAGCACATCAGTGAGCAGAGCTCAGAGATCAGTGCTAACGAGGGTAGGGGGGCGCTTAATTTCCTCGATTTGGATGACCGCTTTATCATCGATGAGGGTAACTCCATCAATGCGGACACGATTTACACGATGCCCTCCAAGCTTGATCTGCCGACCTTGCCCGGGCCAGATACGGATGAGGGACGTGAGTTCATCAAGCAGCTCAACAAACATCCCAATTTACGGGCGGTGATTCTGGATGAGTATGATGGCAAGCCTGAGCTCATTATCAATACGACGGAATATCTCAGCACGCTCTATGCGGTGAATCAGCAGCTAGAGAATGGGGATGTCTCGGAGATCGATATCTATGAATTTTGTCATCGCCCGATCATCGTTTTTGACAGCCGCACCACTCTCGATGATGTGCTCGGTGAATTCGTCGTCGAGGCTAATGATAAGAACGACCACGTGGTGGATCGTGATGTGGTTATTTTCTGGAATAATGAGCAGAAACGCATCATCACCGGCGCCGATATCTTCGGCCGATTACTCAGAGGAATCGCACGCAGGGAAGCGGAGTAGACCGCCATTGTGGGGTGCTCGTTGAGAGAGGGGGTGTCGCTTTGATTAAGGCATCCGTAGTGATGGCGGTCAATTTTCTTTGGTTCGTAGTATGGGCTAACAGACTCTTACTGAGGGTTTTTCTGTTAGCTTTGTCATTTTGTTATCGGCGAAATATTGATATTTATTGTTAGGGCGCGGCTGAAATTGTATCTACGGTGTTAGATTTATACAGTTTGTTTCGGTGCCGTTTCACTGGTCTTATGTGGGGTGCTGGGATGCCTATTTAAGGCTGATTCTAAAAAGGTCGCATGCTGTGTATTTCTCTCCTGAAAGAGAATATGATACGCGCTTCCTCCAGTTCTCAGTTTGTGCTCATGGCTATATGGCTGATG
>CAWVVN010000145.1:0-3809 GCA_963933605.1 uncultured Verrucomicrobiales bacterium
TCATACGTTGCTTGGTCTCTTGTCGCTGAATGCTCATGGCGTGGAGTTAGCCTTAATGCGCAGAAAAACCCAATCATGAAAAATATTTTGACACACTTCAGCCGAAATCTAGACTAAGTCCTTCGTCTTACTATACTAGGCACATCTAGATCAATCAGCCCATCAATCAGCCGACTTATGAAACAAGCACTCAAGCTCATCGCACTCCTGTTTTTCACCACAAGCCTACACGCCCAAGAGGAGTTATCCAATGAAGAAAGCAAGGCGGTCACTGCTGAGGTAGAGGCGATGATGCGGGCCTTCAACAACGGGAATGCTGAGCTACTCATCAAGAACACACACCCCGTCATCTGGAAGCTAGTGGGAGGCCAAGAAAAATTCGAAGACACCGTACTTAAGGCCGTCAAGCAGGTCATGGATATGGGTGTTGAGATCGAATTGCAAAAGGTAGAGCAGCCCAGTAAGGTCTATAAAGCAGGCAAGGAGTCCGTTTGCTTTGTGCCGATGAGCTCTATCATGCATATCAAAGACCAAAAAGTAGCGAGCAGCTCATTCATGATCGCCGCCAAAGACGAGAAGGGTAAGTGGAAGTATCTCGATGGCTCTTTTGCAAAAACAAACCCTGATCAATTATGGGAGTTTTTCCCCGAGCTTCCAAAGGACGTCGAGCTACCAGAGACGAAGATAGAGCTCTTACAGGAACTAAAAAAATAAGAACGAAGAACCCCACCACCTTGGGCGGTTAACTTAAACTTCAACTGCCACGCAGTGCTACTTCAACTGCCACGCAGTGGCTTCCCTTTCTCTATTCCCTCGGCGTCCACCATGCGTCGAGCTCTGCGCGGAGTGCTTTGACAAGGTCGGGGCGAGCTGCGGCAAGGTTAGTTTGCTCGAAGGGGTCGAGCTGAAGGTTGAAGAGCTCCACTTGATCAGCAGGTGGCTTAGTCTGCCATGGGATCTTGCGAAGGTCCGGTTGCTTCTCTTGCCAGACGATCAGCTTCCACTGCTTACTGACCAGCACGCGACCTCGTAGTGATGCCTCGGGACGGTCTGCCTGCACCATGTCATGGTGGTAATTATCACCGAACACATACTTACGCTTCTCGACCGTATCGAAGTCTAATAAATCAATACCGGGCATCATCGGGTGCGCGTCTAGACCGGCGATGCTCAGAATGGTGGGCGCCAGGTCAATGTTACTCGCCATATTGGATACATCCATCTTCGGCTCTACCTTGCCTGGCCATTTGATGGTGATGGGCGTGCGCATGCCGAGTTCAGAGGGATACACTTTGTCTTTACCGGGCCAGCCGTTGTCAGAAACAAACATCACCACGGTGTTCTCCTCGAGCCCCTTTGACTTGACGTAGCCAAGCAGCTCACCACAGGTCTCATCAAGCCATTCAACCATCGCGTAATATTTCGCACTCTGTCCGAGGTGCTTGTATTTGCTCAGCAAGCGCTCGGGAGGATTGTGCGGTGTGTGCGGCAGAAACGGCGCATACCAGACGAGAAACGGCTTCTGCTTGTCCTGAGCCTCATCAATAAAGTCATAGACGGGCTGCATTCCATTACGTCCAATGCCCAGTGACTCTGCTGAGCCATGGCGCTCCGTTGCACCCATGGTGTGGGTGAAGCCGGCGATCGCAGGGTCTTTTTGCCAGAACTTGCCAGTGTGCAGGCTGAGGTAGCCTTTCTTCTGCAGCATCAGTGGTAATTGTGGCGTGGTCTTGTAGTGATCGAGCCAAGGCTGACGATCTCCACCATCTACTGGATCGTTGCCGGTGTAGCCATGCTGATAGGCGTAGAGGCCGGTCTGCATGGTGGTCAACGAGGGGCAGCAGAGCGGCGTGCTGACATAGCCACGGGTGTAGACATGACTTTCTGAGGCCAGGCGGTCCAGATGCGGAGTCTGAATGTCAGGATGGCCCATGAAGCCGTAGTCGGGAAAGCCGTGGTCATCGCTAATGATGAGCACGATATTAGGCGGTGCCTGAGATGGCTCCTCAGATGGGGCGGCATAGAGAGGTGCTGTGGCGAAGACGCCGATGAGAACGGCTAAAATACTGAATGAATGACGCATGGTATGTGAGTTGAAGGCAGAAAAAGTAGAAGTAGGCGGGTGAAATACGGGTAAAATACAACTGAACTTTCACCTCTGAGCTGTAAAAAGGCAATGCTAAATACTGAAAGCGGAAAGCAGCAAGCGAGAAGGCAAAACGATCAGGAGCCAAGAACCCCCATTAAATATACTGGCATCAGCGCACCGATCATGTAGGCTAACGCGTTGTCACTTAAAAAGATTCCGTATTCATCGGTCATTATATGAGCAAGCGCCCGAGAGCGTCAGCAAACCCCCACCCATCAACCACGATGAAGAAACACATACGACGTCGTATTATCCGAGCGATTATCTTGATCTCGCTACTCGCATTAGCTGGTTTTTCGATCAGCCCTGCGATCCAACTGGGTAAGGCAATCTCAGGTAAGCATAAAACGCGGAACGGATTACCAGCCGGCCACGTCGACGATGCAAGTCGCTTAAACCAAACAAAGGTCAGCGAGGTTTGGCACATCCCCGTCGACACTGATGATACTGAAGCACAGCTTGCCGAGCTACTCGAACGGGCACAGAAGCATCGTTTGAAAATTTCCATCGCGGGTGCCAAACACAGCATGGGCGGTCATACCATCTATCCGGATGGCATCGTCATCAACACCGCTTCCTGGAACGGCATGGAGCTGGATGCGGAGCGCAATATCCTCAAGGTGCAGAGCGGCGCCCTTTGGTCAGACATCCTACCTTATCTCAACAAGCTCGGTAAGTCAGTGGCCATCATGCAGTCCAACCACTCCTTCTCCGTTGGCGGGTCAATCAGTGTCAACTGCCACGGCTGGCAATACGGCCGGCCACCCATCGCCTCGAGTGTTGAGTCATTCCGGATCATGCTCGCAGACGGCACTACTCAACGCTGCAGCCGGGAAGAGAACCGCGAGCTATTTTCACTGGCACTTGGAGGCTACGGCTTGTTTGGCATCATTCTGGATGTGGAGCTCCGTGTAGTGCCTAACGAGCTCTACAGGATTGAGCAGCACATCGTGCCCGTGGACCAATCCATGGCGACCTTTGACGGCGAGATCAAAAACCAGCCCGGCCTACAGATGGTCTACGCCCGCATGAGTATCGTGCCGGAAAATTTACTCGGAGAGGTCATTCTCAATGCCTTTTACTCTGTGCCTGGTGGCCAAACCGAGGAACTCACAGACCCAACCATGATCGAGCTACGGCGCAGCGTGTTCCGCGGCTCAGCAGAGAGTGACTTCGGCAAGAAGCTGCGCTGGAATGCAGAGACCAAGCTACAACCTACCCTGAAGGACAAGAACATCTCACGCAACCAACTCTTCAACGAGGGCGTGGAGGTGTTCGAGAACCGCAGCACCAAGACCACCGATATCCTGCACGAGTACTTTGTGCCGCGGCACCGAGCGCCCAAATTTGTCAATACCATGCGCAAGATTCTCAGAGAACACGAACCCAACTTACTCAATGTCACCGTGCGCAGTGTCGAGCGCGATGAAGATACCTTCCTGCGTTACGCGGACCAGCAGATGATCGCCTTTGTCATGCTCTACGTTCAGCAAAGGACGGATGCCGGAGAGCGTGCCATGGAGTCACTTACCCAGGAGTTGATTGATGCTGCCCTTGAGAATAAGGGCCGCTACTACCTGCCCTACCGATTGCACGCCACGCAAAAGCAATTTCACCGAGCCTACCCAAGAGCCTCTGAGTTTTTCACACTCAAACGCAA
>CAWVVN010000146.1:0-3765 GCA_963933605.1 uncultured Verrucomicrobiales bacterium
TGAATGTTAACTTACGGGATGCGAACTTATGGAATGCGAACTTATGGAATGCGAAAGGTTTTCGCCGTCTTTGGATCACGCTTATCCGTCCTCGGATTGATGAGTGCAGTGGATGGATCGCCCACAATATCTCCACGACTGTAGCCAGTGACGTCGATGATATTGTAGGGACGGAAAGGACTGACTACCATATTACCTCTGCCTTGTGGGTCTGGATGCCCGACGGGAATTTTTCTGTATTGCTTCTGTTCTTGCGCAGGCTCCGTAAAATCTGAATACCAGCGATTTCTGCCACCATGGTAGGGCTCAGGATAGGGAGTACAGGAGGCGAGCACTGCTGTCAGGATGACGATGAGGGTGTACTGAGTTTTCATGCAAAAAATGGTTGGTGAAATAGGTTATTGTCAGCAGCTAAGCCATGAAGGAGGCCAGAGGCGGGCTGCGTTTTCAGAGAAAAATGGTTGCACCTAATATAGGGCGTAACAACTATCTGGCTACTAAGAAATGTGACCAATAGCATGGTCACTTACCTAATAGGCTAGAGATCAGGATACTTGTTTTTTTAGCCTTCGAGAGGGAGTAGCGCTGGCTGAAGACATGAAATTTATCAGATCTCATCTTGATGAGTAGGGTGTGATAAATCTTACGCATCGCCTCAGCCGCTCGCAGGGCTTTGGCATCTTCATCTCGCAAATAGCCAATCGCTTCTTGGTAAAATGCCTCCGCACGGTCAGCATGTGCATTCATCATATCCACAAAGTGTTGATTGTGAACATGTTCTTTCAGTTCCTCCTCGCTGTATTGAAACCGAGAGAAGTCATCTTTAGGTAAATAAATGCGGTCACCCTTGCGTAAGTCTTCCTCGATATCTCGAAGAATATTGGTGAGTTGAAGTGCGTGACCCAGAGCGGTTGCGTATTTTTCAGAATCTGAATGAGTGCAGCCAAAAATCCGGATAGAAATCAAGCCGACACAACTGGCGACTTGGTAAGTGTATCTTTCAAGGTCTTGCCAGGTATTAAAATGCTGTGGGTCTAGATCGGATTTGCAGCCGTCTATAAGGTCTAGGAATGGTTGCTTTGGAATCGAGTAGCGCTCGATGATTTGCATCACGTCGCTTTGCAGCTCATCGGGATGATCAAAGCCGTTTTCAATGCCTTCTCGCCATTGAGTGAGTCCCAGTGCTCTCTCGTTGTAAGGGATATCGAGGTCATCTGCCAGATCATCAATGACTCTGCAAAAAGCATAAAAAATGACCATGTCGCTCTTGCGTTGTTTGGGCAAGCAAGAGAGCGCAAATGCTAGATTAGACTTTGCTTTACGGGTGATTTGTTGGGCGGAGGACATCAGGGATAAAGAAAATGGCAAAAGCAGAGCAGACAGGACGACCCCATCAAAGTGAAGATAAGGTGTGTAAGCAACACTATTTAATGACGCCCCAGTGTCCGCTACTAAAAGGCCAAAGAACAAAGGCGGCTGGGCCGATGACGTTGAACTCCTTCACCGTGCCAAAGAAGCGTGAATCCGATGAGTTGTAGCTATTGTCGCCAAGCGCGATGTATTCATTCATGCCAGGCATATTAGATTTTCTGGCTTTGAATATCTTGCCTCCTTGAAGCCGATAAGAAGGCTCGTAGCCTTGATAGCCATCCTGTTGGCTCATCACACGGACAATGCCGGGTTCCTGGGCTTTTTCGCCATTAACATATAAATCAGACTGCTTGATTTGTAATTGATCACCCGGCACACCGGCAAGTCTCTTGATATAATGAGATCCAGCAGTGCCGCCATTTTTAGCGGCTTCAGAGTGGATTTTTTTGATATCCCGTGTGTCAAAAACAAAAACCTCTCCACGGTCAGGACGGCGGAAGTTGTAGGATATTTTATCCACAAGAATTAAGTCGCCGGTGTCAATAAAGCCTCTGGCAATGACGGTGCCTGCAGCCAACTTCGGCTTGGTGTAGGCGATGGTGCGGTTTCGGGAACCTTCCAAGGATATTTTTGAGGCTGATGTGCCAAGCATCGCAAGTCGGTATTGGTCTTTTTCTTGCTGGCTCATGTCAGAAGTGGGGTAGCCGCAGAGGCTGCCGAAACCCATGCCATTGCGGTTCATCAGCGCAGACTTTGGCCCGGGGAAGGTGAGCTTGCTGCCGTCATCAAAATAGATGTAGGTGTGGGTGAAAAAGTGGAAGTAGGGTTTTTCAATGACTGGGTTTTCCGAGCGGAGGTGTTTGTCTTCCTCGAGAACAAGGTCCACATATTTTCTTCCGCGAGTGACCCGTTGCAAGGTTCTACTGGCAATATTGGGAAACTGGTCTGCTGAGGGTACCGAGGTAGCCACAATGCCATTCAAGGTAGGTTGCATCGACCCTGTGGGAATACGGAAGGGCTGAACCACATAAGCCCGCAGTCCGAGTGCGATGACGACAGCGACAAAGATGACCTCGAGATTTTCCTCAATCCATCCCTGTCTCTGCTGTCGGGGTAATGCGTTTTCGCAGGTTGCATGGAGCTGCTTTGAGGCCTCGTCACATTTTTCCTTGTTTCCCTGCTTGGTTGCGGCCTGAAGGTCTTGGCAGCGCGATTTGATCTCTGCGATCTGTTGATCATCGAGCAGGTCGCGCTTGTAATGAAGAAACTTTTTGGCCGCCTTATTGAGCAGCTTGGCTTCCTTTTTCCATCTGGGTGCAAACATGTTGGCACAAATAGCGGTCAGAGTGGTGATTCCAGCAAGGTAAAAAAATTGGATTTCATGCAGATTTTTATTGTTAATGAGATTCATTAGCAATAAGAAGTCCCCCAGCCGCCATCCCGTTGGCATTCCGATCCCCCCCCCCCGCAAATAAGTCTTCAAGCAATGAACATCCGAATCCTGTTTCCGCGAATCCTGTTCCCAAAGGACCCGTCATTTAGAAAAGCCATGCTCGCCTTGCCTCTCGCAGCTGGCTTAGGTGTCATCTTAGTCGTGCCGTCATCTGCCCAAAATGATGGTGAGTTGTCTCCCTTGACGGTGGTGGGAAGCAAGGATCGTGCCTTTGATCTGGTCGGATCTGCAGTCTATCTGGATAGCGAGGATATCAAGCAGCAGAATTACACCAATATCAACCGGCTGTTAGCGAAGGTGCCCGGTGTCTACACGCGTGAGGAAGACGGCTTTGGCTTGTTCCCCAATTTATCCATCCGAGGTAACTTAGGCACACGCAGTGAGAAAACCACGATTATGGAGGACGGCATTTTGATGGCTCCTGCGCCTTACTCTTCCCCCGGGGCTTACTACTCTCCGAATGCGGGTAGAATGAGTGCATTCGAAATACTCAAAGGATCCAGCCAGGTTAAGTATGGTCCACACACTACTGGCGGAGTGATTAACTATGTTTCCACCCCTATCCCAGAGGAAGAGGTATTTTATGGTAAGTTTACCTACGGCTCCGACAATAGTTTCACAGGCCACGCACACTATGGGAATACCGTGGACACCGAACATGGTCGCTTTGGATATCTCTTAGAATTGTATTATCAGAGCAGTGATGGCTTCCGCAGCATTCAGGGGCATGGCGATAGGAATACCGGCTTTCAGCGCATTGAGCCAATGCTGAAACTATTCTGGGAGCCTGACACGGCGTTGAAGCAGCGCTTTGATTTTAAATTTGGATCTACCGATTTTGATGCCAATGAAAGTTACCTTGGATTGTCTGAGGCTGACGCGCGCAGCAACCCCTACGATCGTTATGCCGCCACCAAGTATGACAACATCGATGCGTTTCA
>CAWVVN010000147.1:0-3743 GCA_963933605.1 uncultured Verrucomicrobiales bacterium
CTATCGGCTGAGGTTTTGTAACCATCGAAGCTAAATGTCTGTCCCTGCGCGATCGGGCCCAGGAGGCAACCGGTGATCACAGAGAGCCAGAATAGTGTTCGTAAATTCATGGTCGTAAAGGGGCAGGGGGTTGAAGACCGCTTAATTTCAAATAATCTGATCTTCGCTACATGTGTATAATACACTTTCGCCACCTATTAGCTATGCTTTTTTTAAATAAAGGGAGTGAAAATCAACATATGTATAAATAAGCCGGCAACTTAATCTCGCAATCCGCCATCAATTATTGGCTTTTCCGCCACCCGTCTGCTGCCTTTAAGTCATCATAATATATTGATGGTAAGCCGCTTATAGTCATTTAGGTTGACTATTAAGATCGCTAGATATAGATATTTTGAATAATATCAAGCAGAGGCGTTATTTCATAAAATTAAATACAAAGAACACTTATATATTTAAGAAAAGTTATATAATCTGTCGGTGAGGTGACAAAATGGCGATCAAATGGCTATTTAGTGCTGATATCGACTAGGCATGCAAACTTGTCTGTTTACAACATCGCGGTGATCTATTAGCACGTGTTCATGTCTGATTCACGTCGTCCTTATTCGTCACAAGTTTTTGATGGTCCAGATCGCGCGCCAAGCCGTGCGATGATGCATGCCGTTGGTTTCTCCAATGAAGATTTTGACAAGCCGCAAGTGGGTGTGGCATCAACCTGGAGCCAAGTAACTCCCTGCAATATGCATATTGACCGTCTTGCACGGGAATCCGCCAAAGGCGTGGATGCTGCTGGAGGCAAATCAGTCATCTTTAATACCATTACTATTTCTGACGGTATTTCGATGGGCACGGAGGGCATGAAGTATTCCTTGGTGTCGCGTGAGGTCATTGCTGATTCCATTGAGACAGTAGTCGGCTGTGAAGGCATGGATGGTGTGGTAGCGATCGGTGGTTGTGATAAGAATATGCCGGCGTGTATTATAGCCTTGGCACGCATGAATCGTCCCGGCGTATTTGTTTATGGCGGTACTATTTTGCCTGGTTGTGCGACGATTCAGGGTGAGGAAAAAGATTTGGATGTGGTTTCAGTGTTCGAAGCTGTCGGCAAACATGCTGCTGGTGAATTGAGTGACGAGGACTTACGCACGATCGAGGAAAATGCGATTCCGGGTGCCGGCTCTTGTGGTGGCATGTATACGGCAAACACGATGGCTACTGCCATTGAGGCTCTCGGCATGTCTTTGCCTAATAGCTCATCTCAGGATGCGATCGGTGATGATAAGATGAAGGACTGCTTTGATGCGGGAGCCGCAGTGCTCCATATGATGGATAAGGGGATTCGCCCTCTTGATATCATGACGCGTGAGGCTTTTGAAAATGCGATTACCGTGGTGATTGCGCTCGGTGGTTCTACTAACGCGGTGCTGCACCTCTTGGCTATGGCTCACTCTTGTGAGGTTGAGCTCAATATTGATGACTTTACTGAAATCGGCAAACGGGTGCCGATGGTAGCTAATCTCAAGCCAAGTGGTAAGTACGTGATGGCAGACCTCGTCAAGATTGGCGGCACGGTGCCGTTGATGAAGATTTTATTGGAGGCGGGGCTGCTGCATGGTGATTGTCTGACGGTAACGGGCAAGACGCTAGCTGAGAACCTTGCCAACTCACCATTGGAGTATCCAGAAGGGCAGGACATTATCCGTCCGCTGGACAATCCGATCAAGAAGGACAGTCACTTGCGTATTCTCTATGGTAACCTAGCCCCTGATGGTGCGGTCGCTAAAATCACCGGCAAAGAGGGAGACAGCTTTACAGGAAGCGCTCGTGTTTTTGATTGTGAAGAGGATGCGATGGCATCCATTCTTGAGGGTAAGATTATCGATGGCGACGTGATTGTCATTCGCCGTGAAGGGCCCAAGGGCGGTCCTGGTATGCGTGAGATGTTAGGGCCAACAAGTGCAGTGATGGGGCGTGGCCTTGGTGACAAGGTAGCGCTGATCACGGATGGACGTTTTTCCGGTGGCAGCCACGGTTTTGTGGTTGGTCACATTACACCTGAGGCGCATGTAGGCGGGCCTATCGGTCTACTCGAAGAGGGTGATATCATTACTATCGATTCTGTGAACAATGTGCTCAGTGTCAATGTGAGCGATGAGGATCTTGCACAGCGCCGCGCTCAGTGGCAGCCGTATGAACCACGTTACAAGCGTGGTGTGCTGGCGAAGTATGCAGCGCATGTGACCTCTGCTTCTACGGGAGCGGTCACCGATAAGTTCGAGTAGCCTACCTAGAAGCCTCAGAGCTTCGTGTATGACCGGCCCTGTGGCCCTGTAGCCCTGCGACTATTGCTGAAGATACGTTTTAGGCTTATAGCATAGCGAAAACGGAATAAAGACAATGGCGGTGACAAGCATCAGCTTGGTGAAAAACCAGAAGTAGGCAGCTCCTTCTAGCTTCGTCTGGCCACCAGCGTAGTAGGCGCTTTGCAGTAGCATGCCCCGATTATTGGCTGGGGCTTGATCTAGCATGCCTAGGCGTTTTTTCTCACGTTGCAGCCAGGTTCCCTGTTCCTCGGTGATGCTTTGTCTGACGGTCAAGATGATGCCGAGATCCCATGCGGTTTTGTGGATTTGGTCAGGGCCGTCTGATGAGATACGGGCAGAGCTTGAGCTGATGAGGGTGTAACGCAGTGGCCTGCCCCATGGATCGTTGATCGAGGCGAGGGCTTTGGCGCCACTAGCGGTGGTGGGTAGAGATTTTTTGATCCCATAAATATACTGGATTGCGGCTGCGCTCTGTTTGAGCTGGTCCAGTGCAGGTGAGAGGATCTCGCCATTGGTCATGAGAGTGAGGTCATCATGGGTATCAGCGGTGGCATCATAGCCTGGATGCGTTTTGTCCGTGGTGAGGGAAAGCTCTGGGATTTGGATATAGGTGTTGATGATGCCGGTGAGCGCGTTGCCGGCAAATACCGAGAGCAGAAAGAGGCTCATGACAAAGGATTTCATTTTGCGCGGTGCCTGGGTGTAGGCAAATTCAAGGCAGACAATGGAGATGAGAATTTCAGCAGCAGTGAAAATCAGATAGGCGAGCAGTTGCCACCAGACGCTGGGGGTGTGGCCTAGGTCGATCGCCTGTTGAGCAAGGGAGATGACGGTAAAGGAAAGCACCATGAGAAAGAGTCCGGTGCCTATTTTTCGCAGCGGGGTAAGAGGAAGGACTTTCTCCACGCTGGGATAGATCCACCATGAGAAAATGGGGATGAGCACGAGGATGAGGAAAGGATTGGCGGCCTGAATCTGGGAGGGTAACACCTCAAGCTCACGCAATGCGGCAGGCATGAATTCAAAATCAAAGAGCTGCAGGTTCATTTTTTGAGCCTGAAAAACGAGGGTGTTCGCCGTCTGGTCAAATAAGCACCAGAAGACGGCAACAAAAAGAAACAGTGGGGCAAGTTTACCAATGGCGACGAGTCCTTCTTTGCTGAAGAGTTCCTTGCCAAAGGCTTCTCCGTGAGGCGGGATATGGACAAATTTGCGACGTCCCATCCAGAAGGTGAGGGTAGCAATCGCCATCAAAATGCCGGGGGTGCCAAATGCCCAGTGTGGGCCATACCATTTGAGGATGAAGGGGATGGCAAGGTTGGAAATAACCGCGCCAAAGTTAATGGAGAGGTAGAAGATATTAAAGATTTTGGGGATGAGATGCTGGTTGTTTTTGCCAAACTGATCTCCCACGTG
>CAWVVN010000148.1:0-3686 GCA_963933605.1 uncultured Verrucomicrobiales bacterium
CCCGACGGCACCCTGCAATACCTCTGGTGTATCGAAGGCGACTATAAGTTGTTACTACGCTACCATGGTGAGGACAGTACCCACTACCGTAAGCTTCACGTCTGGGATACACTGCCCGTCCGCCTGTATGACCTCAAAGACGATCCCCATGAGAGCAATGAAATCTCAGCAGACTATCCGGAAATCGTGCAGCGCATGAGCAAAGCGATTCAGGCATGGCACCCGGTTGAGACATCGACCGAGACGAAATAAAAGCCAGTGCGACCAGCAGAGTTGCATTCATAAAAAACGCCCCACTGGAAACAGCGGGGCGTTTTTGTTGGATGATTTAAATCGATGATTGTCTTAGATCGCTGCAATGCGTCGGCAGACTTCCTCGACGTTCTCACGGGTGTTGAACGAGGAGATGCGGAAGTAGCCCTCACCAGCGGCACCAAAGCCAGCACCGGGAGTGATGACGACCTGAGCTTCCTCGAGCATCTTGTCAAACATGCCCCAGGAGTCGACACCCTCTGGGCATTGGACCCAGACGTAGGGAGCGTTTTCACCACCGAAGACGGTGAGTCCTGCATCCTGACAAGCTTTGCGCAGCAGTGCGGCATTGCCCATGTAGTGCTCGATGAGCGCGCTCACCTGTGCTTTGCCCTCGGGTGAGAACACGGCAGCAGCACCACGCTGCACGGGGTAAGAGGCGCCGTTGAACTTGGTGGCATGGCGGCGGTTCCAGAGTGAGTGTAGGGTGATTTCCTCACCCGTGGATGCGGTCACACTGAGGCTCTTGGGAATGACGGTGTAGGCACAGCGCACACCGGTGAAACCACCGTTCTTGGAGAACGAACGGAACTCGATGGCGCAGTCGTGAGCACCCTCGATTTCAAAAATCGAGCGGGGAATACTGGGGTCCTGAACGAAGGCCTCGTAGGCGGCATCGTAGAGGATGATGGCATCGTTGGCTTTGGCGTAGGCAACCCAGGCTTCGAGCTGCTCGCGGGTAGCGGTGGTGCCGGTCGGGTTGTTTGGGTAGCAGAGGTAAATCAGGTCGGCCTTTTCATCAGGGATGGCGGGCACAAAGCCATTCTCGGCGGTGCAGGGGAGGTAGATGAGGCCCTCGTAGGCGCCATTTTCATCAGCTTCGCCGGTGTTGCCAGCCATGACGTTGGTGTCTACATAAACGGGGTAGACGGGGTCGGTGATGGCGATTTTGTTATCCTTGCCAAAGATGTCGAGGATGTTGCCGGTGTCGCATTTTGAGCCGTCTGAGATGAAGACCTCGTCAGCGGAGATGTTGAGGCCGGCGAACTGGTTTTCGACGATCGCCTCGCGCAGGAAGTCGTAGCCTTGTTCTGGGCCGTAGCCGCGGAAGGTTTCACGCACGCCTTGCTCATCGACGGCGGAGTGCATTGCTCCTCTGACAGCTTGAGGCAGTGGCTCGGTAACGTCACCAATACCACAGCGGATGAGCTTGGCGGTTTTGTCGGGATTGGCATCTGTCCAGGCCGTGACACGGCGGCCGATTTCTGGAAACAGATAGCCGGCTTTAAGTTTAAGGAAGTTTTCGTTGATGTTCATAATGGTAGATGAGGTAGGTTAAGATTTTTTAGCCTTACGGCGAGATAAGATGATGATCAGTGACACGATGGCAAGAAAGATTACCGCAATGATGGCAAAGCCCGTCATCAGGCGCTCAAACATAGACTGCTTTTTTTCTTCACTGGGCTCAGTGATTGGCTGGTAGTCTGGATCGTTGTGCAGGACTAAGGTATTGCCTTCAATGTCTGCTGCCGAGAGGCTGCTGAAGATGGGGCCGAGCTCTTTATCCTCTTTCAGTGGATGGAGCAGCGTTTCGGAGATGAAGTGGCGGAACTGCTCTGGAACCTCTCCCCCAGTACTTGCCTGCACTGAGGTGATCCGTGGAAAGGCAGCGCCCTCAACGAGCTCTGGTTTGATGATGATGACCGCATTGATAAAGCGCATGGCATCACTGCCCATGCCGGACTTCACTGGAAAGGCGATCTTCGCCTCGATATGGCCGGCTTCGATGCATGTAATGATGAGATGATTGCGGTGCGGCTTGAGGATATCAAAGGTGGCGATGGCGAGGTTCATCTCGTCAGCATTTAAGGTGATGTCAGCCTTGTGTTGGGCTTCGATATTATGCCTGAAGCCAACGAGCTTTTCCTTGATGGCAACCTGGGCAGATTCTTTGCCAACAAGATCTACCAGCTCGATCGTCTGAGGGGATTCATCGGTGAACACGGCGATGGTGTCCTGCACCTTGAAATAGGACCAGATGGTAAAACCGACCATGCTAGCAGCAAGCACTCCCGCGATAATGAAGATCGAGCAGCCGGCGAAGGGGGAAAACTTTTTGCCATACTCCGCTCCGGTCTGAGTATCGGTTTGAGTACCGGGCTGAGTACCGGGCTGAGTACCGGTTTGAGAACCGGTGAGGGCGTCTTCAGCTGGCGTGCCTTCGGTCTGAGTAGGTTCCGACATGCAGGCGAGTTAGCTTTTTTTAGTGAGAATTGACAGGTTTTTTCAAGATTTCTTAGCGGAAAGGCAATTTGGTATTTGGTGTTTTGTGATTGGAGTTTATGAGTTTGGCGTGTCGAAGATTCTCGTAGGCCTCTCTGGAGGTGTTGATTCAGCCGTCGCCGCTGCCCTTTTGCTGGAGCAGGGGCACGAGGTGACGGGCGGTTACATGAAGAACTGGATCAATGAAGAGGGCATCGCGGGGGACTGCCCATGGGAGCAGGATGTAGAGGACGCTCATGCGGTGGCCAAGACACTCGGTATCGAACTCAGGGTGGTGGATCTCATTGATCAGTATCGCGACCGCATTGTTGATTACCTGCTGGCGGGCTACCGTGATGGCATCACGCCTAATCCAGATGTGTATTGTAACCGTGAGATGAAGTTTGGCGTCTTTCTGGATTACGCCCTGTCTCAAGGTTTTGAGGCGGTAGGCACCGGACATTACGCGCGCCGGCGTGAGCGCAGTGACGGTAGCGCCGACATTTTGCGTGGCTCAGACCCAAACAAGGACCAGAGCTACTTCTTAGCACTGATGGAGCAGCGGCAGGCACAGCACGCTCGTTTTCCTTGTGGTGAACTGCTCAAGCCACAGGTTAGGGAGGTTGCCAGAAGATTCCATTTGCCAGTAGCGGAGAAAAAAGACAGCCAGGGCATTTGTTTCATCGGCAATATCAAGATGGGAGATTTTTTGAGTCATTACGTGCCGGATAACCCGGGTGAGATTGTCGACCTTGAGGGCAAGGTCCTCGGTCAGCACCGTGGCCTTCACCTCTACACACTAGGACAGCGCAAGGGGCATGGTGTAGCATCACCGCGTGAAGGCATGGCCTATGTGGTGGTGGGCAAAAACCCTGAGAAAAATCAACTCATCGTCGGCTGGGACCAGGCGGATACACCTGGGCTATACATCAAGCGATGCACCGTCGGTACGGTGAGCTGGACCAACAAGGCGATCACCTCAAGCTGCAAGCTGGAAGCGCAACCAAGATACCGCGCCAAGAGTGAACCGGTGACGGTAACACCTACCGATGAGGGCAAATTAAACCTCGAGTTTGTGCGGCCGCAACGCGCAATCACCCCCGGGCAGATCTGTGCCTTTTACGAGGGCGGCACGCTGCTAGGCGGCGGCGTGTTTGAGCAGGTCGAGCTGA
>CAWVVN010000149.1:0-3596 GCA_963933605.1 uncultured Verrucomicrobiales bacterium
AAGTGCTCTGGTATGACTCCCCCGCAAAGGAGTGGCAGGAGGACTGCCTGCCGATTGGTAACGGGCATCTGGGTTGCATGATTTACGGTGGGGTGCAGAACGAGCACATCCAGTTTAACGAGGACTCGCTCTGGATCGGCGATGAACAAGACACGGGTGCTTACCAGGCCTTCGGAGATCTTAAGATTCAGTTTGCCGGTCAAAGTGAGCACGGCGCATACCGCCGCGAGCTCGATATCGACCAGGCAACGCACAGCATCAGCTACCAGTCTGGTGGGGTAAACTACCAGCGCGAATACTTTGCTTCTCAGCCAGCAGACGTGTTGGTGTTTCGCATGACTGCCGATAAAAAAGGCAGCTACAGTGGCACCATCTCGCTGAGCGATATGCACAAGGGCACGATCAAGGCGGAGGGCAATAAGCTTTCTTGTTCCGGGTCTCCGTCTGGAACGATCAAGATGAAAGGGAAAGCCAACTACCCGATCCGCCTCGACTATGAGGCGCAGGTGCTCGTTCTCAATGAGGGTGGCAGCCTGCAAGCGGCCGATGGCAAGATCAGCTTCAAGGGCTGTGATTCGCTGCTTATTTTTCTCAGTGCAGATACCAACTATCTGAACCAGCGCGACAAGAGCTGGAAGCAGGCGCACCCGCACCAGAAGATCAATGATCTCTTGGCAAAGGTTTCTACACGGGCCTTTGATGACCTACGCCAGGAACACATTGCGGACTATCAAAGCCTATTCCACAGGCTGTCTCTCAATCTCGGCCAGAGCCCAGAGAGTGTGCACAAGATGACCACCGCCAAAAGGCTCGACGCCTACCGAGGCGCCAAGCTCGTTCTGGGCAAAGGCATGTTTGGCAAAAAAGCTCTCGGACTGAAAGGCAACGATGATCCTGAGCTCGAGGAGTTGATTTTTCAGTATGCGCGCTACTTGATGATTTCCTGCTCACGTCCCGGCAGCTTACCTGCCAACCTGCAAGGCCTGTGGAACCAAGACAACAACCCACCGTGGCGTTCCGACTACCACTCTGATGTTAACATTCAGATGAACTACTGGTTTGTCGATGCGGCTAACCTCTCGGAATGTTTCACGCCACTTTCCGAGTGGCTGTGGTCGGTGGTGCCGGTCAAACGTGAGGCGACCCAAAAGAAATTTGGAGTGCGAGGCTGGGCGCATCGATCAGAAAACGGGATTTTTGGTGGAGCCTCTTACCTCTGGGTCCCTGGCGATGCCGCCTGGGTCATGCAGAATATCTGGGATCACTACGCCTTTACCGGGGATAAAGAATACCTCGAGACCCGAGCCTATCCCTTGCTCAAAAACCTATGCGAATACTGGGAGGACTCGCTGATCGAGTGGCCTGACGGCAAATTGGTCAGCCCGAAAAGTGTCTCCCCCGAACACGGCCCCGAGGCCGAAGGAAACTCCTACGAGCAGCAGCTTGTCTATGACCTCTTCACCAACTACATCGAGGCCTCTAATGCCCTTGGTAAGGACGAAGCGTTTCGCAAAAAAATCGAGTCGATGCGCTCACGTTTACTTGGCCCTCAAATCGGGAAATGGGGTCAGCTCCAGGAATGGGCGAAAGACATCGACAATCCTAACAACAAGCACCGCCACCTTTCTCACCTGCTTGCCGTGCACCCATGCCGGCAGATTTCACCCGTCACGACTCCCAAGCTTGCCGAGGCAGCACGGGTCTCACTCAACGCGCGTGGTGATGGGGGCACTGGCTGGAGTAAGGCGTGGAAGATCAGCATGTGGGCACGCCTGCACGACGGCAACCGCGCCTACAAGTTGCTTAAGGAGCAAATTCACAGTAACTTCTACCGCAATCTGCTCAGCTTCCACCCGCCGTTTCAAATTGATGCCAACTTCGGCTACGCGGCCGGCGTCTGCGAGATGCTGGTGCAGTCACAAACCGGTACCATTGAACTTCTGCCGGCACTACCCGATCGCTGGCAGACCGGATCTGTCACCGGGCTTAAGGCTCGTGGTGGCTTCGTCGTTGATCTTAGCTGGGAAAACGGCAAGCTGCTTTCAGCCAAGATTCACAGCCAAAAGGGCGCCGCTTGTAAGGTTCATTATGCGGGTAAGCACTATGAGCTGAAGATCGCTAAGGGCCAAACGCAGGACTTTGTTCCCTTGTAAGGGCAGCAAGCACGACAAGAAAAGGTGCTGGGGTCCTTGACCCTTTTACTCGGGAAAAGCATACTGCTACAGGAACGAAGAATCATAAAGCCATACTATGTCGACAACACAAACACCGGAAAGCCAGTCAGCGATCACTCCTTCTCAGGCGATTGAGATACTGAAGCAGGGGAATGTTAGATTCACAAGTGGCTCAACAACGAGTCGTGATTACCAGTCCCAAGTATCGCAAACGGCTGGCGGACAATACCCTCTGGCTGCGGTGGTGAGCTGCATTGATTCACGCATTCCCACTGAGATTGTTTTTGATCAAGGCATAGGGGACATTTTTAATGCCAGGATTGCAGGTAACTTTGTCAACGAGGACATTCTCGGAAGCTTGGAATTCGCCTGCAAGGTGGCTGGGGCCAAGGCCATTGTGGTCATGGGGCATACCTCTTGCGGTGCTATCAAGGGAGCGTGTGATAAGGCAGAGCTGGGTAATCTAACACAGATGCTGGAAAAGATCATGCCTGCCGTCGATGCTATTCATACTCCGGAAGGAACGGACCGCAGCTCAGCCAATAATGAATTCGTTGATGCTGTGGCAGCCAAAAACGTCGAGTTGACCCTGGTTAAGATCAAAGAGAACAGCCCGGTTCTCAAAGAAATGATCGAAGCCAACGAGATCGAGATTGTTGGTGCGATGTATGATGTTGCCAGTGGCAAGGTAAGCTTTCTTTAGGAGCCTTAAGGGGTTTTCTTCTCAGCTTTTAATACGGAGAGGATCGATTCTGCAACCTGCGCGGCCAGCTTGTCGTAGCCCGCTCGGGTGAAGTGAACATCACCCGGCTTGGTGAAGGATGTTGCGGGAAGTGAGGCGGTCAGCTGGTGCAGGTCGTTGATGGCAACACCGTGCTTTGCCATGATTTTTAGAGCAATGGCGTTGTACTTAATCTCGTCGCCTACCTTGCGGCCAGCCTCGCCTTCTGGTACCACGGTGGTGGATGCCCAGATGAGTTTGGCTCCTGTTTTTTTGAGCTGAGTGACCAGCTGTTCCAGATTTTTTTCATACTGATCAAGAGGAACCGATAGGCTTCCATTGACTTTGTCGCGATTACCATAGGCTTTTGCTTTAGGGTGGCGGTAGCAGAGATCGTGCAAGCCCCAGTTGAAATGGATGACATCCCACTTGTTTGTTCCGAGCCACTTTTTTAAAGACGTGAGGCCGCGGGTTGTTGGGCCGCAGTTTGATTTTGGGCGCTGCACATTAGCCACGCCCTTTAACTGATCTACCACTAACTTAGTGTAACCGATCGAGATCGAGTCGCCAATAATCAATACCTTAGGTAAACCTTGCACGGCTTCCGACTGAGTATTTAGTCCCTCCAGATCCTGCTTCGGAGTGAAATATTGGCTCTCTTTGGTTGCGATAGGAGTCGAGCCCCAGCCCTGAGGAGCTTT
>CAWVVN010000150.1:0-3560 GCA_963933605.1 uncultured Verrucomicrobiales bacterium
TCTCCAGAGTTTTATGACGCCGCCAGCCTTCCGTGGAGAATAGACTCACTCGACAATCAGCCATTCCCCAGCCTCCCTGGCACCGCCGACAAAGCGGAGGCATATGACCGGCTCAGCTACATCCTGCCCTGCCTTGCTCTGATCTGGGGTGTTCGGCAGCTGGTCATCTCCCGCCCATCATGGTGCCAAGTGATTGCTAAATCGATTTTCTGGTCAGGAGCCACCATTGCCCTGGTCGGCATCCTCCAGCGCGCGACAGGCACATCCTCCATCCTCTGGCTCGACGAGCTCCAGCAAGGTTTGATCACCAAGCATTTTTTTGCCACCTATCGCAGCCCAGGTATTGCCACCTGTTTTCTTAATGCCGCCTTGGCCCTTGGCCTGCCCTCTGTGCTCAACGCGCTACGTAACGACCTTGATACAAAAGGCTTCCGTGCTCGATTCCCTATGGCGTATTTGCTGATTACCGTCTCAGGGGTCATTATCCTGATTTGTGCCGTGATCACCGCAGGCTCAAAAGCCGGTATGGCCTTTGGTGTCATCACCATTATTCTTTTTTGCATGCTCAACCGCCACGCCATCGCCAAGGCCTTCCGCGAGTCCTCGACTCAGATGTTTTTTGGCAACAAGCCGATCGAAAGGAATATTTTTATCGGGGCAATTATTTGCATCACCGTATTTCTGATCCTGACCTTTGCCGGCATCATGTCTGATCGCTGGAGTGGTGCGCACAAGCTCAACTACGGCTCTTTAACCGGCCGCATGCAGGCCAACGAGGTGATGCTTAAAATGGTCGACGACGATAGTTGGGGTGCTATGGGCATGGGACCCGGTTCATTTTACCCCTTGTTTCCGTATTACTCTGGGAAGATTGATACCATGATCACTGGCATATGGGTCTACGCGCACAATGACTACTTACAGACACTGGTGGAGTGGGGCTGGTTTGGCACGGCCTTGCTGATTGCATGTATTGCTGGTGGCTACCTCATTCTAGCTCGCGAGATCTTTTTCCATCGTAATGATCACAGCAAAAGCCGGTTCATTCACATGCGTGGCTACCTGCTGGCGATGACGGTATTTCTGGTGCATGCCCTGATTGAATTCCCCTTCCAGATTGAATCACTGGCCGTCATATTCTCTGTGATGCTCGGAGTGGCATGGGCGTCCCCTGCTATGCGAGGGCGAGATATCAGGAAAAAAGACAGGTATGGCAGAAGCCGCAGAAGCAGGCGTGGCCGATACAGCCAACGGTTCAGCCATAGATCCAGTAAGCAATCCAGCAGGCAATCTAACCCTCCTTCTAATAAGCCGCATTCCTCACACTCTAGCGAGGGCCTTGGTCAAGCGGACCAGCATGACCTTAGTGATGATGCTAGGAATGAAGCCATTTGACGATGCGTGCACCGTCGTCATGATCAAAGCTTAGCCAGGTTGCACCTGCAGGGATGAGGCCGGGAAATTTATCCGGCCACTCCACAACAACGACTCCATTCTCATCAAGGTATTCATCCCAAGCGATGCGCAGCACCTCCTCCTCTGAGGCCATTCGGTAAAAATCAAAATGGTACAGCGGCAGCCGCCCGCCCTGGTATTCATGGACGAGCGTAAACGTGGGGCTCGTCACTTCCAAGCTGCAGTTCAGGCCCTCAGCTAGTCCCTCGGCAATCCCTTTGGTGAAATGTGTTTTGCCAGCACCAAGCCCACCCTGCAGTGCCAATACGCTGCCCGCATGCAGACCTGCCGCAACTTCGCGACCCAGAGCGATCATGGCCTCCGGGGAATCTACCCGCACGCCGGTCTCTGATAACTGCGCCATGCGCTGACTATAAGAATCTGTGTTCATATAAGAATCTCTCTTCCTCTGTGGCTATTATTCACTCTCCGCTAGGATGCTGACGCTGGTCTTTGCCCAAAGGCACCTTATGCATCGTCGGCGCCATGGGTATCGCCTCCAAACCCGTGCATGGCAAACTCAATCACATCGCACAGCATTTGCTCACGATCTATCTCATCCGCATTCTGCTCACTAGCATCGCTACCACTGGTATTACTACTTCCACTGCTGACACCATTAGTGCGGCTGAGCTGCAAGGCAAGTTTCCCTAAACCGTGATAATAGACCACCGATCCTGAGGCAAAAACAATGTGTTTCACCAGGGTTTCAGGCGTGAGATGAGGTAAGCGAACCAGCAAGGTCTTCACAAAAACCTGAAACGCCTCGGTGTAGAGGTCTCGGCTCACTGACGGGATCGCGTAATCACTCTCGATCAAGTAGCGCGCAACCAGACGCAGCATCAGGCCCGACTGGACACCACACTCTTCCGGCATGACCAATGGCCGCATAAAGGCTTCTAATATGGAGCGCAAAGGCAGCTTCTCCTCCCCTCCATATTTGGCAATTTCCTGCTCGAGAAGTTGAATGCGGTAGCTGTTGATCGGATTCATGCAGCGCTTGACGGTCTCCTGCATCAGCCCTTCCTTACCGCCAAAGTGATAGCTGACACTGGCCAAATTAACCCCTGCTGCAGTCGTCACATCTCTGACCGATACGTCCTCAAATCCCCGGGTGCTATAAAGCTCCCATGCAGCCTCCAAAATCTGCTCTCTCGTGTTCACGCAATGATGAGACTAACCCATGGCTATGGCGATCGTCAATATTAAACGGCCGTATGAACGCACTCCTGACTTTTCATTGATCGACACATGTGACCATGCTCCCTCATGGCGACGCGCATCGATTTTTTTCACCAAGACTGCCTTGAAGGCATGAAGGCGATGCCTGCTAACTCCGTAAATCTGGTGGTCACTTCTCCCCCCTATAATCTTGGGATTAAATACGACACCTACGAAGACCATGCCGAACGCTCCGCATTCATCGAGTGGTGCCTGGAGTGGGCCACTGAGCTCAAGCGCGTCATGCATGACGATGCCTCTTTTTTCCTCAACCTCGGCGCTGCCCCTCAAAACCCACTGCTACCCCATCAACTACTTCTCGCCCTGACGGAGTCAGAAAATGAACCGCTCTTTGTTCTCCAGAATACATTTCATTGGGTCAAATCCATTTCCGTAGAAACAAGATCTGGCGAAACGATTAGCGCTGGGCACTTTAAACCGATCAATAGCCACCGCTACGTCAATGACTGCCATGAGTATGTTTTTCACCTCACCAAATCAGGAGAAATACCACTTGATCGGCGCGCTGGCGGTGTTCCCTATGTAGACAAATCCAACATCGAGCGCTGGGGGCATACGGAAGGCAAAGACAAACGCTGCCGTGGAAACAACTGGTTTATCCCCTACGATACCATCAAGAATCGAGACAAAGACCGGCCTCACCCAGCAACATTCCCCGTCGGCCTCGCTGAGCAATGCATCCGCATCCATGGCAACACCGACACAACCGCCATGTTAGATCCCTTTAACGGCATCGGATCGTCCGCCATCGCAGCTCATAAAATGGGCTTGCTCAGTTATATCGGCTTTGACATCGACGAAGGGTATCTGGAAGCAGCCCGTGCACGCCTCAACGAGGCACGCTCGGAATATGAACAGCCTTA
>CAWVVN010000151.1:0-3515 GCA_963933605.1 uncultured Verrucomicrobiales bacterium
AACATGACCATGAACAGACGACTACTTACCCTCATCTTCATTCACTATTCACTATTTAGCATTCACCATTCGGCCGCTGCTCCTGCACCACAGGAACAGCGGGCGACCAAAGGGAGCGCAAGCCCTGACAAACCGAACATCATCCTCATCATGGCAGATGACATGGGTTACGAATGCGTCAATGCCAACGGTGGCACTTCCTACCAAACACCCCATCTCGACAAACTGGCCGAAACCGGCATCCGCTTTGAGCACTGTTACTCCCAGCCGCTGTGCACACCCTCACGTGTGAAAATCATGACCGGCATGTCCAATGCCCGCAACTACGTGAAGTTCGGCGTGCTCGATCGCAAACAAACCACCTTCGCCCACCTGCTTAAAAAAGCCGGCTATGCCACCTGCATTGCCGGCAAGTGGCAGCTAGGCAAGGAGGCTGATTCACCGCAGCACTTTGGCTTTGATGAGTCCTGTCTCTGGCAGCATACCCGGCCAGCGAGAGACCAAAGCGGACGCGACACCCGCTACCCGAATCCTTGTTTGGAAGTTAATGGAAAACCCGTGGACTACACCTCGGGCGAATACGGCCCTGATGTGGTCACGGATTTCCTCTGCGGCTTCATGGAGCGCAACAAGGACCAACCCTTCCTTGCCTACTACCCAATGATCCTGCCTCATTACCCCTTTGTGCCAACCCCAGACAGTGCCAATCCGAAAAACAAAAACAAAACGGGCAACTTCATAGACATGGTCACCTACGTCGACAAAATGGTGGGCAAACTCGATACCAAGCTCGACGAGCTCGGCATCCGTGAGAATACGCTGGTGGTCTTCATCGGGGACAACGGCACCTTCGCAGGTATCCGCTCACAACTGGGCGGCAAGGAGGTCCTGGGCGGCAAGGGCACGATGACTGACGCCGGCACCCATGTACCGATGATTGCCAGCTGGCCGGGAACCATTCACCCGGGTAAGGTTTCCCAAGACCTCGTCGACTTCAGCGACTTCCTGCCCACCCTCTGTGCTGCCGCGGGTGTAGTAATACCGTCCGAGATCAAGCTCGATGGCCAGAGCTTTCTGCCCCAGCTGCGCGGTGAAGAGGGCCATCCCAGAGAATGGATTTATTGCTATTACTCACGTGGCGGAGGAAAGGGAGAGCAGTGGGCGCGCAACCAACGCTACAAGCTCTATCCCGATGGCAAGTTTTATGACGTCAGCGCAGATCCCTTGGAAAATACCCCACTCAAGAATCTATCACCCGAGGCCCAACAAACCCGCACACTCCTACAACAAGCTCTCGATCAATACAAAGATGCACGTCCATCTAAGGGAGCCCCAGAGAGGAAAAAGAAAAAGAAGTAGGCCCATTTGCTGTTAAACGCGTTCATCAGTTTTATGGCCAACGCAAAGCTGAGAAAATTCGCCGTCATTTTTACGGGATGGGGTTGCCGGTGGTGCCCTAATAAAGATATGAAAAAAACGATCAAAATAGTTCCTCTGCTGGTTGCCAGTCTTACGCTGAGCGCCTTCGCTCAGAACGCACCCAGAACCTACGAACTCTGGGAGCCGGAACAGGCACCTAACCGCGGCAGGAGTCAGTGGGAAAGTACCAAGACTCTTGATCGGCCCAACTCCTATGATCGTGACTGGGAGAGATCGTCTTACCCTCTTGGCAATGGCTACATCGGAGCCTGTGTCTTTGGACGCACAGATACCGAGCGCATCCAGATCACGGACAAAACACTTCATAACAAGGGGAAATACGGCAAAGGCGGTTTGACCAGCTTTGCCGAGGTCTATCTCGATTTCAATCAGGAAGATGCGCAGAGCTACCGCCGCTCGCTCAACCTGAATGAAGCCATCGCCCACGTTTCCTACAATCATCGTGGGGTGAACTACCAGCGTGAGTATTTCGCCTCTTATCCGGACAATGTCGTCGCCATCCGCCTGACTGCGGATCAGCCAGGCGCGCTCTCCTTTAGCGTTCGACCAGAGATTCCCTATCTCGAGCGCAAAGAACGCACCGGCTCGATTACAGCCGCGGAAAATTTGCTGACTCTCAAGGGCTCGCTTGCTTTGTTCAGCACCAACTTCGAGGGACAGATCAAGGTGCTCAACGAAGGTGGTTCGTTGAGCGCTGACAACGATAAAGGCACACTCCAAGTCACCGGGGCAGACGCGGTCACACTACTCATCGCTACCGGCACCAACTACAAGCTGAGCCCAGAGACCTTCATCAACAAAGGCCCCAAAAAACTCGACCCGAATGAGTTCCCACACGAGGAGCTCACATCGCGCATGAAGACGGCAGCTGAGCTAGGCTATGCCAAGCTCAAGGAGAGGCATCTCAATGACTATCAAACCCTTTTCGGTCGCGTCTCGGTGAACCTGAACTCAACGCCGTCGGCTGACCCGACGCACCTTCTTTTGGAGAAGTATCAAGAGGGCGAGGCGGATACCTGGCTTGAGGAACTCATGTTCCAATACGGGCGCTATCTGCTCATCTCCAGCTCAAGGGCAAAAAGCCTGCCCGCCAACCTACAGGGAACCTGGAGCCAAGACTATTTCACTCCGTGGTCGGGTGGATTCTGGCACGACATCAATATCCAGATGAATTACTGGGGGGTGATGAATACAAACCTTGCTGAGTGCTTCGAGGCCTACATTGCATTCTACCAGGCCTATCTCCCCATCGCACAGCAACACGCCGCAGACTACGTGAGCAAACACAACCCCACGATGCTCGACAAAGAGGGCGACAACGGCTGGGTGATCGGCACGGGGGCCAATGCCTATTACATCCCGGGTGCAAAAGGCGGACACTCAGGCCCAGGCACTGGTGGCTTCACCGCTAAGTTATTGGCTGATTATTACCACTTCACCCAAGATCAAAAGTATCTCGATGAAGTAGCCTACCCTGCCATGCTATCACTAAGTAAATTCTACGCCAAGGCGCTCGTGCCTCATGGTGATTATCTGCTGATTGAACCATCCTCTTCTCCAGAACAATATGCCACGCCAGAGCAGGTCAAAGGACTGCCCGGGCACATCGTGGGTAACAAGTTCTACACCACGGCGGGTTGCACCTTCGACCAGGGATTTGTCTGGGAAACCTATGCGGACACGCTCGCACTTGCCAAAGCCTCAGGCAAAGAGGACGGCTTTCTGAAAACAATACGCGAGCAACTCACCCAGCTCGACCCCATTCTGGTCGGTGCCAGCGGTCAGATTAAAGAATACCGCGAAGAAAAAAACTACAGTGATATCGGCGACCCCGAACACCGCCACATCTCCCACCTCTGCCCGCTCTATCCAGGCACGCTGATTAATTCCAACAAAGACTGGACGCAGGCGGCGAGCAAAACACTGGATCTGCGCGGCAATAAAACCACCGGTTGGGCCCTTGCCCACCGCATGAACTGCCGCGCCCGTCTCGGCGAGGGCGAAAAGGCGCATGAAGTTTATCAGCGTTTTATTCGTGAGCGCACCGTGCCAAACCTCTGGACGCTGCATCCCCC
>CAWVVN010000152.1:0-3485 GCA_963933605.1 uncultured Verrucomicrobiales bacterium
GTTTTGTAGCCGGCGTTGTATGCAGCCGGCTGGCTGAGGAGCAGGGTAGCTGTGCATACCTCCGGGGAGATTACTGTCGTCCACAGATAGTAATGAGCGATACCCTCTTCGGCCTCCAGTAGCTTGACTCCATTGCCACGCTTGATCTCCTTGCCGACACGCAGGAAGTTGTCCGAGATCTTGCCCTTGGTGCCGTGATAACCTTGGTGGCCGGGGTTGTCCTCCAAGCCATAGCGCCAGGAAAAATCGTAGCTGCTCCACTCACCTTGCTCCCCCTGTCCTGCTTTTGCCGGATCGAGGCTCTTACTCAATGCGACCTCCTGCTCAGGAGTCAGTGCAGCGGCGGCTTTGTGCAAGAACATCTGTGGCCCATAGCTGTGCAACTGGGTCTTTTGCTCTTGCCCTCGCGCCCACTGGAAACGACGCGCTTCGACCCCGATCATTTGGTTGTGCTCGGTGACCGGCAGGCGGAAGTCACCCCACTGGTTGTTCATGGTGGGCAGGAAAGCAACCTGCCAATCGGTGTCAGGCAGGGTTTTGACTTCGCTCAGCACAGCGCGGGGGCTGGCGGGATTTGTGTGTGTTTTACCAGGATCAAAAACAACCACCTGTGCCTCATACTTCTCAAGTGGCAATTCGACCTGAGTGCCGGTGGCGGTTTCCTTGACGACCTGCAGTGGCGAGGTTTTTCCCGTCCACGGGTCCCAGAGCTCGACAGCTCCCTTAGCACGGAACTCAACCACGTCCCCAGGTTCGGCATCCATGGTGAGATAAACATCACGGGGGCCGATCTTGCGGTGCAGGGTACGCACGGTGCCATTGAGGCCACGGGCGTTCTGGACAAAGGCGCTGCGGATTTTTGCCAGAGCTTGATCAGATTTTTGTAGGCGGTTTGCTGCCGGGATCGCCTTGGCTAACAGATCATGAAGGGCAGGATCATTGACGCCTGCGTGATCAGTAGCTGTGGGCAGCGTTCCCACGGAGAGCACCAGCCCCCCAGCTTCACTGAGAGCGGCGGCCTTTTCCAGATTATTCCAGCGCACGGCATCCATGTTAGGGAAGATGAGGGCCTTATAGGATGCGTTAGCGTTCTCGACCACGAGTTGGCCATTTTTTATTTTTGCCCGGGCGATGGACTGATGGTCGATGAAGTCAAAGTTGATCCCCGCGGCCATGAGTTTGTTGCCAAGATGAAAGGCGATCTCCGTTGCCTCTTTACCCTTGGTTTCTGCCTCATAGGGCGTGACCGGGTAGATGATGGCGACATCAGCCACGGCATCACCCTGGCTCATCAGGTAAGAGAGGCGGTCGAAGTACTTAAGAAAGGTGCCCATATGCTCCCAATAGGGCATGCGGAAATGGTAGCATGGCGGCGCCCATTCCCAGTGAGAGCCGTAGGTGGAGTAATAGAGACCGTGCAAGTTGAATAAGGTGCAGCCATAGAGGTAGTTCTCCCGAGTGGCGAACATCAGATTTTCCGGAGTGGCACCCCAGCCCAGCGAGTGGTAGGCCTCCAGCCAGACGCGCGGACGCTGGTAGAGCTTGGCAATGGATGAGGAAACCTTGCCCTTGATGACGTCGGCATGACCACCCGGGGTGTCGTGCCCGGGAGCGGCATACCAGCGGGTGGCGCGGAAGTAGTCGCCATAGGCGTGTGGATCGAGGCCACGGCCGTGGTTATCACAGCCGAAGATGATACCGCGCTCCGTGTGCCAGTTGTAAATCGGCTCAAAGTAGCGCTCCTCCATCAGCGCCATGCGCACATCGGCGTAGTCGATACGCACCTTCGGGGTGACGTCGCCCATCTCCGTCCACATGGCGGGCAGCACGTCAAAGAGGTTGTAACCCTTGCGTTGGTGGAACTCGACGTGGAAGTCCTTGTTCCAAGCAAACTTCTTAAGCCCAACCTGTAGCTCGTCATTAAAGAAGTAGTTCAAGCCCTTGGAATTACCGTTGTTTTGATCCTCAAATTCCTGGTAGAAACCCTGTACGATCTTGTCTCCGGATTTAGCTAGCAAGGGGTTAAAGGTGCCCGGGTGGCGGCGTGTGCCAAAGCTCCAGATTTGCCAGCTGTCTTCCCCTTCGGGGGCCGTCCAGTTCAGCTGGCCGTTTTTAATGAGTTTGGTGAGATCAGTGCCACCGCGCTGCAGCACGCCGTTTTTGACTCGGTAGGCCCAAGCGGCGAAGGCTGCCTCGATACACCGCACACTTTTACTTTCCCCCGCCTTAAGTGCGTGCTTGTTAGAGGTCAGCTCGATGGCGTTGAGTGCAGGCTGGTCGTAGAAGAGTTTTTTAAACAGGTTTTCACCGCCGTCATCCCAATCCAGCGTATAGGTGCTCAGGCCAATGCCCATGCCGAGCTTGCCACATTCCTCAGAGACGCGGGCATAGAACTTCCACCAATCATCGGAAAAAATCGCCGGCTCCTTGGCATCAGACGGCCATCCCGGGCTGTCGGTGTGGGAGTAGTTCACCTGCACGCCACTGATGCCCTTCTTGTGCAGCTCACGGACTTGCCACAGAAGCCGGTCCTCATCGAGGTCATCACCCGTCCACCACCAGAAGGGCACCTGCCCATAACCAGCGGGTGGGTTTTGGAACCCAGGAAGGGCATCAAGATCCGCGGCCTGACTCGGGTAGCCGGGAGTATTCGCGGGAGCGCTGGCACCGAACTCCGCAGCATCTAGGGAGACAGATACAATGATTACGCTCAATGCGCAACATGCACTCGAGAGAGGTAAGGTGGAAAATGACTTCATGGTGGTGTAGCGTTTGATAAAGACAGCTAATTAGCTAGCAGCTAATAATACAGCCGATTCTTCATTTTCTTAATGCACAATATGACTGTTTTTTTGCATAATATGACTGCCGAAAGAGGAAATGATCTTTGGGACTCCCTTCAAACCCCTGCCATCATTCTGAGGCGATGCAGTCGAACTGATCTACCAGTTACCCCGCATCAACGCTGCCCGAGAGAGGAAACAGTGCTTGATCCTGAGCCTACGATTTGACAGCATGCCATGTCATGAAATTTTCAGCGCTCTTGCTCATCGCAGTAATGCCCCTTACGGCTTTTGCGCGCATTGGTGAGACCAGGGAGCAGTGTGACAAGAGATACGGCAAAGTCACCGTCTCCCCTCTTGAGCATGAAGGCATCCAGTATCTTGCCTATCGAGTTCACGGTCTTGCCATCGATCTCCATATCATCGCCTCCAAATGTGAGAAGATAAAGTATACCAAAGAAGATTATGGCATGCTGGCCAAAGAAGAAATCGAAGCCTTGTTAAACGAAAACGGCACCGAGTGGCAACAAGTCTCCAAGCACGATTGGAAAAACCAACAAAGCTCAGCGAAGGTTTCCGGCAAATACCTGGTCATCACCAGCAAGGCCTACCAAAAGCATGCGGCAGCTAAGAGGTAGGTAGATTGATTTAAAGCAAATACCCCCGGCGAGAATCGAACTCACATCTAAGGTTTAGGAAACC
>CAWVVN010000153.1:0-3470 GCA_963933605.1 uncultured Verrucomicrobiales bacterium
AAGCTCTGCAGCTGGAACGACTGGCACAGCTGGCATCTCCACCGCAGCTTTCACCTTACCGGAAACTTCGGGTGTCTCTACAGGAGCTGCTACTTCCTCCACCTTTTCTTCCACCTCAAAGGTGAGTGTCGGATTATCGCTCTGACGTTTGCCAATGAGAATAGCAAGAACAAGAGTAATGACAAAAAAGAGTGTGCCTAGATAAACAGTGCCTTTCTGCAGAACATCTGTAGTGCGAGCACCAAAGGCTTGATCGGTAAGGCCACCGCCAAAAGCAGCACCAAGACCTTCCTGCTTGGGACGTTGCATAAGAACAACGAGAGCAAGCAAGAGGCATACAGCCACGTGAATAACGAGCAAGAGATTGATTGAAATGTTTAGCCAGTTGGCTGCAATGATAGAAGTCATGGGCGCGGGAATATGGTAAAGTGAGAGCCCCTTGTAAAGACGCGAATTTGGGCTTTTATAAGGAACTTTGTCATCAGGGTTAACTCGACAAGCTGTCTAATTGATTCGGCGAATGACCTCATTGAGCTCATTACAGACAATTTTTTTCGGTAATACTGGGTTCTCAGAAATCGCAAAAGCCATAATGGTGATTCGTTCACCCGCCTTGATGATGTGCGCAGCACCTCCATTCATAATGATTTTCCCCGTTCCCGGCTCTCCTGCCTGAGCATAGGTCTCAAGTCTACCACCCTTTGAGGCAGAGGTTACGAGCACTCGCTCCCCTTCCCAAATCCCTGCTGCCTCCATCAAATCAGAGGGTATTTCAATACTTCCCTCATAGTCGACATCGGCAACCGTGACACAAGCGCGGTGAATTTTTGATTTTAGTAGCACGTGCTGCATGAGCGCAAAGAAACCGTTATCAAGGCACAGGTCAAGGCATAAGCTCATCATAAACCGTCAATTTTTCAAAACATACGCATTGCAATTGTCGGTTTTCTCCCTAGCTTCCCGCCCCATGCTCAAGGCAGGAATCGTAGGTCTACCAAACGTAGGCAAATCAACACTCTTCAACGCAGTCACGCGCACCCGTAATGCGGAGGCTGCGAACTACCCCTTTTGCACCATCGACCCCAATATCGGTGTGGTCACGGTTCCTGACGATCGGCTTGAGGTGCTGGGAAAAATCAGCAAGACCCAGAAAATCATCCCTACAGCGATCGAATTTGTTGATATCGCCGGCCTCGTCGAAGGAGCCTCCGAGGGTGCCGGCCTCGGCAACAAATTCCTCGCCACCATTCGGGAGGTCGATGCCATTGTCCAGGTGGTGCGCTGCTTCGATAACGATGACATCATCCACGAACTCGGCAGTGTTGATCCCATCCGTGATATTGAAATCATTAACTCAGAGCTGATTCTCTCAGACATGGCCGCCTTGGAAAAACGGAAAACCTCCCGTGCCAAAAAAGCCAAAAGCGGCGACAAGGAGTCCAAGAAGGAAGTCGAACTCATTGAAAAACTTCTTCCTCATCTGGATTCTGGCAAACCCGCTCTCACCCTCGAGCTCAGCAAGGATGAGCAACTTACCTTGCGCGAGTTTTTCCTGCTTTCCTCTAAACGCACCATTTTTGCCTGCAACGTCGCAGAGGACGAGCTCGCCGATGCTCAAAAAGATCCGGACAGCCATGCCATGGTTGCCAAGGTGCGCGAGTACGCTGCAGCATCACACGATGCCGAAGCCGTCGTCATCTCTGCACGCATCGAGGAAGAGCTCGTTGAGCTCGACCCCGAGGAAGCCATCGAATTTCTCTCTGACATGGGCATTACCGACTCGGGTGTCTCCACCCTGATTCGTGCCGTTTACCATCTCCTTGGCCTTCGTACTTATATCACCAGTGGCGAAAAAGAAACTCGCGCCTGGACCATCCACCACGGCGACAAAGCCCCTGCCGCTGCTGGTGTTATCCACGGTGACTTTGAGCGAGGCTTTATCGCCGCGGAGGTAGTCGCCTACGATGACCTCGTCGCAGCCGGCTCCAAAGCCGCCGCCCGTGATGTCGGCAAACTCCGCATCGAGGGCAAAGAATACGAGGTGAAAGACGGCGATGTTATCGAATTCCGATTTAACGTCTAATCGCATTCACTTTCCTCCTTCTCATTTGCTGCGCAAGAATCTCGATTGCCTGGCGCATCGAGAGATGGCTTTTAGCTAATCTGCTATTTTATACTGCCAAACACCCACCTCGCCTTGGTTTTTTTGAAAATAAGCTGATTGGCGCTTTTTTGCCTCATTATTTTAAAAAATAAGCGCCATTTTGGTGCGGTTATAGCAAAAAAAAAGCTTGGCAATGCAAGATATAATGTCATCATAACTAACAATTACTTAATTGAAGATCAGGCGTTTAGCATATTAGCCAACTGGATAATGATTGTTTCGTCTGATCCTCACAAAATTCGCTCGTCCTACTTTAAAAAAGTGAACCTGCAGTTTTTGTATCACCCTTACAGACTAGTATATGAAACAAACGGGCCTACTCTCGGCGATCGTCATGTGTTTCCTCGTGCAGGAAACACACGCTGAATATATCTCCTTAGATGGTGAGATGGCATTTGCATCATACATCGAGCAGGAGCATGCTGATTATCTGGCCGACAGGCGTCTCGCCATTCCAGGCATTATTTGTCCCTTTCAGGCACCACCAAAAGCAAGGTTGGTTTTAGAAGATCCTACCCCCTGGGAAGATACCACTCATCGTTGGCGCAGAGGCATCACCGCCACCGTATTCTGGGTGGGAGAAGAAACCAGTGAGCGTAACCCCACTTCAAACGAGATGAGCGCGTGGGATACAAACTGGGAAATCAATTATGGTGGAGTTGATCAGCCCTCAAATCGTTCCGGCTTCCAGCCAGCGGCGTTTGCGCCACGCATGAACCCTTTTTACATAGCTCTCCCCTACGATGATCTCGCTCCAGAAAGCAGCCCTGAGGCCCAAGCCTCAAACATCGTTCCCTGGTATTGGAAATCTTACAAAGGAGGCTGGTCTTCAACATGCAAAGGAAAGTGGCTCACCATCCACTACCGCGGCAAGGTATGTTATGCGCAGTGGGAAGATGTCGGCCCCTTCCATAACGATGACTGGCAATACGTTTTCAAGGGCAATGCTCCGAAGCCTAATCCTAATGGCAACGCAGGCATCGAAGTGAGTCCTGCTGTTCGAGATTTTCTAGGCATACGCAGTGGCTATCGTGTTGCTTGGAAATTTATCGAGCAGGCGGAAATACCAGATGGGCCATGGAACCAATGGCAATAATAACAACATCACCACTCCTTCTATAGATTCCCTCTACAAAACCTACTAACATTACAATCCTTTCCCTCTAATTTCCTGCCCTCCACGTAAATACAAACTAAACCCAACCCCCCAAAGGTTAACAAACAACAACAAAAACATGAAAACAAAAAAAACAACCATCGCCATACTTGCCACTCTGGCATTTGGCATCGCTGCTGCTCAAGCAGG
>CAWVVN010000154.1:0-3299 GCA_963933605.1 uncultured Verrucomicrobiales bacterium
GCCAAGCAGATTGCCAAGCAGATTGCCAAGCCTCGATTAAACCCTGATTAAGCGTTCATGCTCCGTCTTTTATGGCCCGTAATAAGGCACCTCATACTCGGGCTCTAGCTTGACATAGTGAGCATTGAGAAACGCCACGATATTGATCATTTGATCAACCGTCATTTGCTCGACCATGGATGGCATCGGTGATTGCGCGTCCTGGCGTTGTTCTTTGTCGATACCTAACAAATAATCCTTCGATAGATCATGGTTAGGGTTGATGACCGATGTCACTAGCTGACCGTATGTCTTCACACGGTAAACCTCACCGCCAAGATGCAGCCTCACCATCGATGGCTCAACATTCTCAGGCAGCAGCTCGCCAGCCACGCTGTGACATTGATGACACTTTAACTCGATAAACGCCTGCTTCCCTTTTTCGACATCACCCGCTGGCAAGACAAAGCCCTTTGCCATCTTCTTCTCATTGCCTCCGCAAGCGACCAGCATCAGCAGCAAGCATGCTATTCCAGTGTGGGCACCAATGCGCGCAATGCCGCTCATAGAGCTTATTTTTTGTCTCTTTGTTTTCATCATTTTTTCCATCATTTGAGTGGGCTTTGTTGTTATCCCAGCTACAGCCTAGACCAAAAACTCATCGCTCACTCGCCATCAATTGTCATCTATCTCCCCTATCTTGCACTATCGAGATGAGCTGAAACGTTGGACCATGAAGGGCAGCGTCATTTTTTCTTGATCACCAATAACTAACTGCTAGATTAGTTATTAGTCTATTATTTTGATGGATCGCCCTTGCTGTCTCTCCACCCTCCAACGCCGCCAGGCAAAAAAGCAATATGGCCCATTCCACAGCACCAGCAAGTCACCTCATTGAGAGCTTAAAAAGCTCACCTTTTTATCAAATATGCCAGGACTCATTCCGCAAAGCGACGGGACTTCCTCTGGTCATCATCAACGCGCATGATGCCCAGTTCAACCCCTGCCACACCAGCCCAAACCAGAACCCATTCTGCCGCGGGCTCAATCTTAAGCATGGCACATGTGAAGAATGCAAACAGGAGCAGAAGCTCATCCTTTCCCGCTCTAATATACAAACCTACACTCACACCTGCTTTGCTGGGCTCAAGGAAACCTCAGTGCCAATTAGACTGGGAAAAGAAACCATTGCCTTTCTTAAAACAGGCCAGGTCTTCACCGAAAAGCCAAGCACTGCACATACACACAATATCCGTAAGGTATTGGCATCCAGTGGTTATTCAAAGGCCGAGCAAACGGAGGCCATCAACGCTCATCAAAACACCCCGGTATTCGATGATATACAATACCGGAGCATGATTACACTGCTCAACATTGTCTCCCTACAGCTTGCCGAATTACTCAACCGCCTGATCTTGGAAAGCCAGCCGAAGGAGCCCGAACTCGTCCGCAAGGCCAAAAAATACATCACCGACCGGATCGACGAAAAAATCTCTCTCGCTGAGATTGCTCGTGAAGTCCATGTCAGTAGCTTTTACTTCTGCAAGCTATTCAAGCAATCCACCGGCATGACCCTCACTGAGTTCACCAATCGGCATCGCATCGAATTGGCAAAAAACGAGCTCAAGCAATCCACAAAACCCATCACCGAGATTGCCTACGAAGTTGGTTTCCAATCCCTGTCCCAGTTCAACCGGTCATTTTGTAAATTTGCCGGTGAGTCCCCAAGAGAATACCGCCAACACGCTGCATTCTCAGGGCAAGACAGGCTCTCACATACCATGTGACACCACCGCTCAAGTAAGGGGCAGCTTAAAGTCAGGGACAGCTTTCGAGCGTGTATGTGCGTGAGCGCGAGGGTGAGAGCGAGGCTACTGCTGCAAGATCTGCGCAATCATCGCCAAGAATTGCGCAGTTTACCTGTCCGATCCCCACTATGCTGCCATCTAAGTGAGGGTGGATGAGAACGCGTATGATGGAGTTCTCCGTGTCCACCTTCTCGAAAACCAGCACCAGCACCAACACCTCGCGAACCAACACCACAAAACAGTCAGACCAAGCAAGTGAATCATGCCAGCCCCACTGTGATACAGATCATCATTGATCAGCAAACGGCACTTCATTCAGTCTCCTAACAAACCATGAAAAAGAAACTCATTATCTTAGTAAACAGAGAATGCCTCTGTGCCTATTCCCTGTCGAAAGACTTCGTTTTATCGCCAGAGCCAGTCATCGAAAAAATCAATGTCGAATTACACCCGACCCACCCAGATCCAACCAAGCGTTCTGACGACGACGGCCGATTTCCAGGGGGCTCATCTATTGGAAGCTCAACAGCGATGAAACACGGTGAAGCACACGGCAGAAAAACTGAGCAAAAAAAACGCCAACTCAGTGACCTAGCCAAGGCAATCAGTGATCTTGTCAATCAAGAGGAATGCGACATATGGAACCTAGCCATCCCCGCCAACCAAGCCGATCAAGTCATCCACGAACTGCCCATCGACGTGCAGAAAAAACTCACCCAGCTCAAGGAGGGTGATTACACATGGCTACCCGTCAGCGAAGTAGAAAGCCTGTTTAGAAACTAACCACCTCTCAACCCTTTATCATCGTGCATCCGGGTGCTTGCACGTTCAAACCCTTACTCGCATGGCTCGTAAAGGGTTTTCGGCCCGGGCCTAAATGGCATTACCCCAGCCCTCTTAGAAGAGCTGGGGTAATGGCAGAGGGAGTGGGATTGCCTTCATTCTATGAAGGCTATGCGGGCTGGCAGAAATCCTCCTCCGGATTTCTGATCTGGTAAAATGCGTGATGCACGCACTGGCGTGTGCGTTCAAACCCTTACTCGCATAGCTCGTAAAGGGTTTTCGGCCCGCGCCTAAATGCCAGATCCCGACCCGCCAATGGCGGGCCGGGATCTGGCAGAGGGAGTGGGATTTGAACCCACGGTAAGCTATAAACCTACACTCGATTTCGAATCGAGCGCCTTAAACCAACTCAGCCATCCCTCCACGAGGGCAGCAAACTAGTCGGAACACATCAGCAGACAAGCAAGAATTTGAGCAAAAAGGATCTACAAACGATTTGTTGCTGTTCTGATTTCCTCCATAGCGAGGAGTCATAAAGTGAGAACTTTCCGTCCAGCCCATCAGCTAGCAGAGGGAGTGGGATTGCCCTCGCCCGCTCGGGCTGTGCTAGCATGCAAGTTTCCTCCTCCGGAAACTTGAGGGAGGAAAACTCGTGATACACGAGCATTGTGCGCTTGAACCCACGGTAAGCTATAAACCTACACTCGATTTCGAATCGAGCGCCTTAAA
>CAWVVN010000155.1:0-3185 GCA_963933605.1 uncultured Verrucomicrobiales bacterium
GGCAAAAAATTCCACCGCTTAGTCGATGATCACGGCAGCGGCGTAACCATCATCACCAGACCATGCCCCGACTTCGTCGAGCTTGTTGAAAGCGGTGACGTCGACAGCCCAAGGGCTCGTGCCATTGTTGAAGAAGAAGTCCTACCTCTCATCGCGGCAAATGCTGACATCCTGGTATTGGGCTGTAGTCATTTCCCCTTTCTCCGGCCTCTGATCGAGGATGTCGCTGGGCCTAAGGTCACCGTTATGGACACCGGCATGGCTGTAGCCCAAAGAGTGAACCATTTCATCCCCGGTGACATCGTGGCACCTCCGCCAAGCTATGAGATTTTCACCAGTGGCGATCTTTCGCATTTGAAAAAGCAGTTCCCCATTCTCTGCCCTAATCTAGAAGCGTCTCTGAACCATGCTGACCTCTGAAACAAACCACCTGCAGCTGGATCAATGGCAGCCTTTGGCAGAAAAACATCGCATCCAAGTCAAGCAATGGACTGTGCCTTATCGCCGCCGCAAGGCATCCCATCAGCAACACCCCGTTCTGGACTTCCTCTTTACCTACTACCCCTTTTCACTTGGGAAATTAGAACAGTGGCACCCGGGCTTCGGCATTCAACTCGAGTGTGACAAAAAACGCCCAGAGAGGTATCAGACAAGACACTATCAGCAGCTTGAGGACATCGTTTCGCTTTCTACTGATGCCCTTTCCGACAAAGAACTCGCTCGGCTTAAATGGATTCATAACCTTTTATGCCTGACCCAGACAAGAGCGCCGAACTTCGCCTGCCACGGACTCCATGAGTGGGCGATGGTCTATCAAGGTCAGGATATCAGACACAGAGAATCTACCCCATTGAGACTTACTCAAGATGAGATTGACCATCTGGTATCAACCAGAACCATTACCTGCAGTCACTTTGACGCTTACCGTTTTTTCTCTCCGGGTGCCCTGACTCTCAATAAACTTAAACCCACCCTTGATGGCCGCCAAGACTCCGAGCAATGCGGCTGCCTACACACCAACATGGACCTCTACAAGTGGGCCTCCAAATGCATGCCTTGGGTGGGCAGCGATCTCCACTGGCAATGCTTCCAACTCGCCCTCAAAGCACGTGAGCTCGATATGAGAGCCAGCCCCTATGACCTATCTGAATACGGTTACGATCCCGTCAAAATCGAGACCCCAGAAGGCCGAGCTGAATACGAAACCCACCAACGTGAGATCAGCCAACTTAGCCGACCGCTGAGGCAATCAATCATCGACATGCTTGCCCAAGTTATCGCTTCTCGCAGTTAAACTAATCATCTGAGTTTTCTCGCTACCGATACCAAAAAAGAATCTCCCAACGATCAATCAATCAAGACCTCTCTCGGGCCACGCGCCCGCTGACGTGGACTCAACCCAAATATGATTGCCAGCGAGCTGTTTTCCGTATTCATTCCCGTCACATTCTTCAATCCAAACGATCTATTGTCATGATTCCCAACGTCCTCGCCGAACGCTACGCTTCCCCCGCTATTTCTAAAATCTGGTCCGCCGAAGGCCGTATCGTCCTTGAGCGTGAGTTCTGGATCGCGGTCATGAAGGCCCAGAAAGAGCTGGGCTTAGACATCCCACAAGAAGCCATCGATGCCTACGAATCCGTCAAGGATCAGGTAAATCTGCCGTCCATTATGGAACGTGAGCGCGTCACCCGTCACGATGTCAAAGCTCGTATCGAGGAGTTCTGTGATCTTGCAGGGCATCAGCACATCCACAAGGGCATGACCTCCCGTGACCTGACAGAAAATGTTGAGCAACTTCAGGTCTATCGCTCCCTACTCATTATCAGAGAAAAAGCGGTGACTACGCTGGCAAAATTGAAAAAGCGCTCAGTTCAGTGGCGTGACCTCGTTATTACAGCTCGCACTCACAACGTTGCTGCTCAGCCCACCACCTTCGGCAAACGTATTGCCATGAACGGAGAAGAACTCTTAGGAGCTCTCGACATGCTCAACCACCTGATCGAAACGTATCCCGTGCGAGGCCTCAAAGGCGCTGTCGGCACCCAAATGGATCAACTCTCCCTGTTTGACGGAGATGCTGAAAAAGCCGCGCAACTTGAGCAAAAAGTATGCAGCCACCTCGGCATTCCGGAAGTATTCACCAATGTAGGCCAGGTTTATCCGCGTTCACTTGATATGCGCACCGTATCCATGCTTGCAGATATCGCATCGGGCCCATCATCACTATGCCGCACCCTGCGCCTCATGGCTGGTCACGAAACCGCCAGTGAAGGTTTTGCCAAGGGCCAGACCGGCTCCAGTGCCATGCCCCATAAAATGAACTCTCGCTCATGCGAACGCGTTAATGGTTTCCACGTCATCCTCAAAGGTTACGTCACCATGGCAGGTGGACTAGCGGGTGACCAATGGAATGAAGGTGACGTTTCATGCTCTGTGGTCCGCCGTCTGATGCTGCCTGATGCTTTTTTTGCCATCGACGGCCTTTTTGAGACTTTCTTGACCATTCTCGGGCAAATCGACGCCTACCCTGCAGTCATCGAAGCAGAGAATCATCACTACCTGCCATTCCTGATGACCACCACCATCATGATGGAGGCTGTTAAAGCCGGCGTTGGGCGCGAGGCTGCCCACTCTGCGATCAAGGAACATGCGGTAGCCACTGTCAACGACCTGCGAGCAGGAAATATCAAAAAGAACAACCTCCCAGAACGCCTAGCCTCCGACGATCGCATCCCTCTTAGCCTTGAGCAACTCAATGAGATCATTGCAAGCGGAGGAGAAAATGCGGGAACTGCCCGCAGCCAGGTTGACCAGTTTGCTAATGCCGTGAGCCAATGGGAAAAGAAGTTTCCTGATGCCGCCAATTATATGCCTGGATCAATTTTGTAATACTCCCGGAGCATTAAAAACATCAAAAAGAAGAAACTTAAGTAGCTTATAATAAGCCGCTTGCTGTTTTTTGTGATTTTTTTGCCCTTTTCTTTGAACAAGTAGCGACTTGGGGGGTCTATGTATTATGAGAACAGCGTGTATATCGCGAGGTTCTTATTCATGTAAGGGTGAATTGCAGATATCAGCTTGATCATGTATCAGCGTGTTGAAGTTGTAATCTCAGAAAAGCCGTAGAAAGGGTCCCCCCCATTCTGCGGCTTTTTTTGTGGCCTTTTTTTCCACATTCTCAG
>CAWVVN010000156.1:0-3184 GCA_963933605.1 uncultured Verrucomicrobiales bacterium
GTAGGATCTGAGAGAACGTAGGATCTGAGAGAACGTAGGATCTGAGAGAACGTAGAATCTGAGCTCACAAAAACCTGGATTGAGGACCTCAGTATCGTCTCAGCTCCCACCCCAGCATCTCCCGAGTGTCTAGTTCAGTGGGTCTGTATCCCCTTTTGACAGGAAACCTATTCAAACATCGTTTGAATAATTACCCAGTGGACTCAGCCTTTATTATTGCTAATGGCTAACATAAATGGCTTTATGTTAAGTGCCCTCGTAAAAGAGGATTGTTTGAACCGACCTTCAACAACTAAACGTCTATGAGCTCAGAAAGACCACTTGAAAAGTATGATCACTTTTCCCTTCCTACCGTCGTGGATTTGCACGCCGAACTTACCGACACTCTTGGATACAGCCGGGCGGAAACCCTCTGGCATTTAATCAAAAAAGAATGCTCCATCAGCTCGGAGAACTTTTTGAAGATGGAGGAATTACGCAGAATTTCAGAATGGTGCGTCAACCTATCCGGAGCTGCTAAGTGCATTGGCGTTTCTCTCAAACTCAAACTAGACACCTTTGAAGCACTGGAGAAAGATGAGAAATACAATCCTGACCGTCAGAATATAAGGAAGCTCTTACATGACGAAGAAAGGCTAAAAACGATCGCCAACCTAGGTCTACTCGATAACAACAAAGACCCTTTTTTATTACAAGTGGTGGAGGAAGCTAGCGCCAAACTCAACTTACCAATCAGTGTGGTCAGTATCCTTTTTAATGACATGCAGTACTTTGCAGCCCACCACGGCTTAGGTTCTAGCTGGTTAGCAGAATCCGAAGCGACAAATGTTGAGTGGTCATTCTGCCAATACGTGCTGGATTCGAATGAATTACTCGAAGTTTCAGACGCCGAGAAAGTATCTTACCTGAAGGATTCTCCGCTTGTTACCAATGATTCCATCATTTGTTACCTTGGCGCACCGCTAACATTAAAAAACGGGGTCACCGTTGGCACGCTTTGCGTCACCGGCCAAGAAGCCAAATGCTTTGATCAAAACGACAAGGTAAACTTACTCGAACTGGCGGACCAGATAACCGGCCACCTGAATGAAAAGCTCGATAACATCATTCCGGAAAATTAAACGCTGAAGCTTATTCTCGGCACTCAGGCGGGGCCAGCGAGTTAGCCTATGTCCTCAGACAAGCAACCCGCCCCGAGCAAATTTTCTTTTGCTCCGCTTACTTAACCACCAAGCACCCTGCCATCTTATCGTGCAGGGTTTGCTTCTTCTCTGTCCAGAGCATCATCAAGTAGCCAATCGCCAAGATGAGTCCAGAAATGATCTTACCAAAGTGCCTACCACTGGCTCGGGCAAAGCTAATCTGGTTCCCCTCAAGGTCGGTCACCTTGATTCCCATCACCATCTTACCTATGGTTGCCTGCTTCGATGAGCTTTCCATCAGGGCGTAATAGAGCCACCCGAGAAAGAGACCAACAACGTTGCCAGTGAGCTCCACCACCTCAGTATCATCTGTCCCTCCAGACACCATTGCTACGCCCAAAACAATACCAAGAATGAATCCGACAACGCTTAGGATGACCGAGTCGATCAGCGATGCCGCGACACGACGCCAAAAACCCGAATAAACGACCGCCTGGCTCAGTGTGGAATCCTCTACATAGGCAGACATGCTGGCAGCTGCGACTGGAGCAGCATGCGCAGCTACCTCATTGGTGCTCGCTGCAGGCATCAACTCCGCCACGCTCGACACAGGCTCCCACCCTGCCATGCCATCACACCATACAAGGTCACTGGGCTTGACGCTGCCGGCCGAAATCATTCCCTTGATCTCATCTTCTGTTACCGGACCTTGCTGCGTTCCATCGTGTGAGTAGTGCCATTTCATCGTATATATTAGTAATTGGTTTTGAGCAGGCTAACTACAGACCCAGAAGAGGCAATCTATAAATGACTTCGTAATGAGCACACTCATTCAAGCTCATCCCCCACCCTTCATCCCCACCCAAGAAGCTCTTCTCTTGCCTTGGCCTGCCAGAGCTGTAACCTTGCCGCGTCATGAAGCGCAAAGACCTTAATCCTTCAGAGAGTGATACCGTCATCCGCATGGCTTGGCATGACCGCACAAGCTTTGATGAAATCCGTGAGCGCACTGGACTCAGTGAGGCTGACGTCATTCAACACATGCGGGCTCAGCTCAAGCCCTCCAGTTTCAGACTCTGGCGCAAGCGAGTCTCTGGACGCGTCACCAAACATCGTAAGCTCTTCAAACGCAGGAATGACTAAACTGGTCACGCCACCTCCCCTCAGAAAAACATCATCCAACAATAAATTAATATGGGTTTATTCGAACGTTACCTCTCAATCTGGGTAGGACTTTGTATTCTTGCTGGTGTATTACTTGGCGCCTTGACTCCTGCGAGTTTTGCCTGGATCGCGAGCCTTGAATACGCTCACGTCAATCTGGTGGTGGCAGTGTTCATCTGGATCATGATCTACCCGATGATGGTCAATGTAGATTTCGCCTCACTCAAAAACGTCGGCAAAAAACCCAAAGGGCTCTGCATCACCCTTGTGGTCAACTGGCTCATCAAGCCCTTCACCATGGCCGCACTCGGTGTGTTATTTTTCCAATACATCTTCGCCGGTTTCGTAGAGCCAGAAACAGCACGTGAATACATAGCCGGCATGATCCTACTCGGGGTGGCACCCTGCACGGCGATGGTCTTTGTCTGGAGTCAGCTCGTGCGCGGTGATGCTAATTACACCCTCGTGCAGGTATCGATTAATGACATCATCATGGTGTTCGCCTTTGCCCCTCTGGCGGCCTTGCTACTCGGCGTTACTGATATCATTGTGCCCTGGGAAACCCTGCTCTGGTCCGTGGTGCTCTATGTCGTGATTCCTCTGGGTGCAGGCTATTTCACACGCAGACTTCTGGACCGCGGTGGCAACCACGAGGAAATCAGCAATTTCACTGCCCGGCTGAAGCCATTCTCCGTCATGGGCCTGCTCGCCACCGTCGTGCTTCTGTTCGGCTTTCAGGCACAGACCATCATTGATAAACCTCTGGTGATTGTGCTCATTGCCGTTCCACTGATGATCCAGAGCTACGGCATTTTTGCCATTGCCTACGGCTGGGCTTATTTGTGGCGGGTCCCCTTTGCCACAGCAGCTCCAGCAGC
>CAWVVN010000157.1:0-3124 GCA_963933605.1 uncultured Verrucomicrobiales bacterium
CTGGAGCAGAGACCGATGTGGAGAAAGCAGCTGAAGCTCCAGAAGCTCCAGAAGCAGAGTAAGCCGTTATAGTAAGCATTTGGAGGCGGGAAAAGCGCTACTCGCCTAGTTTGCCAAAGCTTGAATGATCGCATCGACAAGTACGCGGTCTTGTTGCTCAAAGACGGTTCGTAAATCGAGGTGTAGTGTATTGTCGACAACGGTCCCTACAACAGCCGGGCTCCCGGTTCTAAATCGATAGGCTAGTTGATTAACCGATACATGTTTCGGCGCTATGGAGATGGCAAGTGAGGGTATTTCAGACTTGGGCATCGTGCCTCCTCCCGTTCGGGCAGTTGTTTCAGATACTGTAAATTGGTCGCGTATATCCGAGGGGATGTGCTCAATGATGGCCTCGGCGCGCTGCTGAAGAGAGGAGATGTCCTTGCCGATGAAATCCAAGGCGGGCACCTTGCTGGTGGTGTTGCTTGATTTGGTGTCTAGGTAGGTATCAATGCACTCTTGTAAAACGGTGAGGATGAGTTTGTCGCATCGCACTGCACGGAAAAAGGGTTCTTTTTTGATGCCCTCGATGAGTGCTGTTTTACCTGCGATAATGCCTGACTGTGGTCCTCCTAGTAGCTTGTCTCCGGAGAAGCAGACGAGGTCGACGCCGTTTTTCAGTGAGTCTTGAGGTTTCGGTTCGTGGTCGATGGGGGCAAGTTCATCGGTATTCATGAGGGCTCCCGAGCCAATGTCTTCGATCAGTGGTAGCCCGTGACTATGGGCGAGCTCTGCCAGTTCAAGGATACTAGGGTCGTCTGTGAAGCCTCCGATATAGAAATTAGAGCGGTGGACTTTGAGGATCATCGCGGTTTGCGGTGTGATCGCCTTGGCGTAATCTTCAAGGTGGGTTTTATTAGTGGCGCCCACCTCAACAAGTTTAGCTCCCGATGTTTCGAGTATTTCAGGAATACGGAAGCCGCCACCGATTTCAACCAACTCACCGCGGGAGACAATCACTTCGTTTTTCTCGCCCTTGCAAAGATGACGTAGCATAATCACAAGAGCAGCAGCGCAGTTGTTGACTGCTGTGGCCGCTTCTGTTTCTAGAATGGAAGCTAATGCGACTTCTAAGTAGCCAGCACGTTTACCCCTATTGCCTTCAGTAAGATTGAATTCCAGGTTACAGTAGCCGGTGGCAATTTTCGTCAGAGCTTCGGCTGCTTGGCTGCCGAGGGGGGATCTGCCGAGGTTGGTATGGATAATGACACCCGTCGCGTTGATGACGGGTTGTAGGCGGCTAGAGCTGAAAATACTGAGTTGCTTGCCGATGTCAGTCTCGATTTCTTGGCGTGTTGGCGACTCGCCTGCGAGAATATCACGGCGAAAGCGGCTGATTTCACGTTGCACGAAGGCCGTGATCATGGCGCGTGGCAGTGGATTTTCTGCTGAAAGTGTTTTGGCGAGCGTCTCGACAGAGGGGAGTGCTCGCAGGGCTTGCTGGTTCGATGCCATGGCAGCAAAATTAACGTCTCTTACGGATTTGACAAGGTTGCTTATGAGTCGCAGTCTCTCGCGCGTGAACAATACCATTCATGAAACTCCGCTAGCTCCTCTACATATTGAATTGGGTGCCAAAATGGTTCCTTTTGCGGGCTGGAATATGCCGGTGCAATACACCAGCATTATTGATGAACACACAGCCGTACGTGAACATGCGGGGATCTTCGATATTTCCCATATGGGTCAGTTTTTTGTTGAGGGTGATGGTGCTGAGGCTTGGTTGAATTCTCTGCTGACAAATAATGTGGCGAAGCTCGGGGTGAGCGAAGGGCAATACACGATAATGCTCAATGAGCAGGGAGGTGTGATAGATGATCTAATCCTCTACCGTGAAGCCGAGGGGCGGATCTTTCTTGTGGTGAATGCCTCGATGATTGACGAAGACTTTGCTTGGATGAGTAAGTATCTTCCTGAGGGCCTCGATCTCAGAAACGAGAGCGATCAATGGGCGGCAATGGCCGTGCAGGGTCCTCATGCCGCGACTTTATTTACTGAGCTTTTCCCTGGCCAGCCGTTGCCTCCGCGCAATGGCATGGCAAGCTGGACTCATGAGGGTGAGTTGCTGATGGTATGTAGCACGGGGTATACGGGTGAAGAGGGCTATGAGTTTTTCAGTTCATCAGCAAATGGCAGCTTATGGTTTCAGCGTTTTATTGATGCTGGGGCTAAGCCGTGTGGTCTCGGTGCTCGTGATAGTTTGCGCCTAGAGGTTTGTTACCCCCTCAACGGATCTGACCTGTCACCGTCACACACTCCATTGGAAGCGGGGCTTGGGTTTTTCTGTGATCTTGAGAAGGAGGGTGGCTTTGTGGGCAGCGAAATACTCGCCGATCAAAAGCGGGATGGACTCCAAAAGCGTCTGGTCGCACTCAAATACACAGGCCGGGGGGCTCCTCCACGGGCCCATTACGGAGTCTTTACCAAAGAAGGCGAGCAGATCTCCGAGCTCACCAGCGGTGTGCTCTCACCAAGTCTCAGGGAGGGCATTGCGCTGGCTTATTTGCCCCTTGATCACGCTAAAATAGGCAGCCTCGTTGACGTTGATGTCCGTGGCCGTCGCTTTGAGGCGAAAGTCGTTAAAAAACCCTTTTACAAGAAGGCCTGATCCTGCGAAATAAATCACATCCAAGCGGTTGCTGACCGTATTCCATCAACTCATATCCAATCATCCATCAAATAATACCATCATGAACGTTCCTGATCATCTTCGTTACACCTCCGACCACGAGTGGATTCTGCTTGATGGTGACACAGTCACTGTTGGCATCACCGACCATGCTCAAGAGGAGCTGACGGATGTCGTCTTTGTTGAGCTGCCTGAAAATGGTCGCTCATGTGATGCGGGCGACCCTGTTGCGGTTGTCGAATCTGTCAAAGCAGCGAGCGATATTTACATTCCTGTTGCAGGAGAAATTGTAGAAGGCAACATCGATCTTGAAGCCGACCCCTCGTTGGTTAATACCGACCCTTACGGTGCTGGTTGGATTTTTAAGGTTCGGCTTAAGGATGCTGCCGCAGTAGACGCACTCATGGATGCGTCAGCCTACAAGGGACTTATTGGCTGAGAACTTTCTGTGTT
>CAWVVN010000158.1:0-3122 GCA_963933605.1 uncultured Verrucomicrobiales bacterium
GCTCTCGATCCGTATGAGGGATGGAGAGCTTTAAAATGGTGCTCGAGGCGGGAATGCCTTCATTCTATTCAGGCTATGCTGAGGTGTAGAAATCCTGTGCGGATTTCTAGTTTATAGATGCGTGATGCACGCACTTCGTGTGCGTTCAAACCCGGGCCTACGCTCACTGGCTTTGCCAGCTTGCTTCGGAAGGGTTCTCATCCCGCCTCTATGGGTAATGGTGAGTGGGCGCAAAAAAGCTCTCGATCCGTATGAGGGATGGAGAGCTTTAAAATGGTGCTCGAGGCGGGAATCGAACCCGCACCCGGTTAACCCGGACTAGATCCTTAGTCTAGCGCGTCTACCAATTCCGCCACCCGAGCACTGGTGTAAACGTAGAAACGTGGTGCGGAGGGAATTAGTGTCCTCGAGGAGAAAAAGCAAGTGAATCTTTGTAAAAAAGTATCCAATATGCATGGTTGACCTGCTAGCGCGGCATGATTTTACCGACAAGGCTAGCGCCGGTTGTTCTCCTGCGCGTAAGCTTGGTCACGTAATTTGCGCAGATGGTCCATGTATTCTTGCAGTGCCTTACGTCGTGGGTCGAGGTGCGTGTGGAGAAACGGATTGTTGGTGCCGTATTGAGCCCATGGCCCTTTTGGTATGCTGGCAAAGTCAACGAAACGCCAATGCACTTTGGCCTTGGAGGGCATGCCGAGGTAGTCACGTACGGCAGGGGAAACATCCAAACCGGCAGCCTTGTTTTGCGTGTTTTTGGGACGCTGGTTGCCAAACACATAAGGCCAGTCATCGGTGGTGAATGGGCCACAGTCTTCCCACTGGGCGTAACAGACTTTTTTGCCGTAGACGATTTGAAGCCAGCGGCCTTTACAAGATGATTTGCCGGGCCGCTTGTCTGATCGTTGGTGCCACCATGGAATCACACGGCTTGCGTGTGGGCAGTGTGTTTTGTAGTTGAGGCAATCATTGTAGGGCAGGGCTATATAAAAGGGGTTGAGCTTGGGTGTGAATGCCTTGGGCCTATATTGAATGCGTGCAGTTTGATCTGGGTTGTCATAACCACCATAATTTTCCTGCCAGCGTGTATCCCATGAGCTGGCGTGGTTGGAAGTAGGATTTCTGGTGGTAGGTTTTTCGCCGATCCAGAAGACAGTAGCGGTGATGTTTTGCTTCCACGGATAGCGGTTGACTCTGGAGGGGTCAGCGGCAGCTCTAGGCGTGCTGACTTGAGGGGTAGAGCTCTTCACCCTGTATGAGCTACTCTGTCCCATGCAGGGAAGAATAAGAACCATTGCAATGAGTAGTAAGGGATACTTCATGGTCAGAGGGTGAGCTTGGCGAAAGGTCAGAACCTTCTTAGGGTGCTCGGCTTATTTTGGCGTTCGTCTTTCTGGGGGAAATCCAGGGTGTAATGGATGCCGCGGGATTCGTGACGTCGGAGAGCACAATCAACAATCAGTGATGCGGTAGCTACCAGATTACGAAGCTCCAGAATATCAGAGGTGACCTGATGTCCCCAGTAAAAGCTACGCACTTCACGACGTAGGTTGCTGAGGCGATTTGCAGCTCGGTCAAGCCGGTTTGTGGTGCGCACGATGGATACGTAGTCCCACATCAGGCGGCGAATCTCGTCCCAGTTGTGATAGATGACAACCAGCTCGTCCGGAGGAGCGGTATCGGCATACTCCCACACGGGGATATCGGGCGCGGTGGGGGAGGGTTTATCGAGTGGGTGCAGGCTGAGCATTTTTTCAAGTGAGCGGCGCGCGACCACATGACCTTCTAGCAGGGAGTTAGAGGCGAGTCGGTTGGCGCCATGCAGACCAGTGCAAGCGACTTCACCAATGGCAAAGAGGCCTCGTATATCGGTCCGTCCGTCAGTATCGGTAACGACTCCACCGCATTGGTAATGAGCAGCCGGGACGACAGGGATGGGCGTTTTTTCACAATCCAGACCGAATTCAAGCAGGGTGTTGTAGATGTGAGGGAAGCGCTCCTGCATGAAACCCTCTGGCTTGTGGGTGACATCGAGGTAAACGCATTGAGCGCCTGTTTTCTTGATCTCATGGTCGATCGCCCGAGCTACAATATCACGTGGTGCTAGTGACTTGCGCTCATCATATTTTTTCATGAACTCGTCACCATCTACATCTCGCAAAATGCCGCCTTCACCGCGGACGGCTTCAGAGACGAGGAAAGAACGAGCTTTGGCGCCAGTGGCGGCGGGGTTGTAAAAGCAGGTAGGGTGGAACTGGACAAACTCCATGTTGGCGATGGTGGCGCCCGCTCTCCAGGCCATGGCGACACCATCTCCGGTAGAGCCGTCTGGATTGGTGGTGTAGAGGTAGACCTTGCCACAGCCGCCAGTGGCGAGGATGACGCGGTCTGAGCGGAAGCGGTGCACTTCACCTGTGGACTCATCCAGCACGTAGGCACCGAGAACGCGGTCCTCTGATACCATGCCGAGCTTGCGCGAGGTGATCAGGTCGATGGCGAAGTGCTGCTCGTAAAAGGTGATGTTTTCTGTTTGCTGTGCAGTCTCAAGAAGAGACTCGGCGATTTCCCTGCCTGTGGTGTCCTTAGAGTGGAGAATACGGCGGTGGCTGTGACCACCTTCCTTGCCAAGTGAGAATGCCTCATCGGAGGGGGATTCTTTATCAAAATCAACACCGTTAGAGATGAGCTCCTCTATGGTCTGGCCAGCCTCAGAGAGGATCGTGCGAACGGCTTGCTCATCACAGAGACCGGCACCTGCATCTAAGGTATCGGCAACGTGGCTTTCGACACTGTCACCCTGCTCACATAAACCCTCGGGTAAGACGCTGGCAATACCACCCTGAGCCCAGGCGGTATTGGAGTCCATGGGCTTGCCCTTGGTGATGATGCTCACCGTGCCATGTTTGGCCGCGCGGAGGGCAAAACTTAGCCCGGCAATACCAGTGCCGATAACGAGAAAATCGCTCTTCATGCTTGGTTGTTTATTATCGCCATAAAGAGCTGCGGTGCTTTAGACGCAAAGCTCTAAAACGGGATATCGTCATTGACGAGATCGTCCGGGGAGGGCTCTACCTCATTACCGGATGATTGCGGCGCTGCTTGGCTGCTGTCTGAACCAGCACCTG
>CAWVVN010000159.1:0-3116 GCA_963933605.1 uncultured Verrucomicrobiales bacterium
ATCCATTTTACCGGATCAACACGATAGTAGCTTTTAAGCTGCTCGTAGACTTCTGGGTAGTGCTCGCTGAGCTGTTTAGGCTTTTCGTAGAAGGTTTCTGTCGCGACAGCAAAAAACTCAGCTGGATTGGTGGCTCCGTACGGGTCGATCACTGTTCGACGACCCTTTTCAAGCTTGCGCTGAAAGCGCCTAAAAGCCTGATTGAAAACCCGCGACCAGTCTCGGTATGTTCCCGCGCTTGCAAGCTCAGGAACCCCGTCCGCGGCCCCATCCGCTTGATCGAGTTGGTGAGCAAACTCATGCAGGGTGACATGACTGCCGTCTTCTTGGTTTCTACCCCCAGCGATAACGCTTTCCCATGCTAATACCACGCTGCCCGATTGCCAGCTCTCGCCTAATCGCACGTCCTCGTGGCCATGCTCGTTTTTGGCTTTATAGGCTGAAGGATATAATAAAACACTACGTAGCTTACGGTAAAAATCGTGATTGCGATTGACCAACAAAAGGCAGGCCTGGGCTGCTATAACATGCTGCATGTGCCTAGTAACTGCCTCCAATCCACCACAAGCCTCAAACGACTTTTCGTAGAGAAAAACATGCATCAAACCCTCGAGCTCATCTCGAAGATCACCAGGGAGTCGAGCAAAGATGACGAAATCTTGCGCAATAGCATGACGCTCCTCGTCACTCAGCCTTAGCTCCATCCATTTCTGCCGACGCGAGCGAATGATCGCAGCCTGGGCGATGAACCCAACGCTTATCAATACAACAACGGTCAGAATGATGTAAATAGCGGTCATCGACTACCTAGGTTCCAAGCCAACAAGTCCTCATACTTGACCCCAGAACCCCCAAAAATATCGAGAGCGCTACCCACGGTCACGTCGACGCTACCACCACTACGTTCTGCGACGAGCTCAAGATCCGCCATGGATGCCACGCCGCCCGCATAAGTGATTGGTATGCCCGCCCAGGCCCCCAACACATCTACGAGCTCGGCATCAACCCCACCACACAATCCCTCAACATCCGCAGCGTGAACAAGGTATTCAGAACACCACTCTGCCAGTGTTTCTAGAGTTGCGTGAGTGACATCGATTGAGGTCAACGTTTGCCATCGGTTCATAGCCACCGTCCAGCCTGACTCTGTGCTTCGGCAGCTCAGATCCACTACCACGTTTTCCCGGCCAACTTCATTAGCGAGCTCTCGTAAGCGATCTTCACGAAACTTACCGTCATTATCAAAAAGCCAGGAGGTTACGATGACTTGGGAAGCCCCTGCTTCCAGCCACTCAACGGCATTGCGTATGTTAATACCCCCACCCAGTTGCATTCCTCCGGGCCAAGCTTGCAGCGCATCACGCGCAGCATCAGCATTACCCGCACCCAGCTGAATAACGTGGCCGCCTCTCAGCTCATCCTTGTGGTAGAGATCAGCGAACCATGCAGGTGCATGATCTGAGACAAAATTTTCAGTCGGCGGAGCTCCTGTGTCGCTCAGTGTAGCTCCGACGATTTGTTTAACCTGACCATCATGGAGGTCAATACATGGGCGAAAACGAGTCATACCTTCACTTATCCCTTTTCCCCTTCTTCTGCAAGCGCCTCTGCAAGCAACTTGATATATTCCTCGCGAGGCACTTCCATACCGCCGAATTGCCGCAAGTGATCGGTCATCCACTGGGTATCAAGCAAGATGAAATCATGCTCCCTGAGCCAGTCAACGAGATATGCCAACGCTACCTTGCTGGCATCCGTCTTGCGTGAAAACATGCTTTCTCCAAAAAAAGCTCTGCCAATAGCAACTCCGTAAAGCCCGCCCTGCAGACCCTCGTCGTCCCAGGATTCAAAAGAGTGGCAATACCCGAGCTCATAAAGCTGGGTGTAACTATCCGCTATCATGTCGTCTATCCATGTCTCTTCGCGCTGACTGCAGCTGCTGATCACCTCTTTGAATGCCGTATTCACTTTCACCTCGTATCTTTTGCTTTTAAGCGTTCGTTTCAGCCCATGAGGTATGTGAAAACGATCATCGAGTGGAATCACGCCGCGCATTAGCGGGGCAAACCATAAGATCTCACCCTCATCCGCCATCGGAAATACGCCTTCCGTGTAGGCGCCTAATAGGACATGTGGGGGGATTATTTCCATACGGGCATCAATACTGTGGCTCACACAATCAATGAACATGACAAGACCACACATCGCAGCGTGTTGGTAATTCGTAATATCTGTCGATGTTGCACCGTTTATGTGGCATTGCGTTTTTTCATGGCTGCAAGAATGGTGTCGGCTTCTTGCTCATCTTCTTCAGCAACGACCAATCTGACACCACTGTGCATCGTCAAATGAGGCGCAATCGATCCAAGGTTCTGGTCCAGAATAGTAGAATCGATACCAAGACTGGCGAGTTCCAACCTTGCAAGCTCAGCCTGCATCAACATTGTGTATTTACGCAGGACAACCATACCCTCTGAAATTAGCCTGCGGGCTAGGGCTTGCAACACAGAAATACTCGCCGAAATACCCGCACTTGCATGCCCACGCAAACAAAGCCACAAACTATGGGAAATCCTGCTTGACTCAGTGCTGCTATGCCCCTATCTCATGCCCCCCGCAGAGTATTCTGCACATCAACAACTACTTTTTCTTATGGCCACTACAGAAGTTATTCTCCGCGAAAAAATCAACAACCTTGGTTCAGAAGCCGACGTTGTCACCGTAAAGGCTGGCTACGCTCGCAATTTTCTAATCCCAGAAGGCAAGGCTTTCGAAGCCAGCAAAGCAAATCTCAAGCACCTTGAGTCACTCAACTCTAAGCGCGTCCAACGCGAGGCAGAAGAGCTTGAAACAGCAAATGCTCTTGTTTCCAAGATCGGCAAACTCAAATTGGACTTCACTCTGGAGTCTGGTCAGGGTGGTAAAGCGTTCGGATCAATCACCACGATCGACATCCACAAGGAACTTGCCGAAAAAGGCATCGAAGTCGACCGTCATGCGATTGAGCTCAGCGGCCCCATCAAAACATCAGGTAAGCAGAACATTGAGATCAAGCTTCACCCTGAGGTTACAGCCACACTGAAAATCAACGTTAAGGTTGATGGTGATGACTCAGC
>CAWVVN010000160.1:0-3093 GCA_963933605.1 uncultured Verrucomicrobiales bacterium
TTTACGCATGGATAATGGTATGGGTGGAAGGGCGGAATACGTCACGGCAATGGGGCTTCAGACTTATGAAAGCCTCGGTTGGCTGAGTGGCCATGAGGTGCATTATACCATCCCAGCAGGTTTCAAAATCCTCGCGCTCAAGTACCGCGAAACGGGTTATGATACTGAGTTTGCCGGAAGCTTTGAATGTGACGATGAGTTTTTTAACCGCCACCATAAAAAAGCCCTACGTACTCTCTACATCAATATGCGCGATACTTACATGGACTGCCCGGACCGGGAACGGGCCCAGTGGTGGGGGGATGTGGTTAACCAAATAGGAGAGGCCTTCTACGCGCTCGACCCACGAAGTTACGATCTGGCCCGAAAAGGCATGCTAGAACTCACCAACTGGCAGCGGCCTGACCACACGATTTTTGCACCTATTCCGGGTAGCTGGAAAGGTGAACTCAAGCTGCAGATGCTCAACTCGATCGGCTACTACGGCTTCTGGACCTACTACCAATATTCCGGTGATCTTGAGACGATTCGCGCGGTTTATCCAGCGGTGAAACGCTACCTCTCGATCTGGAAAATGGGTGATGATGGGCTGGTTGTCTCACGCGGAGGTTCCTGGACGGATTGGGGGGAGAACAAGGATTTCACCATTTTGAATAATGGCTGGTACTACCTCGCGCTCAAAGGCCAGTTGAAGATGGCCCAGGCCCTGGGCGAAGCTGATGACGCGAGTGAAATTAAGGCTAAAATGAACCACATGGAGCAGAGCTTTAATCAAGCCTTCTGGACCGGCACAGAGTATCGCTCACCCGGATACAAGGATCTGACGGATGATCGTGCCCACGCACTGGCCGTAATTTCAGGCCTGGCCAAGCCCGAGTATTATCAGGCGATCCGCGCGGTATTCAAAAAGCAGGAGCACGGCAGTCCCTACATGGAAAAGTATGTCGGCGAGGCGCTCTATCACATGCGGTTTCCCGAGGACGCGCTCGCACGCACCAAGAAACGGTTCAAAAAAATGACCGACCATCCCTACACAACGCTGTGGGAAGTATTCCCCCAAGGTGGAACGATCAACCACGCCTGGTCCGGTGGCGCGTTGACCTTGCTGTCCCAATACGGCGCCGGAGTGGCACCGATAACACCAGGGTATCAAACCTACCACGTGCTGCCGCAAATGGGACACCTGAAACATATCAAGACAAGGGTGCCGTCGGTCAAAGGCCACATTGATGTTGAGCTGCGGAATAAGGAAAACGCTTTCACCATGAACCTGAGCTCACCTGCCAATACGACCGCTATCATAGGTATTCCAAAAAAACAGGGCAAGACCATCAACCGGATTGTGGCCAACGGCAAAACGATCTGGGAAAAAGCGGGAGAGATCGCTGAGCCCAGTGAAATAGATGGCCTCAAGTTTCTGGAAGAGGCGGAGCATTACATCAAGTTCTCGCTTCAACCCGGTGACTGGATGTTTGAATCTGAGACAAAAGAATAGAGCAATATGTCGTGACTTTTTAAAAGGCAAAGAGAATGTCAGGAGTAAATGTTTTAGCCCCTCTGATGATCAAAACCATATTCATACCCTCTCTCGTTGGGCTCTGTGCATTCTGCAGTCTTGCCTCCGCCCAAGCCGCTGACAAGCCTCTCAACATCCTTGTGCTCTACGCCGATGACTGGCGTCACGACACCCTTGGAGCTGCGGGTAATGCCATCGTCAAGACCCCGCGGCTTGATGCCTTGGCAGAGCAGGGGATGCGCTTCACTCAGAACTGTGTCACCACCTCCATCTGTGGTGTTAGTCGTGCCTGCCTCTACACCGGTCAGTGGATGTCACGCAACGGCTGCACAGGCTTCAATATGTTCACCACCCCTTGGGAGCAGACCTACCCGGGTAAGCTGCGTGAGAACGGCTACCACGTCGGTCATATCGGCAAGTGGCATAACGGCAAGTTCCCCAGGCAGAACTACGACTTCGGCCGTAGCTACCAAGGTAAGCATTGGTTTGAGGGCAAAGACGGTAAGCCAATCCACGTTACCCAGCGCAATGAAAATGACGCCCTCGAATTTCTGCAAACCCGCCCCGCGGACAAACCCTTCTGCCTCACCCTCGCCTTCTTTGCCACTCATGCTGAGGACCGCCACCCGGATCAATTCCTGCCGCAGCCACAGAGCATGAAGCTCTACCAGGACGTCACCATCCCCGTGGCGGCGAACGCGACTAGGGAATCCTGGCAGCGACTGCCCTCATTCTTTGACGAGAAAAACGAAGGCCGCAACCGCTGGCACTGGCGCTTTGACACCCCGGAGAAATACCAGACCATGATGAAGAACTACTACCGTCTTGCCACCGAGGTGGACAGCACCTGCGGCAAGGTTCTCGATGAGTTAAAAAAACAAGGTGTGCTCGACAACACCCTCGTCATCTTCACCACCGACAACGGCTACTACCACGCCGAGCACGGCCTGGCTGACAAGTGGTATCCGCACCAGGAAAGCATCCGTGTGCCACTCATCATTCGCGACCCACGCATGCCGGAGAAAAAGCACGGCAGCACCAACAACGACTTCACCCTTAGTGTCGACCTCGCCCCCGCCATCCTCTCTGCTGCCGGCCTCGCTACCCCCGAAGCCATGCAAGGACGTGACATCGCACCTCTTTATCTGGCTGATGAAAAACCCGAGTGGCGTAAGGAGTTTTTCTACGAGCACCCCTGCATCAGGGATAAAAACTTCATCCCTGAGTCCGAGGCCCTAGTGCGCAAGGACTGGAAATACATCTACTGGCCTCAGCACAAGGTCGAACAACTCTTCGACCTCAAGGCCGACCCGCGCGAGGAAAACGACCTCGTCCAAGTCACCTCACACACGGCTAAGCACACCGCGATCCTGAAAGAAATGCGCCAGCGTTTTCAGCAGCTTAAGGCTGAGGCAAAGTAAGCATCCGTCTAGCAGGCAGCGTGGACGTCCTCGTCCGCATCTTTGCCAGCGGAGATGATCCAGCACCTTGTGCAGTGGGGGTATCCAGAGCAAATAATGGCCGCCGTGGAGGTGGTGTTACGGCGGCGTGAGCACCTTTGCATTGATCAAAATGTG
>CAWVVN010000161.1:0-3092 GCA_963933605.1 uncultured Verrucomicrobiales bacterium
TAGAGGACTTCCTCGACCACATCTGGGCCGGCTTTGACATACGTTAAGCAGCGCTGCATGACGGCGGCAACCGGATGGGATGCTCTTTGTGCCAGGCTAGCTGCTTTTTGCTCATCACCCTCACGAACAGCTGCAAGAATACCCGCAATCCATTCTGATTGTGGGGTGAAAATTCGGATAATCTGGATGAATTTAACCACCCCGCAGAGGGCCGAGAAAAGAGCAATCCCGAGGATCGGCCAAATCCAAAATCCTCCTTTACGGAAGATATCGAGCTTATCGTTTTCAAGTGTAGCGAGAGCAAGTGCCTTACCACCGGTGACATCAATATCAAGTTCAGCTGAGCCGCCGGCGACAAGCGTCTTGATAGCTCCGCGCGAGCCGGGTAGCACCCTAGGACTTCTTAACCCCCTCTCTCTGACCACAGCACCTGCAAGGGTATCGTCATCTGCAATAAACCAAGCCACGGGCCCAGCGAAGGCAAAACTACCTTGTTTGAGCTCTCCGTCCGGAGCTACTGCCTCGCCCTGTACCACATATCCACCCATGAGCTGTTCGAGCCGATCAATGCCCGTCTCAAGCACAGCAAGACGAGATTGAAGCATCTTAGCCGGCAGGCTCCCTTGCTCTCGCAGACCTTCAAGAGCAGCACTATGAAGCACTCGCTCACTAGGCAAAAGAAAGATTTCAAGTTTCAGACCATAGTCACGAAGCTGACCAGTGATGTATTCATGATCCTGCTGATAAAGGTATTGTTTTTTCTCCAACTCCTTGAGCAACTCATCACGATCTGATTTGGCCATGCGCGCAATTCTGATCTTACGCCGCTTCTCAACAAGATCGCTACGCGTTGTCTGAAAAGCTTGGCCCAGAGCTGGCTTTTCGGCCGCTATCAGTTCGCGCTGCTTGGTGAGGCGACTTATTGATCCATCCAGGTCCTGCTGAATGGATTCAAGATCCTGAGCCATCGAAGACAATAGCGTGCCCAACAAGATGACCCATATAGTTACAATCATTTTCATCGTTTATTCTCCGGCCTCCCCTGTTTGTAGTTGAACCGGCAGTTCTACCAGCTGTGGCTGTGCCGATTTTTTATGCACAGCGATCGTCCTGCGCACTTGATCCGCAATGTCTCCATCTTCGGTCCATAACCAGCCACCTATTTCACCTGTGGCGGCTGTGGCAGCTGGCATCCCTGTGCCGGCCAGAGGGCCAACATCGGCGGCATAGTAGGCACGGCAGAGGCCAAGATAGAGCACACTGACGGTGATCTTTTTCCCGTTGGCAAGGGTGCGTGTTTCTTCGGCAAGTGTTAGTGTGCGGTTAAAGCTCCCCGCTGCATTTAAAATGGCAATGATCGACTTGAGAACGTCTCGGGATTTATCGAGAGCCTCCGGCGAGCTGATCAAATCAATGTCAGAACTTAATTCCTCAACCAAAGGCGCAGGAAAACGCCCAATCAGCTTTTGCATGCGGGGAACAAGGCTTGCCATTGAGGACCTCAGTATCTGCTTAGCCTCGCGGTATTGAGCGAGGCCACTTTCTAATTTTTCTTTGTTCTCATCGATGAGATCGGCCGAGCTTCCTGCTACGTTCAACTCCTCGTTGAGCAACTTGAGCTCTTGTTGATAGATCTCAAGCAGGTCCTGCATTTGCTGCTTCTCAACCTGCCAAGATGTTTTTTCTTCGCTAATGATGTGCTCCGTTTGAACCCACTGGCGGATCAGCTCGCGAGAGTTCGAAGGATTCACTTCCTGCTCAGCCTCATTGTTCGTTTCTTGAGCATGACATGTTATCACTGCAAGCAGCGTGATCCCTATAGTGGAACTGTAAAATCGTATCATGTTTTGGTATGGTGTAGCTGATTAATCGGCTTCAGCAAGTGCTCAAGTGGATTGATCCGGCATTAACGGTCACCGGGAACAACCTTAGAATTCAATTTCGAAGCCCCCATAGATGTGACGGCCGCGGCCATTACGTGGCCCTTCAGGTAATCGGGAGACGATGTTTTCCTCATCAAGAATATTATAAATACCGCCAATGAGCTTCCAGTTATCATTGATCTGATACCAAGCAGACAGGTCAATCTGCAGGGTATCATCCACCTTACCCTCGCGGGAGGAAACGAGGGGCTTATCGTAGTTTCCAGCAGTGCCATACATCGAGCTACTCCATGTGGCATCTAGGTTGGCGCCCCACTTGGTCATATCAATGCCTATGCCCGCAGCGAGTTTCCACTCTGGGATATAAGGAATGTCATTACCCGATTCGTCACCATCCCGAAAATCGGTGAAAATATTATCATCGTCAGTTGCGAGATTACTTTTCAGCGTCGCCTGCGTCCAGGTGGCACTCAGATACATCGGCAGCCGGTAGGCTTTGCCATCCTCCGATGCAGGGTCCCAGCTTAGCATGGCCTCAATGCCATAAACCTCAGCTGCTCCACCATTGGATGGATTACCAGCAGCGGTTCCCGTGGCCGGAGCAAGCAGATTGTCAAAGTTGGTGAAAAACCCCACCAACTCAAAACTGCGGTAAGATTGGGTATCGATGTGACGCCAGCCCAGCTCATAAGAAAGGGACGTCTCCTCTTCGGTCTGCTTAGCCGCATCTGGATCCGTGTAACCCTTAGGACTTGGGGTCGAGATCCCGCGGAACACACCGCCAAACAGACGGTTGGTTTCGTTAAGCTCGTAGGTGAAACCCATGCCCCCTGCCATGACATTCAGATCATCGCTACGGGAGATATCTTTGTTATAGTCCTCAAAATCAAACTCAAGATGCTCAAAACGAATGCCAGGACGTAGTGTCCACTTACCGGTTTTGATTTCGTCTTCGATAAACAAGGCGGTAGCCACTGTTTCCTGTCTGCGATTAGAGTCATCTCCAGGAGTGCCCGACGTGGTAAGATTAAAGTCTCCGGCACCATCCGAAGTGTAGTTATCGACCCATTGAAAGCGGCGCATGCGGTCCTTGTGCACCCGAAGTCCCGCGGTCACGCTGTGATCAATGGCGCCCAAGCTAAAGTCATAGGTTCCTGCTAATTGACCGCCATAGCTGTAGTAATCACGGTTGTTTGCTTTGACGTCGAT
>CAWVVN010000162.1:0-2909 GCA_963933605.1 uncultured Verrucomicrobiales bacterium
AGGCTGAATCTTTAATGCTTTATCAAGATGATCGATGGCCTTGCTGTAACGCCTTGTGCTGACACACACTTTCGCCAACTCAAGGTTTGCACTGTATTCATGACCCTGCACACGCACTGCCTGCTCAAGCAACATCACCGCCTCTTGATGCCTTTGCTCTTTGGCACGATAGCGAGCCAACAAAATAAGTGAGGTAGCACTTAGAGGGTCCCGCTTGATGATTGACTCAAGAACTTTAGCTCCACGCTCAGGATGATCCTCTGACTCGATGTCAATAAAGGCCAAGAGATACTCACGCTTCTGTCCAAGCATAGCATCACCGGCATCAGGATAGGCTTTCTGCGTCGCGATTGCGAAGTCCCGTGCAAGTGACCAATCTCGAGTCATGGAGGCAAACTCAAGTAAATTGATAACAGAGCCATAGGCGGCTTTTTGCTCCATCTCCAGCGCCGCCATCATCACCGGGCGCGCAAGGTGTCCACTGGCCGAACGCAAGTGAAGGTTAGCCAATAAAAGGTGGTTTTCGGCATCAAGTTTGCCAAGGCGACGAACGAGATCCAAATTAGTAATCGCTTCATCGGGGCGATTCATCGCCAGATAAACGGAAGCCTGAAGAAGATAGTAAGATGTCTCTGCGGGCCTCGCTTCAATGACCTCATCGAGTAATGACAAAGCTTCTTCATGACGCTTGAGCTGCTCCAAACACTGAGCCGTGCCTGCCTTCCAATCAACCGCTTGAGGCTGCGTCAGCTGAGCTAGCTGAAAGGCTTGTAAAGCCGAAGCGTATTGCCCCGCTTGCATTCTTCCAAAAGCAAGTTGGCCAAAGGTGGCTGCATCATGATCACCAAGACGAATAGATTCTTCGAGTGCTGGGAGTGCTTTATCCCAGCTACTCTGGCGCACATAGACAAAGCCAAGATTGCGATGCGCACGTCGGAAGCTAGGGAATAACTTCAAAGCCTGCAGATAAGATTGCTCTGCAGATTCTAGCTCACCCAATTCAAATTGAATATTGCCCACATTGAACGCAATCGCGGCAGATGATTTAGCAAGTTCATTACCCGTCAGCATTGCCAACGCATCCTCTCTTTTCCCCTCCGCCATCAGCGGCTGAATCGAGACCAACAAACTCCGCTGCTCACTTGTCACCGATGGCTCAATGCGTGCATTAATGCGGTAGGAACCATTAAAGGATTTGAGAAAAGCCTCATCCTGCCAGTAGTCCTTACTCAAGGCTAAGGGCTCTGCAGCGCTGAGGCTCATGCAGGTTAATAAAAAACAACTGATCACTGAATAATTCATTTCTTGATAGTAATTGGCCAGGTCATGATCGCCTTAACGGCTTTGCCCTGGCGGGTTGGTGGAGTAAATCGTGACCCGCTGGCAATGCGTTGTGCTAATGGGATGAGCTCGTCATGGGTGGAAGAGACCACAGAAATAAACTCACTACGTCCCGTTGCCTGGATGGCAACACGAACAACAACACGTCCGCTACTAGCATCTTTAATGCTCCGCGGGAAAACCACTGACGGATTACGGAGTAAGCGTGGTTGTTGATCTAGCTCTCCGAGCGAATACTCAGATTTTGTTTTAGGCAAAGACAAGCTCACTGGCGCCTGTTGCGATGATTCTATTGCCGGCTTGGCAACCTTAGGACGGGCAACTTCTACGAGCTCTGGCAGAGGCGAAGGAGGTTGATCGGTGAAAAATATATCTATACTGAGTCGTGGATCAATCCTGTGGTTACTGATCAGCAGTGCCGGCTGACTCATGTCTAAGGCAGGTCGCAAATCCACCAAGGCTGGCGGCGGAGGTGGAGGCATATCCTCTGCGACAAGCTGCTCTTCGGGAGCTGATGGAGGCTCGGGCAGTGAGACGGTTTCTATTTCACGGATTTCAAACTCGTGATCAACAGGCGTTAATACCATCAACCTGGTAGCCACAAGCACCGCGAGCAATACAGCCGTTACAGCAATGCCGAGGATGATGGATTTAAGAGTCATGGGTGCGTATTTCTCCGTTCTGAGAGTTTATTGGGAGGTCGCCAGATTGACCGATTGAGCGCCGGCAAGTTTCGCCGCATCGATGACTTTGACAATGGTACCGTGATTGGCCGCGGCATCACCCTGAATGATCACTGGGGTAGTGGCATCATTTTCTAGCATCGCCGCTACCACACTGCGCACGCCGTCAACACCAATACTGCGGCCACCCTGATAGACCTGTCCACTGGCCGTTACGGCTAAAAGGATCGCTTGTTTTTCAAGACTCTCGGCCGAAGCTGCTCGGGGCTTGTTTACATCCACTCCGGTTTCTTCGATAAAAACAGTCGTGACGATAAAGAAAATAAGCAGGATGAACACCACGTCAATCAGCGGTGAGATATTGATCTCAGAGCTGGCATTTTCATTGCCGGTAAAATGTCTGAAGCGGCGCATGGTTTAAGCTGTAGGCGTTGAAAAATGATGATCTGCCACTATTACCTCGTGCAGTTTTTGCTGCAGCATTGTCTGGGCGGTTTCGGTTTGGCTACGCAACATGGCGAGCAGAAAAGCAGCAGGAATAGCAAGCAACAGCCCCGCCTGCGTTGTAATCAATGCCTCCGAGATGCCCATCGATATTTTATCAATGGGCGTCGCCGCACTGCTCGCCGCTAAGCCCGAAAAAGTAACCAACATGCCAGACACGGTGCCCAACAAACCAGTGAGCGGAGCTGCTCCCGCAAGAACTCCAATAAAGGGAATGCGGCGTTCAACCCAAGCAAGCCGCTCGAGCTCAAAGGCCGCAAATTGACGCGAAGTCTGGCGTTTATCTCCCCCGACAACATGATAATCAGCAAGCTCAGATTTTACTTTCCGTAAACCAAGCCAGGTGGAAGCAAGAATCGTATAGAGGCCGATGCCAAGGAT
>CAWVVN010000163.1:0-2905 GCA_963933605.1 uncultured Verrucomicrobiales bacterium
CTCTCGGCCATCTAGATTTGCCCAATCCTCCAAATCATCCCCGCCGACTTGCACGCGGTGGCAGAAATGCCATAGCGTGCAAGGATTTTGGGATAATGAATTAGCGGCGGATAACTAAGCCGATAACGACGCCAACCCCTAGTGCTGTGAGTATCGACTTGGTGGGGTGCTTGCGGACGTAATCTTCAGCATCAGCATGAGCTTCACGTGCTTTGACTCGCCCTTGTTCTACTTGCTCACCCGCAGCTTGCTTGAACTGCTGGGCTTTTACTCCTGCTGTTTCCTTGAGGTCACTTGCCTTGGATCCTGCAAATTCACGGAACTGCTGAGCTTTTTCGGTTGCAGCTTGTTTGAAATGCTGAGCTTTAGCGCCAGCTTCTTGAGCAATCTGCCTAGTCTTGCTGGCGGGCTCAGCTACAGCCGAACGAAGGTCACTAGCTGCTGATTGTGATTTGAAGGCATCGCTAACGGGACCGTCAGCCATGAAGTTTGTGTCTGTGAATGTTTCTTCCATTTTTTTAATAGTTTGTTGTGAGTTATTAGGGTGAAGAGTTGTTGTGTGGTCATCGTCTAGCACGAAGGTAGAGTGCGAAGTTTACCCAGTGCGCGTCACGACTTTGGAGGAGGTGGCATCAACCAAGGATTGTAGGTCAGCAGTCATTAGAAATGAATGAATAACATAAAACCATAGTATTAAACACCTTCACCGTAAGAGTGGCGCTTTTATTGGCGTAAGGCAAGGGGTCCTGCGAGGAAATTTTTAATTATTTGCCATGAAGTTGATACAGGGCACCCCTTTCCATTATAGAAAGGGGTTTGTCGCTTTTTCGAGCTCGATGGTTGTTTCAGTTCCATGCCCCGGAAATACTTTTGTAGAGTTAGGTAAAGTTAACATTTTTTCTTTGATGCCTTTAACCAGCAAATCCATATTTCCATCTGGTAAATCAGCCCTGCCAATGCCACTGGCAAAGAGGGTGTCACCGCCAAAAACAAGATGGTCATGGATAAAGACGACACTATCAGGCGAGTGGCCAGGTACATGTTCTAGTTGGAAAGCTAATCCTCCAGCCTCTAATACAGATTGTCCCTCTAGGATCTGATCAACAGCGTATGGGGTGATGTTGATCGGAATTCCCGACTGCTGCAATAGTATCTCTAGGGTCAGGCCTTGGGCGTAAGGGGAATAGGCATAGAGTTTGGTGCCTTTCGCTGCCATTTTAGCCGCGTCTTCTATGTGGTCGTAGTGTTGATGGGTTAGTAAGAGGCTACTGGGCACCTCGTTAAGCTCATCAAGCCATTGGCTGATGCCAAGTGGGGCATCGATGAGCACGCAACTGCCCCCGTTTTGGCTTGAACCAAGAAGATAGCCATTGGTTTGTGCCATGCCGCCTGTGAAGCTTCTGATTTGTAGATCGTGATCACTCATAAGCAGGATCATGCCGTATTTTGATGCAACGACCATTCCTTTTTGTGCCATGATCGTATGCCGCAGCGGGCGGGGCGACCTTCAAATGAACATGTTCTCACAAACAGTGATCTTTTGAACAGTTTTTTATTGACCGCGATAAAAGGTTCAGGCAATATGCGGAAAATCAAAAACAACTATTGTCATGAGTACAGCAACCACTAGAACTACAAGTAAGTCCGCAGCAGCCAAGTCTACCACTGCCCCAGCAGAGGTGTCCGCAGCTTCCACGAAATCACCAATCCCTCCAGCACCTACCACTAAAAAATCCATGGCATCTCCTAGCGCTAACAAATCAGACGATAAAGTCATCGCTGCCCGCAAGAAAAATCTAGATCTCGCTATCTCACAAATTCAGAAAGACTTTGGTGAAACAGCCATCATGCGTTTAGGCGATGGCCATCGTGTAGATGTAGATGTCATTTCTACAGGAAATCTCTTAATAGACCGTGCGCTCGGAGTGGGTGGTTTCCCCCGTGGCCGTATTGTCGAAATCTACGGGCCTGAGTCTTCAGGTAAAACAACACTTACACTCACAGTGATTGCCCGAGCTCAAAAAGCGGGGGGTCTTGCCGCATTTATTGATGTAGAGCATGCGCTTGATCCCGCCTATGCCGCCAAACTGGGTGTTAATATCGACGACTTGCTTGTCTCCCAGCCTAACTCCGGTGAGGAAGCCCTGCAGATTTGTGAGACGCTTGTCCGCTCAAACGCTATTGATGTAGTGGTGCTCGACTCGGTGGCTGCCTTAGTGACCAAGCAGGAGCTTGCAGGTGAAATCGGTGACAGCACGGTGGGTGCCCAAGCGCGGCTCATGAGTGCCGCAATGCGCAAACTTACCGCGCTTATTTCGAAGGCGCGCACGACTTGCATTTTCACCAACCAGATCCGCGAGAAGATCGGGGTTATGTTTGGTAGCCCAGAAACCACCCCCGGTGGTCGAGCGCTGAAATTTTTCTCATCTGTGCGTATTGACATTCGCCGCATAGGGCAGATCAAGGCGACTGACGGTACAGTCCAAGGAGCTAGAACCCGTGTCAAGGTAGTGAAGAATAAGGTGGCTGCACCCTTCAAAGAAGCTGAGTTCGATATCATCTATAACGAAGGCATCTCATCGGTAGGGTCCTTGATCGACCTCGCCATTGAGTTTGATATTATCCAGAAGCGAGGTAGTTGGTTCAGCTATTCGGGGAACCAGCTCGCTCAAGGTCGCGACGGTACAAAGGTGGCTTTGAAGGACGATGAGAACCTTTACAACGAGATCGAAGTTAAGGTCAAAGAGGCGATGGATGCCGATAAGGAATAGCTTGTTTGGGGAATTAGGCTGGTTGCGAGCTATCTAGGATATGATAGGAGCAGCCAGCTCTATGATTCCAGCAAGGTCTCGTAAATAGCTTGGGAACTTTTATAGAAACTTCTTCGGGGCCTTCTAATGCAGCT
>CAWVVN010000164.1:0-2623 GCA_963933605.1 uncultured Verrucomicrobiales bacterium
GCAACCGCTAAAAGCTTTGGAAACCAAGCGAATTTTTCACCAAAGGCCATCGACGTCTTGGCAATACCTTCCACCTTGTTGATGTCCTCAACATTGACCCACAGATCCGTTTCAGCACCGTCTTGCCAGACCTTGCCAAAGGTTTGCCCAGAATCCTTATCTTCAGAGCTACCTAAAATACGCAACTCGTCACCCTTGTCGATTTGCTGAACCACAGCGGCTCCTGCCAAAGGCATGCTGTAGAGCTCGGCGGAATCTGATTTAACGATACCGTCTACCTTCCAGGCACCTGTCACAATCAGCACCAACGCTGTCATTGTGCACACAACCACGGTATCCGTAAATGGCTCAAGCAATGCCACAATGCCCTCACTTGCCGGTTTATCAGTCTTCACTGCCGCGTGAGCAATGGGAGCCGAGCCGACACCTGCTTCATTAGAAAATGCAGCCCGCTTGATTCCTTGGATAAGCACACCGATCAAACCACCGCCAACAGCCATAGGAGAAAATGCTCCTTCGACAATCTGCCTAAATGCGTCTCCCACCATGTCAATATGAGTGCAGATAATGACCAAAGCGGCCACCAGATACATGCCGCACATGAAAGGAACCAGGAATGACGTCACCCGTGCAATGGTAACAATGCCTCCGATGATCACCATAGCGACCAACACAGCCAGAATGATGCCGAAAATAAGTTTGCTCTCCGTGAAAATACCAAAAGCACTGCTCACTTGAGAGGCCGCTTGGTTTACCTGAAACATGTTACCGGCGCCAATGGCACCACCCACACACATGATGGCAAAAAAGATGGCCAACACTTTACCCAGACCCCCAAAACCTTTTTCTTTCAGACCCTGGCTCAAGTAATACATTGCGCCACCATGCACTCTGCCTTTGTCATCAATCCGACGATATTTAACACCCAGCGTGCACTCGCAGAACTTGGTGGTCATGCCGCACAAGCCCATAAGAATCATCCAAAAGGTAGCTCCCGGACCTCCCAAACCAACAGCGACAGCCACGCCTGCAATGTTACCCAAACCTACCGTTGCCGACAAAGCAGCCGTCAAAGCCTGGAAATGCGTAATCTGACCGGGAGCATCAGCTCTAGTATACTTTCCACGGGCGGTCCTGAAGGCTAAGCCTATCGATCGCAAGTTGAGGAATTTAAAATAAATGGTGAGGAAAATAGCAGTGCCTCCGAGAACAACCAACACAATGGGCAAGCCCTGCCCAGCTACGTTAAACGAATAGAAAATGATATTCTCAAGCACATCCGCCACAGGAGACATGGCCGCATTAAGATTATCTGCCGTACTTGACCCATCAGCGGCCCATAAGGAGCTGATTAGAAATGGCAGCAACAAGACGAAACGACTAATGACGGAACAACGAGATATATTCATAATAGTAAGAAACTTGGGGACTCTGCCATCTCGCCGATCTAGCACAAGAAAAAAGAATGCTACTCAATCATGCTTGCAATCATCTCCCGCAGCTCACGTGCCGGAATGGCAAAGGTAGCCACCCTACTAGCGCGGGCGATATTCATACCTATGCATAGTCCATCTAGATTGAGTAAAGGCCCTCCCACAGACACCTTGGTCAGCGGGGTATCATGATCAATGACCCTTGGGAATTCCGAGCGTCGCGCTGAGAGCTGATCCTCACCTCCACTCATCTGGTCATTTCGAGTCATGCTTTCTTCCCTTGCAGAGAGCTCAACATCCAGGCGAAGCTTCTTTTTGTCTCGCGTAAGCTCGATAGCAACCTTGTCTCCTGGCTCCTTCTTTTTCAACACCTCGATGAGATCTTCTCTCTCGCTCAGCTTGACGCCATCAGCTGAGATGATGATGTCGCCGACTTGTATGCCCGCCTTCTGAGCGCCCTTGTCTTCGCTGACACCGGCAACCTTCCATTGAGCCTCTTTACCTTTTTCGAATTCAACGCCCAAAACCACATGGCTTTTAGTGGCTGATATTTTGCGTATTTCAGCACTGATAACCCCAAGACGCACTCGTCTCTGAGTCCGCGTGGTCGATCCATTCGAGACCACCCAATGCCCCTGGCTGACATCATCGCCACTACTCAGCTCAACAGGAGTCAATGGCTGCTCGACGCTTACCTTAAGCAAAGCGACGTCCCATTCCTCATCGACCTCTAATAGATCAACCTCCGTATAGAGCTCACTACCAATGCGGACACTGAGATGTGACTTACCCTCAATCTCGCTCGCCTTCGTCAGGATGTGACCCTGTTCACTGACGACCGTGCCATAAAGGGATTTAACCCTCGCTCTCTCATCCGTGTAAATGACCGCGCTACTTCTTTGTAGGATTTCTCGATGTTGCTCAAAAGCGGCCCAAACACGTTTCCCATTGATACGCTGATCTGCCGGCAGCCCACCTTGAGCTGAGCTAAGCTGCGTAGAAGCTGCAAATAGGCTCACGCTGAGAACGAGCATGAATGTCATTTGAGAAGCCGTCATATTCCAAGCTGAAGATCTTTTTTTATCATCGCAATTCATGAGATTACCTCTCGCCGAGTTTTACCGTCATTTTTTTTTGCTCACCATTTCTCATGATAAGCAGCTCCACTTCTTCTCCACGTGTTTTCTCTT
>CAWVVN010000165.1:0-2594 GCA_963933605.1 uncultured Verrucomicrobiales bacterium
TTTAGCCGTGATGCTTTAGAGCTGCTGCTATAAACCCAGCGAAAATCGGGTGGGGGTGATTAGGCTTTGATTGGAATTCAGGGTGGAATTGAGCACCGATGAAAAATGGGTGATCGCTAATCTCAACGATTTCAACAAGTCCCTCAGGATCAGAAACAGCACTAATTTTTAGGCCGGCGGCTTCAATCTGCTCACGGTAAGCTGGGTTGAATTCATAGCGATGGCGATGACGCTCGCTGATCATATCTTTTCCATAGAGTTGGTGGGCAACGGTGTCTTGCAGGATTTTTGAATCACTTGCTCCAAGGCGCATGGTTGCGCCCATATCTTCGACGCCCTGTTGCTCTTCTTGTAGGGAGATGACGGGATGCGGGCTTTCTTTGTTAAACTCGGTTGAGTTCGCTCCCGTCAATTGGCAGGCATTCCGGGCAAATTCAATGGTGGCAATTTGCATGCCTAAACAGATGCCAAAGTAGGGGATGCGATTTTCCCGTGCGTATTTAGCTGTGAGGATCTTGCCCTCAGTGCCGCGATCACCAAAACCGCCAGGGATAAGGATGCCATCCATACCGCTAAGATGTTTTTCGGCACCTTCTTGTTCGATGATTGCTGCATCGACGCGCTCAACAATAACTCTGGTGTCATGTGCGGCGCCCGCGTGTGTCAGGGATTCGTAAATCGACTTATAGGCGTCCTGCAGCTCAATGTACTTGCCGACAACCGCAATTTTAACCTCGTGGGTCGGGTTGATGATATGATCGACGAAATCTTGCCATTCGGTGAGGTCTGGCGTCTTAGATTCGATGCCTAGTCGGTCAGTGACTAGGCGATCAAGCTTATCGCGACGCAGGTCAATCGGGCATTCATAAATGGTGTGATCAACATCGCGAAATGCGACAACATTCTTGTGCTCAACATTGCAGAACATTGCAATTTTACGTCGGTTGTCTTCATCCAATTCGTGTTCAGTTCGGCAGACGATAATATCTGGCTGAATACCGATTTCTCGGAGCTTGGCCACGGACTGTTGAGTTGGCTTGGTTTTAATTTCACCGGCAGCCTTGATCAGGGGCAGTAGCGTTACGTGAATGAAGCAAACGTTTTCACGGCCGACATCGAGTGAAAACTGACGAAGCGCCTCGAGGAATAAGTGGCCTTCGATATCGCCCACGGTGCCTCCTATTTCCGTAATGATGATATCGGCATCAGAGCGGAGGGCGACGTCGTTAATGCGCGCTTTGATTTCATCGGTGCAGTGAGGGATGAACTGAACAGTTTTGCCGAGGTAATCGCCCTTGCGCTCTTTGCGGATAACGTTTTCGAAAACTTGACCAGAGGTGAGGTTGTTGAATTTCGTCAGAGTGCAATTAGTGAAACGTTCATAATGTCCCAGGTCGAGATCGGTCTCAGCGCCATCATTGAGGACGTAGACTTCCCCGTGCTGGTATGGGGACATGGTGCCAGGGTCGACGTTGAGGTAGGGGTCGAACTTCTGCAGGATCACTGAGAGGCCTCGATGCTCTAGAAGGGTGCCAAGCGAGGCGGCAGCCAGCCCCTTGCCTAGTGAGGAGACGACACCGCCGGTGACAAAAATATATTTGGTAGGTTGAGGCATGGGTATGAAAGTAGATGGTTTATTTGAGAAGGTTTTCGATATGTTGAGCCTGTTCGAGGGTGTCTACACCGGTGGAGTCGTCATCTGTGATGAGAACCTTGATGCGTGCATTATTTTCAAGAGCTCGGAGTTGCTCTAAAGATTCTGCCAGCTCGAGAGGGGATGGCGGCCAGATGACAAATTTTTCGAGGAAGTCTCTGCGGTATGCGTAGATCCCTTTGTGGCGGTAAAGAGTCAATGCCGGGCTTTCAGCGCGTTGGTATGGAATTGGGCTACGTGAGAAGTAGAGAGCTTCTCCATTTTGAGCGATGACGCATTTAACGACATTGGGATCATGTATGGCCTCGTCGTCATTGATGGCGTTTGCTGCCGTGGCCATGGAGATGCCTGAGTCCTCATGTAGCGCTGCAGCGAGCTGGTCGATGAGGCTTGGTTCGATGAGCGGTTCATCTCCCTGAATGTTGATGATGTAGGCAGCATCAGGGTAGGACGAGGCGGCTTCAGCGATGCGATCCGTTCCCGTAGGGTGGTTTGGAGAGGTCATGACCGCTTTGGCACCAAAATCATGTGCCGCATCGAGGATGCGCTGGTCATCGGTAGCAATAGTCACGCTGTCTAGAAGCTTGCAGTGCTGCGTGCGCTCCCAGACGTGTTGCACAAGCGGTTTTCCAGCAATGAGGTGGAGCGGTTTCCCGGGGAAGCGAGTAGAACCCCAGCGTGCTGGGATTATGCCAAGAGTTTGATGATTTCCAGATGAGGCCACTTGCTTAAATCTGGGGTTGAGTTATGAATGGTGTGACCTAAACGACAAGCCTCTTTTGTCTGTAGGGGGAAGTTTTTTTTAGAGTGTGCTGGTTTGAAGTTTGTAGAGGTGAATTATACTGCTAGTCTACGTTTCCATGAAGCCGGTGTATGAATACTTTACCTATTGGGATTGGGCGGTTGTTGCGGGGTATATGATTTTCACAACGGTTCTGGG
>CAWVVN010000166.1:0-2589 GCA_963933605.1 uncultured Verrucomicrobiales bacterium
GGCCCCAAGTGGCAGAGCTGTACCACCTTCGGCACCTCCTTTGGTTACCTCGAAGGTGATCGCTACAAGAGCATTGAAGATGTCATGCACGAGATGATCGAGGTGATCAGCCGCAACGGTAACTTCCTCGTTAACATCGGCCCGAAGGCTGACGGCACCATTCCTGCACCCCAGGTGGAACGCCTGCACGCCATGGGCACTTGGCTCAAGATCAACGGCAACGCGATCTATGGCAGCCGCTACTGGAAAGTCTGCGATCAGGAGAACGAACATCTCGCCTTCACCACCAAAGGGAAAAACCTCTACGCCATCAAACTGGCCAAACCCACCAAGCCATTCACCATCGACGCAACAGCTGGATGGAGTGCCGACACGGTCAAGTCCGTGAAGCTGCTTGGCAGCCTTGGCGATGTTCAATGGCAGATGACTGCCGCCGGCCTGCACATCACGCCACCGGCACAGCTAGGTGAAAGCAACTACGCCTGGTCGTTTGAGATTGTCACCGATCAAGAGCAACACAGCCCTAATGTCATCGTCAAGGATGCCGATCAAGCCCTGAAAAACACCAAGCAGGTCGACCTCGAAGGCAATGTCAAAAAAACGAAACGCAACCACAACAAATAAAAAATCATGATACACAAAGTAATAGCGCTCGCCCTTATCGGCCTCACATCACTGGCAAACGGGCAGGCTACTGCCAAAGAGGATAACAGCTGGCGAATTGACAGCGGCGAAGAGTGGAACGGCGCCAGCCGCGAGCTCAATGGCCTCAATGGCCTTGCGATCGAGAACAACACCCTCTCCCCTACGGGCAAAGAAGGCACGTACCACAGTAAGCTACAGCGCTTCCAAGAAAAGCGCACGGCGCAAGCCATCACACTGAGCGCATCAACAAAGTGGGACAACTGGGAGCCGACCAAGAAAAAGGTCTGCCCGCCGACTCTGGGTGACGCTCCTATCTTTCTCGCTAAGGGGCCCAATGACTACTGGATACTTGGGCGAAACAAAGCTCCGAACAGCGCGCAGCCACAGACATCCAAGCCTGCAAAAAATAAAAAGACTGAAAAATCTGAATCCAAACCAGCAAACAAAAAACAGCGCAATAAATTCACTCCCAAGCCTGCCACCTTGGAGGGCTTCGATATTGAGCTGCAGACCACGCCGCATCCCAAGCTCTTCAATGCTCCCGGTGGCTTAGAGAAGAGTGCTGGCGGCTACCACGCCTGGCAGAGCCGCGACATGGTGAACTGGGTGCACCACGGCTGCGTTACCGCTAAACATGCTAAATGGTCCACCACCGCAGAGTTTGTCGATGGCAAAGCCTACATCTACTACGACTTCCCCAATGACCAAGACCCTCATCTCTATATCGACGATGACCTGACCGACGGCAAGCCGGGCAAAGATGTTGGCCTCGCCTTCAAGGACCCCTCCGACGGCTCAGACTGCGTCATCATTCGTGACCTTGATGGCAAGTTCCATCTGATCTATGAAGACTGGAGCCCCATCGACGCCGGCAAGCATTCCTGGGATTCACCATTGGCGGGACATGCCGTCAGTGACGATGGCATCAGCGACTTCAAAATCCTGGCCCCTGCCGTGGATGAACGCACCAAGCCGACCGGCAAGTTTAAAGAGTATCCCCACCCCCACTGGCACGCGGACGACCCTGAAAACTTCCCCGCAAGAGTCACAACCAAGGCTAATCCCAAGCATGGAATCAAAGCAGGAAGCAAACGAGCTTTTGCCAAATACGAAGTCCATGAGCCCGAGCAGCACGCCTACGGTGACTGGGCGGCCATCGCCATCGGCGGACAATACTACCTCACGGCAGACTACCATCCTATTCATGACAAGATCCGCATCGGATTGTTCACCTCCCCTAGCCTGGATCAAAAGTTCGAGTTCATTGGTGAACTCGGCAGCGGCCACCCGGACCCGGACATCGGCTTTGCCGCTGGACAGTTCTATCTACTGAATCAAACCAAACATGACTACGTCAGCCCAGGGCCATGGGTCGAGAAAGTTGAGGCTCGCGTCGGAGTGGACACCACCAATGACGGCAAGGCCGACACCTGGGGTGACTGGGCAGAGCTCAAAGAAAGCTACGACCACATCGAAGGTTTCTCCAAACAAATTCAGCGCATCCCAGCATCGATGGATCTGAGCAAGTTGCCTGCAGCTTACGGCTTCTGCTTTGAGCTAAAACTACAGGACACCACCGAAAACGCATCCAAGCCCATGCTCGAAAGCGTCGAGATCAGTTTTAAATAGCCGAACGCGGCGCAAACGATAAAGGACACCTAAAGACCGTCATGAATACATTCAGGCTCATTTTACTTCCGCTCATTTTGGTGAGTGGCGTGTCGTTGCGGGCGGAGCCTGCCACGGACAACGCGCCGATTCATCGGAAAGTGGACATCGTCTACAAGACGATGGCTGAAAAGGATCTGCATCTGGACCTGTTCTATCCAGCGACTGAGCTTGTGGGTGCCTATCCCCTGGTGGTCTACACCCACGGCGGAGGCTGGGCAGCGGGCAGCAAGAACAAGGCACAGGGGCGATCAAAAATTGCCCAGACGGTGCGTG
>CAWVVN010000167.1:0-2525 GCA_963933605.1 uncultured Verrucomicrobiales bacterium
AATGGACGGAAGGTGGTCTAATACTTTTGCTGAGTATTGCCAAAAATAGCTCCTAGACCAGTAAATAAGGGGCTGGGGCGTGAATGACTCAGACGCACATCTAACATTATACAGATGCAGTCGTGTCACCCCCCAGCACTAACCAAAGAATACCCGCGGTCTAGTCGATAAACTTGATCGGGTTGGCCATACGGCGAAATTTACTTTTAGGGTCGTGCACGTTTTGCTGCCAGTCGGCAGGCATGGGGGAAATATCGGTGCGGTCATCGTAATGTTCTCGCAAGGCCTTGAGCTGCTTCTTGAGCCCGGCAGTGAGTTCTGCATGCTCTTTTTTCCCATAAAGATTGTGTAACTCGTCGGGGTCGGTCTCCAGATCGTAAAGCTCCCACTGATCAAACTGATAGAAATGGATCAGCTTATGGCGCTCGGTGCGGATGCCATTCTGGCGCGGCACCATGTGCACGCTGGGATACTCGTAGTAGTGGTAGTAGATCGAGTCTCGCCAGTTGGCCGGGCTTTCGCCTTTGAGCCCCTTGAGTAGAGGCAGCATGGAGAGGCCCTGCATATCACTGGGCACTGCAACACCCGCGGCGTCGAGAAAGGTGGGACCATAGTCGATGTTCTGGATCAGGGACTCACTGGAGCTACTCGGCTTGATCACTCCGGGCCACTTAATGATGAAGGGCATCTGCAGGGACTCCTCATACATCCAGCGTTTGTCATACCAGCCGTGATCCCCAAGATAGAAACCCTGGTCCGAGGAATAGATGACGATGGTGTGCTCACTGAGGCCCAGGGCATCGAGCTCCTGCATCAGGCGGGCCACACTCTCGTCCACACCCCGCACACAGCGCAGGTAGTTCTTGAGGTAGCGCTGGTATTTCCAACGGACGAGGTCTTTTCCGCTTGGTTTTGATTTCAGGAACGCTTCGTTTTTTGGACCGTAATAACTATCCCATGCTTTGCGTTGCTCCGGGGTCATGCGCGCAATGCTGCGCTGTGATGAGCGGTCAACACTTTGGTTATTTTGCCCCTTGATGCCTTTGGAGGGGTGGCTGAGAAAGAGGTCATATTGTAAGTCCATGTGGCGATCGATCTCCATCTCCTGCTTGGCTACCATATGCACATTGTCCTGGTAGTCATCAAAGAGAGTGGCCGGCTCAGGTAGGATTTGATCCGCGTAGAGGCTGAGGTGGCGGGGAGCGGGCATCCAGTTGCGGTGCGGAGCCTTGTGCTGCACCATCAGCAGAAAGGGTTGATCGGCGTTGCGCTTGTTGTTGAGGAAATCAAGGGCGAGATTGGTGACAACATCCGTGCAATGACCTTCTACAGCACGCCGCCCGTCTGGAAAAATAAGCTCGGGCTGATAATAATCACCCTGCCCCGGCAGCACCGCCCAGTCGTTGAAACCTTGCGGGGTTCCTTTGAGGTGAGTTTTACCATACAGAGCGGTTTGGTAGCCGGCTTGTTGCAGCAGCTTGGGAAATGTTTGCTGGTCCCAGTCAAAGCTGTTGCCGTTGTTCATGAAGCCATTCTTATGGCTGTGCTTACCACTGAGAATGGCCGCGCGGCTGGGGCCACAAATCGAATTGGTGCAGAAGCTGTTGCGCATCACCATGCCCTGGGCAGCGAGCTTATCGATGGCCGGAGTCGGGTTGACGCTCTTGAGCCGGCCGTCGTAGGCACCGATGGCGTCCGTGGCGTGATCATCCGAGAAGATGAACAGGATGTTAGGTTTATTCTGTTCTGCAAAAGACAGCGCAGAAAGTCCCCACATGCAGCTCAGAGCTAGAGTCGATTGTTTCATAATATGAGTTCTTGCGTTGTTCATCAATAATGTCTGCTTATCGTTTACCGTGGTCGGCTTTTTGCCGGCCGCCGAAGTATTTGTCACGGATCCATTTCGGCTGCCAAATATCGAGTGTGCGGCGCTTGTTCTCGTAGGTGGGTTTTAACGAAGCGGGCTTATCCACCCGAAGCGGGGTGGTATCATTTAATGTTTTGCGCCAGTCTTCCATCAACGCCTCAAGTTCCTGCAGCTTCTCTTGGTGCTCTGGGTCATCAGCCAGGTTAGACATTTCACCGGGATCCTTGTTGATGTTGAACAGCAGCCGATGATTGACCTTCGGGTAGATGTGCAGCTTCCATTCACCGTCACTGATGGCGCGCTGGTTATCCTGGTATGGCAGGAAGATAGAGTCATGAATTTTTTCTTTCTCCCCACGGATCAGGGGCAAGATGCTGATGGCATCGACCCCGGCTGGGGTTTCAATCTTGGCAAGATCACACAAGGTGGCATAGAGGTCATGGATGTAGGTTTGGGCACTGGATTCACCTTTGGCAATGCCGGGGCCACTGACAATGAGTGGGCTCGTCATGCTGTGCTCATAGATACTTTGTTTACCCAGTAGCCCATGGCTGCCCATCGCCAGACCATGATCCGCGGTGTAGATAACAATCGTATTATCGGCGAGCGGTGAGTTTTTTAGCGCGTCAAGAATGCGCCCCACCTGCTCGTCTAACTG
>CAWVVN010000168.1:0-1847 GCA_963933605.1 uncultured Verrucomicrobiales bacterium
GGGGTGATGGGCTTTTTTCTGCCCTTTAATATTCTAACCGTCTCGGTGCACGCGCTGTTGGGTTTTGTATTCATTGGCTCGATTGCGTTGCATCTGAAGAACAATTTCCGCCAACTCAAAAACTACTTTACCAGTAAGACAGCCCTGCTGGTGATATTCTGCGTGGCAGCTCTGGTGGCGGTGATTTTGATTCAGCCTAAGCCTGTGGTAGCGATTCTGGGGCTGAGCAAAAACCTCGGGCCGGCGGCGGATCGCTTTGAGCTTAAGGACACGAAGGTCGTCTATAACTACACCCCTGCGCCGCATTACAAGATGCAGCTGAACTTCAAGGGGGGCAGCGCCTTTGATGCGGAAAATCCTCCTCACATGGCTATCTGGTTGGAAAACACCTCGCGTTATCATCTCAAGACACTCTTCCATAGCCAGGTGCCTGAGGTGGGAAACAGTCTGCCCTACTGGCATTACAAGAAGAGCGAGTATGAGAAGTACAAGGCTGAGAGCGAAGCGGCAGAGAAGGCTGGCAAAAAGCAGGTCGAAGACGTTGATGCCCTGAGCTCGGCCACGCCTAACGAAAGTTTCGACCCAGCGGATTATATCGTTCCCAAGGACCCGGAAAAAGAAACGCCTTATCGCCTGCTCATCGAGATCAATGCTCCTGATGACGGCAATGAGCATTACCCAGATCAGCCGTCACTGGTCTACGTAGTCGAGGTCGATAACAAGCACCCACGTAGCTATCAGGTGCTCGATCTGGTGGGTTACCCCAAGTCAGAAATGGACGAGGAAGAGGGGGAAATCGAGTGGTCACTTCTCTATGCTGATGGAACCATCACCACAGCGCATGATCTTTTTGATAGTGCCTTGCTTCTGATCGAGCGCTCAGATCCGATAAAATGAGCCCGCGATGATCCGTAAGTTTTCCTTCATTATTTTTCTGCTGTTGGTGAGCTTGGGTGTCTTTTTATTCCTCAAGTCACCCGGACAGCAGTCGACTTACCAATCGTTTGACGGGAGTATCTTTGGCACCCGCTATCAGGTTCAATACCGCAAGCACCCCCAGTTGAGCTTGGATGCCGAGGCGATCAAGCAGAAGGTGGAAAAGGGTCTCCAAGGCATCGATCAAATCGCATCCACGTGGAAACCTGACTCTGAGATTTCACGTTACAATCGGGCTGTTTCCAAAGATGGATTTCAACTCTCGGATGAATTGAGAGAGATCATGACCTTATCCGAGCAGCTCAAAGTGAGCACTGGCGGCGCATTTGATATTCATCATCAGGGTGAAGAGATTGATGTCTCTGCCATCGCCAAGGGTTACGCGGTTGATCGCATCGCTGATTACTTGCATGACGATCTCGATATCCAGGATTTCCTGGTGGAGATAGGTGGTGAGGTCAAAGCCCGTGGCAACAATGCCAAAGCCAAGCCATGGAAAGTTGCCATCTACATCCCGCCATCACATGCACACATCGTGGGTCCGCGTGTGACGTTGAATAATACCTCTATTGCGACCTCCGGTCTGTACTTCAAAGAGAATCATATCAAAAATGCTGAGACGGGTCATGCCCCGGACCATGACTTGTTATCCTGTTCAGTGATTCACCCGTCCAATGCCACGGCTGACGCTCTCGCCACGGCTCTCTATGTAATGGGCGCTGAGGCAGGCCTCGCCTGGGCTGATCAAAACGAGGTCGAGGCAATCTTCATCAAAAGCGATGGATCGATTATCAAATCCGTGCAGGCGCAGCGATAGCGCTATGATACTTCAACCAAGAATGCCCTTAATGACTTTGGCGGGCTCGACGCCGGTGAGTTTCATGTCGAGGCCTTGGAAGGGGTAGGTGAAG
>CAWVVN010000169.1:0-1826 GCA_963933605.1 uncultured Verrucomicrobiales bacterium
GGATGGCGTCTTGGTGGATTTCGACGACATTTTCTCCGTATTCAAGGGAGTAGGCCATGGAGTGAGTCTGCCATGGTAATTTGCCTTGTTTGCGCACTGGCACGAAGCCTGCATCGAGATTGAGGGCAACGGGGGCCGCAAAGATGAAGCCGCGTGCGTCAATACCGACGACCTTGTCTATTTTCTCGCCATTTGCTGTAGCGGTGAGTTCGTTGACCGAGTGACGCAACAATTCAGGGTTAGAGAGGATGGTGGAGATGTCTTTAAAAAGAATGCCTGGCTTGGGGAAATCGGCAACGTCGCGAATATTGTCGCTGAGGAGTTGGGAAATGGTGGACATAATGGTTGAGTAGTTTTTTAGTTGAGAATAGTAGCTGTATTCTTGGCTGTATCACTGGCTGAGCTGCTTGCCGAGATCAAGGCCGTTGAGCATACAGTCAACGACAGAGATGCCGCCACGGTAGTTGCCCGCTAGATGTAGCCCAGGGTGAGATTGCTCGCAGGTGCTGAGGGTATCCAGTTTCTGCTGATAATCGAGTGAGTATTGAGGAATGGCGCGTGGCCATGAAGTCTGATGTCGGAAGCTTGGTGTGCCGGTTACGCCAAGTAATTTGCGCAGCTCGTCCAAGACGACTTGGTCGTTATTATCCGCATAATGAGGATGAATGGAACCTCCCATCATGCAGGTAAGACTGACATGACCATCAGGAGCGCGTCCATCAAACATGCTGGAAGAAAAAAGAACTCCGAGTAATGGGCTGTTTTCAGACTGTTTGATCAGCATGCCAAAACCATCTAAGGGGTGAGCGACATCTTCACGTTTGAAACCAAGCACCAAGCTGGTCACCGGTGGAGATTCTATCTCGAAGACGGGCTGAAGAGCTTGACTCAATGGATCTGGCAATGGCAAGGAACTGAGCTTGTGGGGAGGAATGGTGATGACCAGGTTTTGGTAGTGCCTTGTCTGCGGCTCTCCTGCGGCATCAAGCCATTCGATAGCCCAGCCCTCATCATCGTGTTTGATTGAGCTTATCTTGGCTCCCAGATGCAGTGAATCAGCGGGTAGACCGTCAGCGATGGCTTTGGGTAAGCTGTGCATGCCGGAGCGGAAAGAGACGATTTGTGACGGCCTGAGTTGGTGTGGGTTATTGGCGATTCCAAGCTGTGTGGCAAGGGCGCCCAGGATGATAGAGCGATAGCGTTGTTCCATTGCCCAGAGGCGAGGGAAGGCGTGCCGGACAGAGAGCGTTTCAGGATTTCCAGCATAGATGCCGCTGACAAAAGGTGCTGCGGCACTGGCCAGTAGTTCAGAGCCAAGCCGGCGCCGAACGAAGTCGGCAAAGCTTTCCTCTGCTTGTGCTTTTTCTTTTCCACGGTATCGGCCAATGAATGGCTCCAACAGCAGCCTTAGTTTACCGCGCAGTGAAAATAAGGGCGATTTGACCAGTGCGATAGGGGATCCAGGCATGGCAACGGGTTTGCCATCTTGAACAATGTAACGTTTATGAGCCTCGGGACGAGCTGGTAGTAGATCCTTGCTCTGGGAATCTTCATCGAGGCCTATTTGCTGCAGTAGTTTGGCAATGCGCTTGTCTTTAAGTAAGATGCTGTTGGGCCCGTGTTCAGCAAGATAGCCATTATTGAGAGTGCTCTGAATGGCTCCACCGACTTCACTCGAGGCTTCAATTAAGTCAAATGATTGTCCTCCTGATGCTTGATGATGGAGGGAATGGGCGACACAGAGACCTGTGATGCCGGCACCGATAATAGCGGTGTTTGCAGTTGGCGTCAGGTCATGAGATGGCATGAGGTATTGGTGTAGTGTG
>CAWVVN010000170.1:0-1709 GCA_963933605.1 uncultured Verrucomicrobiales bacterium
TGCTCTTCCCCGTAGATGAGGAAGTTGTGTTCATCGACGAGGATGAAGCGATAGGTAGTAATACCCTCGGGGATGGTGGCGGATACGGAGTAGCCTTTGTCTTTGATTTCGGCAGGGTATTTGACACGGATCTGGGGTGCTGTGGTGTCAATGCCGGTTTCATTTCTGTGTTTCTTCTGCGGCGCATCAGTGCTTGGCAGATAGATGACGTAGGCTTTGGCAATGGCTGGGCCTTTGGGGTCAATGCTCAGGCTCGCTTGCTGGCCGGAGAGGGCAGACTGGCTGATGCTGGCAGCTTGCAGGGTGTTGCCTTTGTAGGTGGGGTTCAGATAAGGGCCTTGCGCGTTATGGGCTTTGAGATCGGCATTGAGTTTGGATGTGAGGCCTTTGGTGAGCTCTGCGTATTCAGGATCGTTAATCAGGTTGATGTTCTCTTCGATGTCTTGCCGTGCGCCGTCTTTGGAGAGGCGGTAAAGTTCGTAGCTGCCGGCTTGGGCGTGTTGGTAGAGTTTGAAGTCTCCTTCACGAATGGCGGACTTCATGTTTCCTCCGCCGTGTGGATAGTGCCAGAACAGGTGGGTTCGCTCTTTGCCTTCAGTATTGACGATCTTTTCACTCGTCCCGGTGAGAACGCCGGAGATGTCCAGGCCGCTGAGTCGCTTTTTTTGATCAGCAGCGATGCTCGATGCGGTGACCTTGAGGATAGTGGGGAAGTAGTCGAGCTGGTTGACCAGTCCGTCAAAGCGGCTGCTCTTGGTGACTCCCGGGCCTGCCACTACCATGGGCACGCGCACTCCACCTTCTTCGGTGTTTGTTTTGCCATACTTGAGCGGGAAGTTGTCGGAGATGGTTTCTTTTGCTTTCTGTTCGGCGCCGCCGTTATCAGAGCTAAAGAAGATGTAGGTGGTCTCGATAAGTTTCTTGCCGGGGTTACGCGGGTCGTCGGTGTTTTTCAGATAGTCCATGACGCGTCCCAGGCTCCAGTCGATGGTGGTGACCATGGAGGCGAAGTAGGGGTTTTGCTGACCCGGTAAGGTCATGTCTCCCGCTGTAGATGTTGGTGGGAAGGGCTGGCCCATTTTATCACAGTAATACTCGAGCAGTTCACCATTACGGGTGAGCACGGGCCAGTGCACCATCCAGTGCCACATGTTGAGGAAGAAGGGCTCGCTCTTGTTCTCAGTCATGAACTTCAGCGCAGATTCGGTGAGCTGATCGTAGGGGTAGGAGATTCCGTCAGGTTTCTTGTCGCTGAAGGGGAAGTATTTTTCCTGACTCAAGGGATACTGTTTGTCTTTGGCGGTGGGGAAATCCTTGGTGCGATCCTTCATGCCCCGGTGCACGCCGCGGCTATGATCGACAAACTCAAAGCCGTAGTTGTCAGCATTGGGTCCGATATGCCATTTGCCGACATGGCCGGTTTTGTAGCCGTTGTCTTTCATGGCATCGGCCAAGGTCAGGTGATCGAAGTTGAGGTGTTGATCAAGGTAGGGCGAGAGAAACTGATCCTTGGGTCTGCCTTCGGTAACTTTCCCCAAATAGACATGCGTCATCCCGAGCTGTGCCGGGTGCTGGCCGGTGATGATGCCCGCGCGGGAGGGGGAGCAGCTCGGCGCGGGTGAATACGCCTGGGTGAAATTCATGCCCATGGCAGCGAGCTTGTCCAGATTGGGCGTCTCATAGGGACACTTATCATCGAGGTCATTGAG